>NZ_CP079863.1:0-314661 GCF_025263485.1 Mycobacterium sp. SMC-2
TGATGTGGCTTTGTCTGTTTCACCATCGCGGCCACGGCGGTGTGCACGTGGCCTCTGCCGCGGACTTCGAGGCGTCGCGCTATGTGCGGGAGCTGATTTCCTGATGGCGCTTCTGTTCACGCCGGGCGCGAAGATCTATGAGCTGCCGGTCGTCGTCGGCCAAGACCTGGTCGTGGATTTTCAGAACCAAGACGCCGACGGCAACCCCGTCGACTATGCGCCGGGCGTGGCGCTGACCCTCGAGGTCTACTTGTGGGCGGACGGCGTCATCACCGCCGACGCCGAGATCAGCGCCAACCACGCCGTCTGCTACATGCCGCACACAATGATCGACCAGGTTCCCGAGAACGCGTTGTGGCGTTGCGTTCTCACCGTGCCGGGCGGATTAGGCACCCCGGACACCGTGAAGCTGGTGCCGGTCAACGGCACCATCGTCGTCTACAACGCAGGCTCGACACCGGCCGGCGCCGGGACTGTTCCGCTCACGATGCCCAACGGGAACGTCTCCATCCTGGTCGTCACACCAGGAGCGCCGGGTACCGACGGCATAGCCGGCACCGGCGTCTCGGTGTTCGGGGAGATCCCCGCCGGGACACCGAACGGGTCGACGACCGTGTTCACCTGCGCGAACAACTTCCAGTCCGGCTCAACACGGGTGTACCGCAACGGGTTACGCGAGGAACGCGGCCTGGGCTACTCGGAGAGCACGCCCAGCATCATTTTCACCACAGCACCCTTGGGCGCTGACGTGATCACTGTGGACTACCTGATCGCATAAGAAAGGGCAATCATTGTGGGACAGCAGAAAATCAATGCATCGACCCAGGTTCAGGCCGGGACGGTCACCGCCACCGAGGTCGACTCGTCGGTCATCGTCGCGGCCGGCACGAACGCGTTCACCGGCGCGCAGTCGATGGGCGGCCATCAGCTGACCAGCGTCGCCAATGGTGTTGCGTCCAGCGACGCGGTGAACCTCGGCCAGGTGCAGGGGATGCTGGCGGGCTTCTCGATGAAGGCCACCGCGCAAGCCTGCTGCACCGGCGCGGAAACCTTCACCATCGCCAGCGGTTCGGTGACCACGATCAACGGCACCACGATCGACGGCGTCACCGTCGCCGTGGGCGACACGATCCTGATCCCCACCGCCCCCGCAGCCTCTGGCACCGGCACGGCGGTAGCCAGCGGCCTGGGCACCAACGAGGCCGCCAACGGCCTCTACACGGTCACCGCAATCGCCACCAACATCTCGGTGTCCCGCGCGGCCGACCTGTCCGGCACCATCAGCCCGGCAGGCGCGTTCGTGCTCGTCGAGGCAGGCACCGACTACAAGGGCACCGCGTTCTGGGTGTCCACCCCGTCGTCGCCGGACACCGGGTTCACCTACGGCACCACCACGATGCAGTGGCAGGAGTTCCCGCTCGGCTCCGGGGTCACGTCGCTGTCGGTGACCAACACCAACGGCTTCAACGCCTCGATCGCCAATCCGACCACGAGCCCGGCCATCTCGATCGAGACCACCGTCACCGGGATCATGAAGGGCAACGGGACCGCCGCATCCGCCGCGGTCGCGGGCACCGACTACCTGGCGCCGTCCAGTTTGGCGAACCGCGAGACACCGACCGGCTCGCTCAACGGCTCCAACACCGCGTTCACCACAGCCAACACCCCGATCTCCGGGTCGGAGATGCTGTTCTTGAACGGCATTCTGCTGCAAGCGGGTTCGGGCAACGACTACACCATCACCGGCAACGCGATCACGATGGCCCTGGCGCCGGCCGCGACTGACCGGCTCGAGATCACCTACTGGTTCTGATGACCGGCACGAAAGTCAACCTGCCCGAACAGGCGCAGGGGTCCTCCCAGTCGCGAACGGGGGTACCGGGGCGGCGTCGCTGTCGGGGCTTGTGGTGGGCAACGGGGCCGCGGCGATGACGACCGTCGCCGCGCCGGGCGGGGCTGTGGTCGGCACCACCGACACCCAAACCCTTTCCGGCAAAACGCTATCCGCGCCGACCATCGACGGCTACACCGAAGGCGTGACGGCGATCGGCGTCGTGTCCTCGGCGTACACGCTGGACATCGCGTCCGGCACGGTGCTCACCGCGACGCTGACCGCGTCGACGGCGTGCACGTTCACGATGCCTGCGGTCGGCGCCGGGCTGTCATTTGTGCTGTTGCTCAAGCAGCCGTCCACGACCGGCGCGGGTTCGGCCACGTTCACCGGTGTGAAGTGGGCCGGGGGACCGCGCCGACGATCACCCCCGCGCCGGCCAGATGGACATTCTCACGTTCATCAGCGATGGCACCGACTGGTTCGGCTCTTTCGTGCAGGGCTTCACCTACTAGTGTTCGCCGCGCGGAACCTCCTGCTGGCGCATCAGGCCCCCACTGTGGCGCCGTCTTTCGACGCGTTGGGCGCCGGTAAGGCCAGCCTCTCCACGTCGGGCTCCTGGTCGCACAACGCCAAGGCCGGCGCGTGGGTGTTCGGGCTGGTTGCCTGCGACTCCGGTAAAGCCGCCACGTCGGCCACCTACGGCGGCCACGCGATGACACTGCTGGGCCCGTACTACTTCAACAACAACTCCGGCCTGGGCGCGCTGAGCGTGTTCTACCTGCCATCGGTGACGGGAGGCGCCCAGACCCTTGCAGTGTCGATGAACGGTGGCACCTACTTCGTCGGCAACTCGGTGTCCTACAACAACGTCACCAGTATCGGCACCCCGGTCGAAGCATACGGATCAGGCAACGCCTCGCAGGCACTGACTTGCGCCGCGGGGCAACTGATCCTGCATGGCTTCGGGTGCGGCGCCAACGTCGGCGGCGGCGTATTCAGCTCACCCAGCGGCGGCAACACACGCTACAACGGCGCCGAGGGTAGTTACACCGGCCTGGTCATCTCAGACGCCGCAGCATCGGCCACATTCGCAGCCGCGACCGGCACCGACTGGGCCGGCGCTGGACTCGTTCTGTCCTAACCGCCCGTAAATCCGTTACGGGCAAATCAGTTTCAAAATCCCACTCGCGCAAAGGAATCCAGCATGAAACCCACCGGCGAACCTGATCTTGTCGGCGAAGTCCGTTACCAGCCCGGGGCGGTCGCGGCCGCTGTGGTGCGCCCGCATCCGGCCACGGGCGCTGCGCGCATGGTGTGGGAGGTGCGCCGCGAACGCGACAGCCATCTGCGCTACACGCCGCGGCTCGCGCACATAAGCCACTGGGCTGAAGCGCCCGGCGTTGGCCGTCGCCTGACGCTGTCGGCCCCGCTGGCGAAGGCCGACGCGCCCGCGGGCACCCTGTTCTACCCGGATTGCTCGAACAACAACTGGAACACCGACCAGGACGCGATCGACTTCGTCAACCAGCTGGCGGCGCAAGGGTTCTCGGGCATGTGCCACAAGGTCTCCGAGGGCGACTACTACGAGGATCCGTTCTGGCCGGTGGTCCTCGAAGCCTGTCAGGCCGCGGGTATCCCGTGCTTGGGCTATCACTATGTGACCACCAACAGCCCCGGCTCGCAGGCGCAGACCTATCTGGGCGCTGGTGGGCTGCCCAACGCGATGTTCGACTGGGAAGCCAACGGCGGTGACCTGGCCAACTACTACGCCGTGGCGAACGGCTTCAACGCTGCTGGCGTCAACGTGGGTGTCGGTTACTGCCCGCGCTGGTATTACGACGAGGTCGGGGGCGGCGACCTCACCCAGGCCGGCGCGCTGGTCTCCTCGGCTTACCCGGGCGGATCTGGTTATGCGTCACAGATTTACGCCAACTGCGGCGGCGACGGAGGCTCCGGCTGGAACGCCTACGGCGGCGTCACCCCGACGTGTTGGCAGTTCACCGACCGGGCCAACATCGCCGGGCTGTCGGTGGACTGCAACGCCTTCAAAGGCACACCAGATCAGCTCGCCCAACTATTCACAGGAGCAGCCGTGACTCAACCGCCCGTACCAGCCCCCGCATCACCGCCGAATCCGGCGATCCCGAAGCCAGCCGACCAGGCCGGCCAAGTCAGCACCCTGTGGGACCAGTGGTTTTCCCGCTACCCGTTCCTGAATAACAACACCCCGGTCGAAGCGCTCGGCGTGATCGGCGAAGCGCTCAAACTGCCCGGCTACTCAAACCCGATCGCCTGAAAGGAAACCGATCATGGCCGACCCCAACAGCTTGCAGGCCGACATCTCCGGCGTCAACGCCGACGGCGACCCGGAAATGTGGCGGATCGTGTGCTCGCGCTACCCGCAAGGCCCCGACGCCATCGTCGGCAACCCCGACAAACAGGAATGGGCCAGCGAGCACAACGGCGTCGAATACGCCGGCCACTTCGACGCGTTCGAGCAGATCGTCCCCATCGGCGACCAAATCTCGTGGACGTGGAAGTTCTCCGACGGCATCGTGCGCGACCCTCGGTTCATCCTGCACGAGCTGATGGAGTTCGTCATCGAGCAGCGCCGCGCGGCCGGGCGGCCCACCACGGCGTTCCCCAACCCGAAGCAGCCCCGGCGTGAGCGCTTCGTGGGCGTCGCTCGCCGCGAACATCGCGGGCGTGAAGCTGGTCCGCCACGCCATCATCACCTACAACGGCACCTGGGGCGCCGGGCTGGTCCAGTACCCCTCCGACGTCGTCAACGGGCTCGCCCAGTACGTCGACGACACCTTGTGTGAAGAAGTCCCGTGCCCGTACCCGGCGACGTTCGGGTTCATCGGCGGCGCGGCCAACGCACCGAGCTACCAGCAGTCCATCGACGACGGTTTCGACTGGACCGGAAACTGGCTGGCCGACAACCCCAACCGCACCTGGAGCGTCATCGGCTACAGCCAGGGCGGCGAGCTGGCCGCGATGGTGCAGATGGCGTTAGCGCCCGGCGGCCAGCTCGAACAGTTCGCGCCGAACTTCATCGGCGGCATCACCTTCGGCAACCCGCGACGCATGGCCGGCGCGGTCGCACCCGGCATCGGCAACCCCGGCGCGCGCTGGCGCGGCATCTCCAACGTCAACATGCCGTCCCTGCCGACGATCAACGGCCGCACCGTATGGGCCGACTACGTGCACTCCAAGGCCGGCGGCGACGCCGGCAACGACATGTATGCGATGGTGCCCGTCGGCGCGGTCGGCAAGATCATGACCGACGTCTACACCACGGCCACGCAAGCGCAGATGAACAACGGCGTGCTGTTCCTGCAGGACATGGTCAAAGACCTGGAGCAGATCGTCGCGGACTCAGGTCTGCTCAAGGGGCTGGCCGGCGGGATGCAGGGGCTGCTCGACATGGGTGTCATGGCGGGGATCTCGTTCCTGACTGACCTGATCGGGGTCAGCGACCTGAGCACCGCGACCGGGGTGGACGCCGACGTCGCCGCGGCGGTGCTCGGCCTGCAGTTCCTGGCCGCGCCGGGAGGGCCCACCGCGCCGCACATCTCTTACCTGGGAGAGATCCCGGGCTACAGGAATCTCGTCGCTGACGCCGTGGGTTTCCTGCAGTCGATCGCCACCCTCACGCCCGCACGGGCATAACACCCTCGAAAGGAAACACCATCATGCCCAACATCGACCCGACCCAGCTCAAGCAGACCGTCGAGACCGCGATCACCGAGCTCGACGCCCTGGTGGCCCTCGCCGAGGAGATCCCCGGCGAGCCCGCCAAGGTCAAGACGGTTCTCGAGACCATCGACAAGGCACTCAAGGACACCCAGGCTTTCCTGTCCGCGTGATCTTCCCGCGTAGGTCCAGGGCCGCAGCATTGCGGCCCCGGACCTACATTCACGAAAGGCGTTGCATTGGTCATCAATTGGAAGCGGCCCGGCTGGACATGGGTCTGGCACGCCGGCGAGAACGCCACCGGCGCGGCCGCGATCGGCGCCGGCACCGTGCTCGGCGCCGCGCACGCCCACTACCTCAGTGACGTGCCCTGGTATTTGCTGGCCTCGGCGGCCGCCCTGGGCGCGTTCGCTTCGCTGCTCAAGTCGGTCGCATGCGCGTGCATCGGGCCCGGCCGCGACAACGGCACCGCAAGCAACGTACCGACCGTGGTCGCCAAGGATCGGATCGGACACGGCTCGTGAACTGGCAACTCGCGGCCGCCACCATCTCCCCGATCGCGTCGGTAGCCGGTGCGACACTCATCGCCCACGTCACCGCCCGCTCGACGAGCGCGGCCACCAAACACCAAACCGAGAGCACCACGCTGGTCGACTTCAACCAGCAGCTACTCGAAGAGCGCCAACAGCTGCTCGGCGAGATCAAGAACCAGGTCACCAACGGGCACACCACCAACCTGCGCGACGATCTCACCGCCGCGTTGCGGATGGTCAGCGACCTCGGCGACGACGTGCGCCTGGTGCGGGCCGACATCAGCGGCCTGTCCGGCGATGTGCGCGGCCTGCGCAAGGACTTGACTGCGCTGGAGCGTCGCGTCGCCGAAGGCAAGACGGGCCGGTAGGTGCGCCGTCGGTGAGGGCGGCTGAGCACGCCACCGCGATCGTGGTGGCCGGATGGATCGTTGCCGCCGCGATTATGGCGGCGATCCTGGCGACGCTGCTGGGCTGGTTTTAGATCACCAGCAGCTATCGAATATGTCGACCTCGGGGGTGTCGTCGCGCTGCCAGGCCAGCACGGCGACGGCGGTCAGGACCAGCCACGCGAGCTGGAACGCCGTCGACCACACGATGACGTACAGCGCCGCGCTCATGGCCGCGCGGTGTGGCGCAACTCGATCCACACCAGGCCGGTGACACCAGCCCCCGCTACGGCGCAGACCGCCAACGCAAGACCTACCGCGATACGTCGCACTGGCTCAGTTCCCTTCGTATTGTGGGCAGTAGGCGGCCAACGCGACGTTGACCATCCCCGATGTTTGCGCCGGGGTGAAGGTGGGGTCGTTACGTTGCACTGCGTCGATGACCTGGGCGCGGGTCATGCCGTGGGCGAAACCGCTGCAGATGCTGCGGGCTCCGGCTTCGGCGACGTCCCAGTTGATGATCCGTATGCCGGGGATGCCGAGTGTTCCTTGGCGGAAGATCTGGTCGGCGTCTGGCGGCGGCGCGGCTACGGGGGCAGCTGGCGGCGCGGCTTGCACGGTCACCGTCGGCGGCGGGGGCGCTGGCGGTGTGACCGTCACCGTTGACGGCGCGGGCGCGGGCGCGGCCACAACCGGCAGGCAGCCGGGATCACTGTTGTGTCCCGGCGCGCAACGAGGGGGTACGTCTGGCGCCGGCGCCACCGGTGGAAGCGCCGCAGCGGGCATCGTCGCCGCTGCACCGGGGGGCTGAAGCCCCGGCGGCATTGGTACAGGTTTCACCTGGCCGTAGATCCAGAAGCCGAACCACGTGAGAAGGCCGATGCTGATGGCGATAGCGACGGCAATCAGCAAGACGATGCTAGCGCGTTCGGCAACGTCTCCCCACGAGTACCGCTGCTGCTCGTCGTCGTCTTCGTCTAAGCCGTCGTCGAGCGACCACGCCAACTCGGGCGCCGCTTCCGTCGCGGCCGGCGGCACGATCGTTGTCTCCGCGCCGCCAGCGCCGTCGTCATCCCACGCCGCGGTCTCCTCAGTTTCCATCGCGCCACGACTCCCTTAACTGGGACGAATGCGTGGGACAGAGGTCGGTGACTGCCCAGTAGACGACTTCCTCGGCTTGCATGACGGTGAACTGAGGCTTATGGCCGAGCTGAAAGTTGGCGACCTGCAACACTTTGCTCCCGGCGTCTGATCCAGCGTCGAGGTCCTTGCAAACGGCGTGCCCTAATTCAGGGGGTGCACCGTTGGTAACCCCGGTGGGCACACCTCTGGCGTCAAGGTCTTCCAGGTATTGGCCGTCTGCCTGGTTGTCGGCGCGAGCGCCGCCGCCGCAGCCTGTCGTCAATGGCACTCCTGCCAAGGCTATTACGCCGGTCAGGATGATTGCGTGGGTCTTCATGGCGGGATCGTATTTCCTTCCTGTTGTACGCGCGAGTAACTACGCCGCGCCGCGGAAGGGGTCGAGGCGCCCGACCGCTTCGCTACGGCGTTCGTCGGTCACCCGCGTGTAGATCTGCGTGGTCGCCAAGGAACGGTGACGCAGCAGTTCTTGCACCGTGCGTAGGTCAGCTCCGTCGTCGAGAAGTGTTGTGCCGTACCAGTGCCGCAGTCCATGCGGGGTACCGCGCGCACCAGCGCGGCGCATCGCGTTGCCGATGATGTCGCTGACCGACTTCGAGTGCACATGGTCGCCCGGGCGGCGCGAGTTCGCAGGGAACCACCAACCCCGGGTCGGCATCGTCAGCGCGGCGTCGACCAGCAGAGTGTGCAGCGGCAGCCACGCACTGCGCTTCCCCTTACCTAGAACGTGGATCGCGGGCTTTGAGAGGTCGATATCCTCGCCGCGCACCCGGGAGATCTCCGCGACGCGCAGGCCGCCGAGTGCCGCGAGGAGGATCATCACGCGGGTGCGGTGGTGCATCGGCGTGACGAGGAGGCGCACGAGGTCGTCGTCGGTGACAGGGCGTGGCACCCGGTCCGGGTATCGTGGGGACGCTAATTTGACCATCGGGTCATCGGCGCGGTGGTCCATTATGCAAAGCCATTTGAACCATGCCCGCAAATAACTGTGGTAAGTTGCTGCAGTTGCTGGCGACCATTCACTGTGACGCGCCAGCCAGCCAATAATGTCAATTGGCTGGGCGGCAACCGGAGAGCAGCCCGTTTCTTCAGCGAATAAGGAGACAACCCGTATCCGTTCGTTGACTGTCACATCTGCCCTGCGTGCTGCAAGCTGCCAGAGCTGCCAGGCCTCTATTAACGGATGTGTAATTGTCACGGCGCACACTAAATCACCAGTTCGTCTCAACTCAGATACCGTTTCCATCACAGTTATGTCGCGGCACGCTTAGAGTTTGCTGTCAGGGCTAATTTTCCGTAACTCATGCTGCTTTAATCCGACTATTAATCCGCAGGTCCTAGGTTCGAGTCCTAGTGGGGGCACCAAAGCGTTGTATGACCTCGGCTGATGCTTGACATTTCAGTTCCGGGTGATGCCTGACAGTGTTTCGGCTGATGGTTGACAGTTACTTCGGTTGATCCTTGACACTCCCTAGATGAGGGAGTTGAGCGTGGCTGAGCAGCGGTATCAGGCCGTGTTGGCGGTGATCAGTGATGGGTTGTCGATCTCGCAGGTCGCCGAGAAAGTTGGGGTGTCGCGTCAGACGCTGCACGCCTGGTTGGCCCGGTATGAGGCCTCGGGCCTGGAGGGGCTGGTGGATCGGTCGCATCGACCGGTGTCGTGTCCGCATCAGATGCCGGCCGCGGTGGAGGCCGCGCTGTTGGAGTTGCGTCGGTCGCGGCCGTATTGGGGGCCGCGGCGGTTGGTATTCGAGCTGGCCAAGCGCCGCATAGGGCCGGCGCCCTCGGAGTCGGCGGCGTACCGGGCGTTGGTGCGCGCGGGCATGATTGACCCGAGCCTGCGGGATCGGCGCTCACGCAAGTGGAAACGCTGGGAACGCGGCACCGCGATGGAGTTGTGGCAGATGGACATCGTGGGTGGCTTTCCATTGGCCGATGGCACTAGCGCCAAAGCGTTGACCGGAATTGATGATCACTCCCGGATGTGTGTCTGCGCGCGGTTGATGGCCCGCGAGCGTACCCGCGCGGTCTGCGAGGGACTACGTGGGGCGCTGGCCACGTACGGGGTCCCCGAGCAGATCTTGACCGATAACGGCAAGGTGTTCACTGGCCGGTTCAACCACCCGGTGGTGGAAGTGCTCTTCGACCGGATCTGCCGCGAAAACGGGATCGAGCACCTGCTGACCCAGCCGCGCAGCCCTACCACCACTGGCAAGATTGAGCGCTTCCACCGCAGCATGCGTGCGGAGTTCCTCAGCAACAGGCCAGCTTTCGCCAACTTAAAGGCAGCGCAGCAGGCCCTTGATGAGTGGGTGGACTACTACAACACCACCCGCCCGCATCAATCGCTGGACATGGCCACCCCGGCACAACGGTTTACCCTCGCCGCGACCCCCGCGACATCACCGCCGAGGGCCGAACAAGTCGGCGCTGATCGCAGCGGTGATGACTGGGTCAGCCGCCGGGTGTGTGTCAACGGCATCGTGTGCGTGTCCTGGCAGCAAGTCAGCGTTGGGCGCCACTACGCCGGCGCCCGCTGCGATGTCCACGTCGATGGTGACCTGCTGCGGTTTTGGATCGGCGACCAACTCGTCAAAACCGCCGCCCGCACCAGCTCCGGAGAGGTACGAAACAAGCGGGCCTTGCGCACCAGCGCAGGCGCCTAACACACAACAAGAGTGTCAAGGATCAACCGAAACAGAAACGTCAAGAATCAACCGACTCTGAACAGGGGCACCAAAGCGTTTTATTTCGCCGCGTCAGCGGCGCTCAGCGCCCGAGCACCGCGCTGCTGTAGGTCACATCGGCGAAGGCTTGGGCGACCTCGTCGTCGGCATAGGCCAAGCCGTTGGCCGCGTGCAACTCCTTGACGGTCTGCGACGAAGTCCGCCAGCCGCGCTGGCTCAGGTGCTCGACGATGTGGCTGCGCTCGCCGTGATAGACGAGGTCGTTGAAGTCGACCTCGAACCCGAGCTCGCTCATCCGGTCGTGGTGCGCGCGCCAGCGCGGGTCGGCGAAAACGGCGGTATCCGGCACGAAGTCGAAGGCCAGGCGGCTGCCGGTGGCGCTCAGGGCGGTGATGTTGTCGAACAGCACGTCCTGGGCCGCCTCCGGCAGGTACACCAACAGGCCCTCAGCGCTCCACGCCGACGGAGACTGCGGGCCGAATCCCGCATCACGCAGCGCCGTGGCCCAATCGTCGCGCAGGTCCACGGCGACGGTGCGCCGCTCGGCGGTCGGCTCGGCGCCCAGATCGGCGAGGGTCAGGGTCTTGAACTCGATCACCTCGGGCATGTCGACCTCGTAGACGACGGTGCCCGCCGGCCACGGCAGGCGGTATGCGCGCGCGTCGAGTCCCGACGCCAGGATCACCGCCTGGCCGATACCGCTCTGCGTTGCCTTCAGGAAGAAGTCATCGTAAAACCTTGTGCGACAAGCCATTCCGCGTGCCATTCGGCGCGGATCGAACTCGGCAGTCCCGCCGGAGGGGATTTCGCCGTTGACCAGGCGGACGTAGACGTCGATCCCCACGGCGCGCACCAGCGGTGCCGCGTAGGGGTCATCGATCAACTTCGCGTCGGAGGACACGGCCCGCTGGGCGGCGACCATCGTCGCCGTCGCCCCCACGCTCGTCGCCAGATCCCAACGATCACGATCGGTGCGCGCCATGGTGCTCCCTCATCCCGACCCAAATTAAATAGACAATCTAGTCAGTATCACAGGGCCGATTCCCACCCCCGCGGGACTACCCTGCGACCTGTGACCGACTTCGCCCAGCGGACGATCGACCTGGCCCGCCGAAACGTCGCCGAGGGCGGGCGCCCGTTCGCGACGGTGATTGTCAAAGACGGCGAAGTCCTCGCCGAGAGCGCCAACAAAGTGGCGCAGACGAACGACCCGACCGCCCACGCCGAAATCCTGGCCATCCGCGAGGCGTGCATGAAGCTGGGCACCGAGCACCTCGTCGACAGCACGATCTACGTGATGGCGCATCCGTGTCCGATGTGCCTGGGCTCCCTGTACTACTGCTCACCCAGGGAAGTCGTCTTCCTGATCACCCGCGAGGCCTACGAGCAGTACTACCTCGACGACCGCAAGTACTTCGAGGTGTCCACCTTCTACGACGAATTCACCAAGAGCTGGGACCAGCGGCGCCTGCCCATGCGCTACCAACCTCAAGACGGTGCGGTGGATGTGTACCGGTTCTGGAATGAGCGCAACGGCGGCCAACGCCGATCCACCGTGGTCCCGTCGATCTGAGAAGCAATCGTTGGCGGCGCGGCCCCACTTGATTACTGTTTGCGTATGCATGCAGGTAGTGGTGGACCTGGCCGGTTACCCGACGACCAGGCGAGTCTGGTCGTCGAGGTCTTCCGGATGCTGGCCGACGCCACGCGCGTACAAGTGCTGTGGTCGCTGACCGACCGTGAGATGTCGGTCAACGAGCTCGCCGAACACGTGGGCAAGCCCGCCCCGTCGGTCTCCCAGCACCTGGCGAAGCTGCGGATGGCGCGACTGGTCCTCACTCGCCGGGAGGGAACCACGATCTTCTACAGCCTGGAGAACGACCATGTCCGTCAACTGGTCATGGACGCGGTGTTCAACGCCGAGCACGCGGGACCGGGCGTGCCCGGTCATCACCGCAGGGATGGCGCGCTGAAGGCCGTCAGCGAATCGGCGCAACCGCCGGACCGGCGGCGCAGCGGCACCAAGTGACGACGGAATCGACCACGCCGACGGCACCGAGCACGGCCATCGGCACGTGCGTCAGAACGGCGTGGGGACGCCCGCGGTCACGGCCTACGCATAACGCGGGCCGCGCCGCTCAGGAAACCACTGGGCAGTAATGCTTCGCGTTGCCGCGCTCCTCCACGGGCGGCAGGTTGCGCGCCGGCGTCTGCACCAGCGGCGTGTCGGCCGGGATTCTTCCGGCGGCGCGGTCGAAGCCGGCGCGGGCCCGCGGGTGCTTGCGGAATCGGCTCGGCACGAAGGCGAAGACCCCGCGAACGACGTCGCCGAAGCGGCGGTGTAACCACTCGTCGCGCCGCGACCACCGGTAGCCCATCAACTCGCGCACCGGGGGGTCATACAGACCTACCGTCACCCAGACGAAGAACGGCGCGAGGAGTTTGCGCTGCGCGGCCCACAACCAATCCGGAAGCCATTGCGCGAACGGCGGTTTGGCCAGCTCGGTGAGGTCGAGGACGGCGCGGGCGGCGAAGTTGTCCTCGAGCACGTTGCGGCACATGTGATCCCAGTAGACTCCGAATTCCTCCCACGACGCGGGGACGGGCCGCATGCTCATGCCGTACATGCGGTACCAGTCGACGTGTTCGTCGAACAGCTGACGCTTCTGCGCTTCGGTCAGCCCGCCGCAGAACCGCTCGGCCACGTGAATGGTGCCGACGAAGAAGGTGGCGTGGGCCCAGTAGAAGACGTCGGGGTTCAACGCGTGGTAGCGGCGGCCCTGTTCGTCGACGCCCTTGATGTCGGTGTGATAGTCGCGGACCTCGGCGCCGGTGACCGGGGCGCGCTCACCGTCGAAGACGACTCCACCGATCGGGTACAGGGAGCGCAGCAGGCGCTGCCAACGCTCCACGAAGAACGTCGAGTGATCGAGCACGGCCGCGCCCAGTTGTGGGTGCATATTCTGCATGGACCCGGCCCACGGGCCCTGCAGCATGCCGCGCCAATCACCGAAGTACCGCCACGTCAGCGATTCGGGGCCCAGCGGGAGCGGTGGCGCGTCGTAGCCCAAGGGCGACACCGGGCAGCCGGCGGCCGGCGCTGTGGTGTCCGATTCGACGGATGCGACGTCGCTGGTCAGCGGGCGGGTTCCGGACGTATGTTGAGTCACTGTTGGATTCCTGTAGGTATCTGCAAAACTGACTACACGCGTTGTCAGTTCTAGCTTAGGAGCGATGTGGAGTCCGGTCAACGACGGGGCCGTTGGACCGGCGTCCCCCTGGGGGATCGCCTCGCCCTCCGCCGCGACAACCTGATCGCCGCCGGTGTGCAATTGCTCGGCAGCGACAGTCGACCCGCGCTGACCGTGCGCGCGGTGTGCCGCAAGGCCGCGCTGACCGAACGCTACTTCTACGAAAGCTTCTCCGACCGTGACGAATTCGTGCGCGCGGTCTACGACGACGTATGTACGCGCGCGATGAACACACTCACCACGGCGAATACCCCGCGGGAAGCGGTCGAAAAGTTCGTCGAGCTGATGGTCGACGACCCGGTCCGCGGCCGCGTGCTGTTGTTGGCGCCGGCGGTCGAACCGATATTGACCCGGTCGGGTGCTGAGTGGATGCCCAACTTCATCGAACTGCTGCAGCGCAAGCTGTCGCGGATCGGCGATCCCGTGCTGCAGAAGATGATCGCCACCAGCCTGGTCGGCGGGCTGTCGGGCCTGTTCACCGCGTACCTGAACGAACAGCTCGGCGCGACGCGCAAACAATTCATCGACTACTGCGTCAACATGCTCTACATCACGGCGGCGCCGTACGTGCCTTCCCCGGACCTGGGGTAGTGCGACGCCCTGTTTACCGGGTGCGCCGCCGCGGCAACTCCCTGATGGCGCCCAAAAATTGGGATCCAAACCGTTATGCGGCGCGCGGCCAGGCAGCTTGATGCTACTGAAGTACACAGATATATTGACTGCTACCCGTCGACACAGATAACCGGAGGCCTTATGTCAGCCGAGCTGACAAACGTACAGTTGCTGCACGAGCTCGAACCGGTGGTCGAGAAATGCCTCAACCGGCACGAGAGCATGCACAAGAACTGGAACCCGCACGACTACATCCCGTGGTCGGACGGCAAGAACTTCTACGCACTGGGCGGGCAGGACTGGCACCCCGAGGAGAGCAAGCTCTCCGACCTCGCGCAGGTGGCGATGGTGCAGAACCTGATGACGGAAGACAACCTGCCGTCATATCACCGCGAGATCGCGATGAATTTCGGCTTGGACGGCCCCTGGGGCCAATGGGTCAACCGGTGGACCGCCGAGGAGAACCGGCACGGGATCGCGCTGCGTGACTACCTGGTGGTGACCCGCGCGGTGGATCCTGTCGAGCTGGAGAAGCTGCGCATCGAGGTGGTGAACCGGGGCTTCAGCCCGGGCCAGAACCAGCAGGTTCGAGCCGACCTGTTCGCCGAGAGCCTGTTCGACTCGGTCATCTATGTGACCTTCCAGGAGCTCGCGACCCGGATTTCGCACCGCAATACCGGCAAGGCGTGCAACGAGACGATCGCCGACCAGTTGCTGGCCAAGATCTCGGCCGACGAGAACCTGCACATGATCTTCTACCGCGACGTCAGCGAGGCCGGGTTCGAGATTGCGCCCAATCAGGCGATGAAAGAGCTACACAAGGTGCTGCGCAACTTCCAGATGCCCGGCTATCAGGTCCCCGAGTTCCGGCGCAAGGCCGTGTTCATCGCCGTCGGGGGGGTCTATGACCCCCGCATCCACCTCGACGATGTGGTCATGCCGGTGCTGAAGAAGTGGCGCATCTTCGAGCGCGAGGACTTCACCGGTGAGGCGGCGGCGATGCGCGACGACCTCGCCCTGCTGATCAAGGAACTCGAGCAGGCCTGCGAAAAGTTCGAGATATCGAAGCAGCGCCAGCTCGACCGGGAAGCCCGCACGGGCAAGAAGACCACGGCGTTCGAGCTGCACCAGACCGCGGGCAAGCTGGCAATGAGCCGCCGGTAACCCGCCTTGCGCATCGGTCCCATCACGCTTGCCAGCCCGGTGGTGCTGGCCCCGATGGCGGGCGTGACCAACGTCGCGTTCCGGACCCTGTGTCGTGAGCTAGAGCAGTCGAAGGTCGGCACGGTCAGCGGTCTCTACGTCTGCGAGATGGTCACGGCGCGCGCGCTCGTCGAGCGGCACCCGGTCACTATGCACATGACCACCTTCGCCGCGGACGAGTCACCGCGATCGCTGCAGCTCTACACAGTCGATCCGGCGACCACGTACGCCGCCGCCAAGATGATCGCCGACGAGGGCCTGGCCGACCACATCGACATGAATTTCGGCTGTCCGGTACCCAAGGTCACCAAACGCGGCGGCGGTGCGGCGCTGCCCTACAAGCGGCGGCTGTTCGGCCAGATCGTCGCGGCGGCCGTGCGCGCCACCGAGGGCACCCAGGTGCCGGTGACCGTCAAGTTCCGCGTCGGCATCGACGACGAGCACCACACGCACCTCGACGCCGGCCGCATCGCCGAGGCCGAGGGCGCCGCCGCGGTAGCGCTGCACGCCCGCACGGCGGCGCAGCGCTACTCCGGCACCGCCGATTGGGAACAGATCGCCCTGCTCAAGCAGCACGTGCGGACGATCCCGGTGCTCGGCAACGGTGACATCTACGACGCCAGCGACGCCCTGGCGATGATGGCCAAAACCGGCTGCGACGGCGTGGTGATCGGCCGCGGCTGCCTGGGCCGGCCCTGGCTTTTCGCCGAGTTGTCGGCCGCGTTCACGAATAGCCCAACGCCCACCCCGCCCACGCTGGGCGAAGTCACCGACATCGTCCGCCGCCACGGGCAATTGCTGACCGCGCACTTCGGCGAGGACAAGGGCATGCGCGACATCCGCAAGCACGTCGGCTGGTATCTGCACGGCTTTCCGGCCGGCTCGGAGCTGCGCCGGGCGCTGGCGATGGTCAAGACCCTCGACGAACTCGATTCGCTGCTAAGCCAATTGGACCGCACCGTCCCCTTCCCGGACGCGGCCAGTGGGCCCCGGGGACGGCAGGGCTCACCCGCCCGGGTGGCACTGCCCGAAGGCTGGCTTGCCGACCCCGACGACTGCACCGTGCCGGCCGGCGCGGACGTGATGCACTCCGGCGGCTGATCAAGCTCTCGAGATCGCGTCCGGACCGATAACTCAGTACGATGTGGGACTTGCTGCATTGCGCGTTCCTTCAGCGGGTCGGTAACGCGCCGCCGCCCGAGCGCGACAAAGGAGTGCGACCCACGGGTGGCACGAGCCGCCGGCTGACAACGCCAAGCGCTGGGCAGGCATCGCGCACGGACGGGCTGACATCCGCATCAGAGCTTCGGAGGCCGGTAGGACATGAGTGACGCCGAGGACGACGCCCCTCGCGACGCTCGCCGCGCAGCACTGGGCGCCGCCCCGTGGGAGCGGTTCTCGGAGCCCCCGTCCGACTACAGACTCCACCTGTGGCAGGCCGATGCCGCGGTCGAGGCCCACCAGCCTCACCAGCCTCACCAGCCTCACCAGCCTCGGGCAGCCGACGACGAAGGTTCCGGATCCCACGCGGGGGGCGGGGTCAGCGTCGCCGACCTCATCGCGAAACTCGGTGCCCCGTCGACCGGCCGGTCGACGCACCGCCGCGCCGAGCCGGAGCCCGAACCCGCCGAGGCCGAACCGGACCCGCCGGTAGAGCTGCAGGACACTCAGGTGATCGAGGACCTGGCCTACTCACTCGATGCGGTCTCGGAGATCCCCGACCTCGAAGTGCCCGACCATCGGAACGGCGACGGGCCCGCATCCGGTACGACCGCTGACACCTACGAGCCGAAAACTCGACACCGCCACCGGCCGATGCTGCTGGCCGCGCGCTCGGTCGCGGCGCTGCTTGCCGTGCTCGCCGTGGCCATGACGGGCGGGGCGTGGCAATGGAGTACGTCGAAGAACGCCCGGCTCAACACCATCAACGCCCTTGACCCGCAATCGGATGACATCCGCGACCGCAACGGGCAATACGGGGACGAAGACTTCTTGATCGTCGGACTTGACTCCCGCGCCGGCGACAACGCCAACATGGGCGCCGGCGACACCGACGACGCGGACGGCGCCCGGTCGGACACCGTGATGCTGGTCAACATTCCGGCCAACCGCAAACGGGTGGTGGCAGTGTCCTTCCCCCGCGACCTGGCCATCACCCCGATGCAGTGCGAGGCGTGGAACCCGGCGACGGGCAAGTACGGGCCCCTCTACGACGAGAAGACCAAGACCTGGGGCCCGAAGATGGTCTACACGGAGACCAAACTGAACTCGGCATTCGCCTTCGGCGGCCCGAAGTGTCTGGTGAAGGAAATCCAGAAGCTGTCCGGATTGAGCATCAACCGCTTCATCGCCGTCGACTTCGCCGGGTTCGCCAAGATGGTCGACGCCCTGGGCGGTGTCGAGGTGTGCTCGAAGACCGCGCTGCACGACTACGAGCTGGGCACCGTGCTCGAACACGGCGGCCGCCAAGTCCTGGACGGCCCAACCGCCCTGAATTACGTGCGGGCCCGCCAGGTCACCACCGAAACCAACGGGGACTACGGCCGCATCAAGCGCCAGCAGCTGTTCCTGTCATCGCTGCTGCGATCGTTGATCTCCGAGGACACGTTGCTCGACCTCAACAAGCTCAACAATGTCGTCAACATGTTCATCAGCCTCACCGTCGTCGACAACGTGCAGTCGAAGGAATTGATCCAACTCGGTCAGTCCTTGCAGGGGATGGCGGCCGGGCACGTCACCTTCGTCACCGTGCCGACCGGTGTAACCGACCAGAACGGCGACGAACCGCCACGCATGGCCGATATGCGGGCGCTGTTCGACGCCATCATCAACGACGATCCGCTGCCCGAGGAAAACGACCAGAACGCAAAGAATCTCGGCACGTCCGACGACAAGTCGGGCCAGACGAAGACACCCGTCACCAAGGCGCCGGCACCCACCGCGGCCCCCGAGGCTCGACACGAGCAGGTCACCACGACCACGCCGGGCGATGTCACGGTGCGGGTCTCCAACGCCACGACGCAAAGCGGCCTGGCGGCCACCGCGACCAGCCAGCTCAAGCAGCAAGGCTTCAACGTGATGACGCCGGACGATTATCCGAGTCCGGTCAAAACGACGACGGTACTGTTCTCACCCGGCAACGAGCAGGCCGCGGCGACCGTGGCGTCCTCGTTCGCCAGTGCCCGAGTGCAACGTGTTTCCGGCTACGGGCAAGTCGTTCAGGTGGTGCTCGGACCGGACTTCAAGTCGGTCGCCACCCCCCAACCGAGCGGCTCGTCGATCAGCTTGCAGATCGAACGCGGCTCAGGCAGCGCCCCGACCAAGCTGCCCGAGGACCTGACCGTCACCAACGCCGCCGACACCACCTGCGAGTAAGCGCATTTGGCGGCGCTGCACCGCACTTTTTCCGCGCCGAGAACGTAGGCTTGGCCATATGCGGACCGCCTACCATGAGCAGCTCTCGGAGTTATCCGAGCGGCTAGGCGAGATGTGCGGGCTGGCGGGCATCGCCATGGAGCGGGCCACCCAAGCCCTGCTGCAGGCCGACCTGGTGCTGGCCGAACAGGTGATTTCCGACCACGAGAAGATCGCCACGCTGAGTGCCCGCGCCGAAGAAACCGCTTTCGTGCTGCTGGCCCTGCAGGCCCCGGTCGCCGGTGATCTGCGGTCCATCGTGAGCGCGATTCAGATGGTGGCAGACATCGACCGGATGGGCGCGCTGGCCCTGCACGTCGCGAAGATCGCTCGGCGCCGGCACCCGCAGCACGCGCTGCCCGAGGAGGTCAACGGCTACTTCGCCGAAATGGGCAGGCTCGCAGTCGAGTTGGGCAACAGCGCGCAAGAGGTGGTGATGTCCCGCGATCCGGAGAAAGCCGCCCGGATCCGCGAAGAGGATGACGCCATGGACGATCTGCACCGCCATCTGTTCTCGGTGTTGATGGATCGCGAATGGAAGTACGGCGTGGCGGCCGCCGTCGATGTGACCCTGCTGGGCCGGTTCTACGAGCGCTTCGCCGACCACGCCGTCGAAGTGGCCAGGCGCGTCATCTTCCAGGCGACCGGCAAACTGCCCGAAGAAGAACCCAAATCGGCCTCGCAGTAAGCCAAAACACCCCGGGTTAGCCGAAACGGCCCGAGATGTAGTCTTCGGTCGCCTTCTGGCTGGGGTTGGAGAAGATCTTTTCGGTGTCGTCGACTTCGATCAACCGCCCCGGCTTGCCGACGGCTTCGAGGTTGAAGAACGCGGTGTAGTCGCTGACTCGGGCCGCCTGCTGCATGTTGTGGGTGACGATGACGATGGTGTAGTCCTGCTTCAGCTCGCTGATCAGTTCCTCGATGGCCATCGTCGAGATCGGGTCCAGCGCCGAGCAGGGCTCGTCCATGAGCAGCACGTCGGGTTGCACGGCGATCGCCCGCGCGATGCACAACCGCTGCTGCTGCCCCCCGGACAACCCGCCGCCCGGCCTGTCCAACCGGTCCTTGACCTCGTCCCACAGGTTCGCCCCGCGCAGCGAATACTCAGCGGTCTCGTCGAGCACCTTGCGATTGCGCACGCCCTGCAGCTTCAAACCGGCCACCACGTTGTCACGAATCGACATGGCGGGGAACGGGTTCGGTCGCTGAAACACCATTCCGATCGCCCGGCGCACGCCGACCGGGTCGACGCCCGCGCCGTAGATGTCCTCGTCGTCGAGGAGCACGCTGCCCTCAACCCGTCCGCCGGGGACCACCTCATGCATGCGGTTGAGCGTGCGCAGCACCGTCGTCTTGCCGCAACCCGACGGGCCGATGAACGCGGTGACGCTGCGCGGAAGGATGGACAGCGTCACATCCGCGACCGCCTGAAACGCACCGTAATAGATGTTGACGGCTTTGAGGTCCAACCGTTTGGCCACTTAGTGCTCCTGCCTATGACTTCTCGGTGCCAAGAAATTTCGCTGTCACCCGGGCCCCGATATTGATCGTGGCGATCACCAGGATGAGGGTTAGGGCGGCACCCCACAACCGGTCCGTGGGGACCGGGTTCACGCCGGCGCCGGCGCTGGTCTGGTTGTACATCATGCCGGGCAGCGTCCCCATGAAGCCACTGAAGATGTTGAAGTTCATGGACTGCGCGTAACCGACCAGAATCAGCAGCGGGGCCGTCTCGCCCATCACCCTGGCCATCGCCAGCAGGATGCCCGTGACGATGCCCGACAGCCCGGTGGGAATCACCACCCTGAGGATCGTTTTCCACTTCGGGATGCCCAGCGCGTAGCTGGCCTCGCGAAGGTCCACCGGGACGGTTCGCAGCATCTCCTCGGTGGCTCGCACGATCACCGGGAGCATCAGCAGGACCAGCGCCAGCGATACCGCGAACTCGGAGCGAGGAAGACCCAAGGTCGCCACGAACAGCGCGTAGATGAACAACGCCGCCACGATCGAGGGCACCCCGCTCAGGATGTCCACCATGAACGTGGCCAGTCTGCCCAGCGGGGTGCCGGCACCGTATTCGGCCAGATAGACGGCGAGCATGAGGCCGACCGGGATCGAGATCAGCGCGCATACCAATCCCTGCAGCACGGTGCCCACGATCGCGTGGTAGGCGCCGCCGCCGGCCACGAAGGCAGTCATGCCCGCCTGCGAGTGCGTCCACCAAGTGGTCGATGCGATCGCCCTGTATCCCTTGGCGATCGCCGAGTACAGCACCAACAGCAGGGGCGCCACCGCAATCACCATTGCCAGCGAAACCAGCACCATCGCAACGTGATCCGCGAGCCGGCGGCGCCGGCTGGGCCTGGAGAAGCTGCGCGGCTTCAGCGGGCGGTCCAACATCGAGGTCATCGACTACCCCATCGGGTACCGGCGACCGCGCCACGCGCCAGGGCGTCGACCAGAAAGGTGAGCAGGAAGAGCGCCAGCCCCGCGGCGATGTACGCGCCGGCCTTGTATTGGTCGTTGAATTGCGCCGCGGCCCCCGCGATTTTGGTCGCGACGGTGGACCCGCCGTCGAACAGCGACCAGCCGAACGTTGCCTGGGTGCCGCGCAGGATGATCAGCAGCGCGACCGTCTCCCCCATGGCGCGACCCAGCCCCAGCACCGCCGCGCTGATGTATCCCGACCGTCCGAACGGCAGCACGATCGTCTTCACCACTTCCCAGCGGGTGGCGCCGAGCGCCAGCGCGGCCTCGACCTGCTCCTGCGGCGCCTGGATGAACACTTCGCGGGTGACGGCGGTGATGATCGGCAGGATCATCACCGCCAAGACGACACCGCCGGTGAAGATGGTGCCACCGCCGGTCACCGAGGCATTGCCCTCGGCGAACAGGAAGCACCCGCCGAAAGAATGGCTCAGCCAGGTGGCTGCGGGTTGCAGCTGCGGCGCAAGCACATAAAGGCCCAACGCGCCGTAGATGATGGAGGGGACCCCGGCCAGCAGGTCGACGGCGTAGGCCAAGGGGCCGGCGGCGCGCCGCGGCGAGTACTGCGTGACGAAGATGGCGACGCCGAGCGCGACGGGCATCGCCAGCAGCAACGCGAACACCGACACGAACAGGGTGACCTTCAGCAGATCGGAGATGCCGAAGTGCATCGCCGAAGTGTCGGTGGTCACCCAGTTGCCGCCGTAGCTGAAGAAGTTCTCGCGATCGCGTCTCAATGCCGGTAGCGCCTGCAGCAACAGGAAGCCGCCGATTGCCCCGATCACGACCACGATCAGGAAACCCGAACCGTTGGCGAGCCAACGGAATGCCCGATCCCCGACATGTGCGCGGGCATCGGCCCACGGGCCGATCGGTATCACCGGCGCCTGCGGAAAGGGCGTGGAAGCGGTCGCTCCCGCACCGGCGTCGATGGGGTTCGGCGTGGTCACTGTGATCCCGGCACAGTTCTGTCGCTCCTTAAGCCCGGGGCCAGTTGGTCACTGCAGGGCGTTGATCGCGGCAACCAGTCGCTGTTTGACCTTAGCGGGCAACGGAACGTAGCCGGCCGAGGGAAGATCGGTCTGGCCGGGGCCGGCGGCCACAGTAAGGAATGACTTGATTGCGCCGGAGGTTTCCGGGTCGGAGCCCTTCGAGCACACGATCTCATACGTCGCCAGGACCAACGGGTAGCTATCCGGCTGCTGGGAGCTGTACATCGAGTTGAGGTCAAGCACCAGGTCGTTGCCGTCGGCCACGAGATTTGCCGCATTGACGGCATTGCCGGCCGTCTCGTTGGTGAGCGGGATGACGGCACCCTTGTTGGTGCCGATTTGGGCGTAGGGCATGCCGGCCTGGTCGGCAAAACCCTTCTCGACGTAGCCGATGGCGCCAGGTGTGGCCCGCACCGCCTGAACGACCCCGACCGACTTCGTGGCCCCCTCGCCGGCCCCACCCTGGAACTCTGTGCCCACGCCTTTGGCCCAGCTCTGCGGTGCGGCGGCGGTCAGGAATTTCTGCACGTTGTCGGTGGTCCCGGATGAGTCCGTCCGGTAGATCGGCGTGATCTTGGTGTCGGGTAGCACGACGCCGGGATTGAGGGCTGTCAGGACCGGGTCGTTCCAGGCCGCGATCCTCCCGGTGAAGATTTTGGCCAACGCGTCGCTACTGACCACCAGCGCCGGGACTCCGGGCAGGTTGTAGACCAATGCGATCGGCCCGAACACCAGCGGCAAGTCCCACGCCGGGTTTCCGCCGCAGCGTGCGGCGGCCGGGCCGATCTGGTCCGCGGCCAGCGGGGAGTCGGCGCCCGCGAAGTCGACATGGCCGGCGATGAATTGCTCGCGCCCCGCACCGGAGCCGGTTGGGTTGTACGACACGGTCTTGCCCGGGCAGTACTGGCCCCAGACCTGGTTGAACAACGCCATCGCGTTTTGCTGAGCCGTCGAGCCTTCCGCGGTCAGCTTGTTCTTGCCGCCGCATCCCGCCGTGCCCGTGGGCCCGGAGACGGCTGCCGGCGACGCGCCGCGCCGGTTCTGGTCGCTGCCGCAGCCGGTCAAGGTGGCGCCGCCGACTGCCACCGCCACAGCCAGCGCGGTCAGCGCCCTGCCTCCCCTGTCGAGCCTCACCGATCTCGCTTCCTGACGCATTCTCCAACCCGCGTGTGCGCCGCGGCCACTCCCAATAGGTTGCCAGGCTTTCGCGAAAACATGCTCCGAGGCAGCCCGCGGCTACGTCTGACTAGCAAGCCCAAGTGAACAACCGGGGCAGGGCCCGCCGCCGGCGTGTGCGGTCAGTGGTCGGCGGCAGCGACCGCATAGGCCGTGTCCACGCTGTAGATGCTGAAACCCAAGCCCTGGTAGGTGCGCACCGCGGCGACGTTGTCCGACTCCACGTAGAGCAGCACCGTCGGTTCGGCCGAGTCGGCCAGCCGGTGCGCCAACGACTCGATGCCGATGGCCGTCAGCATCTGACCCAAGCCCCGGCCCTGCGCCGCCGGGTCGACGCCCACCACGTAGACCTCGCCCAAGCCAGGGTGATCGGGATGCACCTTGGTCCAGTGAAAGCCCAGCAGCTTGTCCGCCTGATCGGTTTCCGGATCGCCGAACGCGAGGAACAAACCGGCCGGGTCGAACCACGGTTCGTCGCGCCGCTCGGCCAGCTGAACTTCCGTCCAGCCGCCCTGTTCGGGATGGTCGGTGAAGGCGGCGTTGTTGACGCGCAGCAGCTCAGCATCGTCGCCGGGGCCGGCGTAGGTGCGGATCCGCACGCCCGGCACGGGACGCACCAGGTCGTGCGTGTCACGTAGCGTGCGTCGCATCTGCAGCAGTTCGCGTACCGGAACCAGACCGAGCGCGGAGGCGGTGGCCCGGGCCGGCTCGAGCGTGCCGTGCGCCCAGAACCGGTTGCTCCGGCCGGTCTTGTCCAACGCCGCTCGCGCCAGCGCCGTTCCGAAACCATGCCGGCGGGCCCGGGGGTGCACCACCAGTTCGGCCATTCCGGCGTCTGGACCACGCGAGAGGTTGAGGTAGCCGACGATCTCGTCGGTCTCGGTGATGAGCAGATGCCCGGTGCGGTCGTGCGCGAGTTCGCGCAGCACCTGTTCGCCCACGGGCGCGACCCCATCGAATTCCGTTGCCGCCGTGATTAGTTCGCGTACTTGCCGTTGCTCGTCCGCGGTTAGCGTCGAGCGCCAGGCCGGCGCGGTCACGTACTGCGCAACGGGTCGCCAAGCGGCTCTTGCATATCCGCGGAGTCGGATTCGACGGCGTTGGCGTCTTCGGACTCCGCGATCGGCGCGCGGCCGCGTGCCGGCCGGACGGCCTTGTACCCGACGTTGCGGACGGTGCCGATCAATGCCTCGTGTTCGGGGCCGAGTTTGGCGCGCAGGCGGCGCACGTGCACATCGACGGTGCGGGTGCCGCCGAAGAAGTCGTATCCCCACACCTCGTGTAGCAGCTGCGCGCGGGTGAATACGCGCCCCGCATGCTGAGCCAGGTACTTGAGCAACTCGAACTCTTTGTAGGTCAGGTCAAGCGGGCGACCCCGCAGTCTCGCGGTGTACGTGCCCTCGTCGATCACCAACTCCCCCAGGCTCACCTTGCCCGCGCTTTCCTGGTCGGCCAACCCCCCGCGGCGACCCACCACCAGCCGCAGCCTGGCGTCGATCTCGGCGGGGCCGGTGCTGGGCAACAGGATCTCGTCCAGTCCCCAGTCGGCGCTGACCGCCACCAGGCCGCCTTCGCTCACGACGGCTAGGACGGGGACGGATCGGCCCGCGGTGCTCAACAGGCGGCAAAGGCCGCGTGCCGACGACAGGTCGGTGCGCGCATCCACGAGCACGGCGTCCGCCGTCCCGGCCTCGAGCAACGAGGACGGCTCCGCGGGCGCCGTCCGGACGGTGTGGGGAAGCAGCGATAACGATGGGAGGACCGGGTCGGGATGCAGCTCCGAAGTCAGCAGTAATAGCTCCAACTAACCCCTCCAGCTCGGGGGAACGGCATCTTCACAATTCGCAACGCAACGACGCGTTAGTGGCCAGGTCACCTAACGATAACTTGCCACCTGCCATTTACGCGTGGCGACGAGGCAGTGTGAGCCCCGCCACCCGGGTGGTTACGCGACAATGTGCGGGTGCGCAAGGTGCTGATCGCCCTGTCGGCCACGGCGATCGCCGTAGCCGTGGTCGTGCTCGGCGTCGTCGGGATCGACTACGGCAGCAGCATCTATGCCGAATACCGGTTGTCGTGCAGCGTGCGCAAAGCGGCCAATCTGAGGTCCGACCCCTTCGTAGCCATCGTGGCGTTCCCGTTCATCCCGCAGGCGATGCGCCACCGCTACAACCAGCTGGAGATCAAGGCCAACGCCGTCGACCATGCGGCGGTCGGGAAGGCCACGCTGGAAGCCACGATGTACTCGGTCGATTTGCGCCACGCCTCCTGGCTGATCGGGCCAGATGCGGAGTTGCCGGTCGGCAAACTGGAGAGCCGCATAATCATCGACTCGACGCACCTGGGCCGTTATATGGGCATCACCGATTTGATGGTCGAGGCGCCGCCCAGGGAAACCAACACCGCCACCGGGGGCATCACCGCGTCGGGCATCTCGGACAGCCACGGCCTACTGTTCAGCGGCACCCCGCAGTCGGCCAAGTTCGAGCATCGGGTCAGCGTCTCAGTGGACCTTTCCATCGCTCCGGACGACCCCGCGACGCTGGTCATCACGCCGACCGGCGTCCTGACCGGGCCGGACACCGCGGATCAGGCCGTCCCGGATGACAAGCGGGATGCGGTGCTGCGCGCCTTCACCGCCAGGGTGCCCAACCAGCGGCTCCCGTTCGGGGTGGCGCCGAAGACCGAGGGAGCGCGCGGCTCCGATGTCATCATCGAGGGCATCAGCTACGGGGTCACCGTCAACATGGACGGATTCAAGCAGTCCTGACCCCGCCGTGCCTGGGCGAAGCCGTGGGCCTGCGGTCCGCGCGGCAATCGCCTGTAGATTTGATCGCCGTCCGTCATTCGGTAAACTAGCCGACGTGCTAGCCCGCCTTGAGCCCCTGCTCACTTCACGCCGCGCAGTCGATCTGTGCCGCACCGCGGGCTGTTGCTGTCGCTGTAGCTGCTGAGCGCCGCGCGTTTTCGTCGTAGCACTCGGAGCCAGCCCCGGAACGTTACCGAGGCCCCGTCTCCCGTCGTTCGTTCCCGACAGCAACATGCGTATCCAGGAGTAGTCCCATGCCGAGCAGCAACACCACCACCCAGCCAGACACCGTCGACGTGCGGGGCCCGAGGTTCGCCGCCTGGGTCACGACCGCAGTCCTGGTCGTCACGCTCGCCGTGTCCGCCGCCAGTCCGCTCGCAGCGGCGGTCATTCTCGGCGTTCAGGCCATCATCTTCGCCCTCGGCGCCGTCGGCGGCCCGCGCAAGCACCCCTACGGGCGAATATTCGCCCGCGTCGTGGCGCCCCGCCTCGGCCCCGTCGGCGAGCGCGAACCGGTCGCACCGCTGAAGTTCGCCCAACTCGTCGGCCTCGTCTTCGCGCTCGCCGGTGTCGTCGCGTTCGCCGCCGGCGCCTTCTTGATCGGCGCGGTCGCCACCGCCGCGGCGCTGACCGCCGCCTTCCTCAATGCCGCCTTCGGCATCTGCCTGGGCTGCCAGCTCTATCCCCTGGTCGCGCGCTTGCGAGGCGCCGCGCGCACCGCATGAACCGTTCATAGAAAGCGATCGAAAGGATCCCCCGCATGGCACGCTCCGACGTCCTGGTCTCCGCGGACTGGGCCGAGAGCAATCTCGACGCCCCCGGTGTCGTCTTCGTCGAAGTCGACGAAGACACCAGCGCATACGACACCGGCCACATCCCCGGCGCGATCAGGCTGGACTGGCGTTCCGATCTGCAGGACCCGGTCAAGCGCGACTTCGTCGACGCGCAGCAATTCTCGAAACTGCTCAGCGAACGCGGCGTCGCCAATGACGACACCGTGATCCTCTACGGCGGCAACAACAACTGGTTCGCCGCCTACGCCTACTGGTACTTCAAGCTGTACGGCCACGCCGACGTCAAGCTGCTCGACGGCGGCCGCAAGAAGTGGGAGCTCGACGGGCGCACGCTGTCCCGCGACATCGTGAGCAGGCCGGCGACCTCATACACCGCCGCCGCGCCGGACAACAGCATCCGGGCGTTCCGCGACGAGGTCATCGCGGCCATCAACACCAAGAACCTGGTCGACGTGCGTTCGCCCGACGAGTTCTCGGGCAAGATCCTGGCGCCGGCGCACCTGCCGCAGGAGCAGAGCCAGCGGCCCGGCCACATTCCCGGGGCGATCAACGTGCCGTGGAGCAAGGCCGCCAACGAGGACGGCACCTTCAAATCCGACGAGGAGCTGGCCAAGCTGTACGCCGATGCCGGGCTGGACGGCTCCAAGGAAACGATCGCGTACTGCCGAATCGGGGAGCGGTCGTCGCACACCTGGTTCGTGCTCCGGGAATTACTCGGCCACAAAAACGTCAAGAACTACGACGGAAGTTGGACGGAATACGGCTCCCTGGTGGGCGCCCCGATTGAGTTGGGAAGCTGATATGTGCTCTGCCCCGAAACAAGGCGTGACGTTGCCCGCCAGCGTCGACCTGGAGAAGGAAACGGTGATCACCGGCCGCGTCGTGGACCGCGACGGGCAGGCGGTGGGCGGCGCGTTCGTCCGCCTGCTCGACTCGTCGGACGAGTTCACCGCCGAGGTCGTCGCGTCGGCCACGGGCGACTTCCGGTTCTTCGCGGCGCCCGGGTCCTGGACACTGCGCGCGCTGTCGGCGGCCGGTAACGGGAACGCCGTGGTGGCTCCGTCGGGCGCGGGCATCCACGAGGTGGACGTCAAGATCGCCTGAGACCTCGGCTGCCCTGACCGGGAACTCGCGCGGCGAATAGACTTGTCCGCGTGGTGCTTTTCTTCGAGATCATGCTGGTCGTGTCGGTCGTGGTGATCTCATGGTTCGCGCTGTACACGCTGTACCGGCTCATCACTGACGAATCGTGACTTCCGACGAGCCATCGAGCCCGGCGGGCTCCGGCGATCGCGCGGTGGCCGCCGCCGCCGAACGCGCCAAGCTGACCGCTGGCCGCAACATTCCCGCCTTCGACGATCTTCCGCTTCCTGCCGACACCGCCAACCTGCGTGAAGGCGCCAACCTGCACGACGCTTTGCTGGCGTTGCTGCCGCTGGTCGGTGTGTGGCGCGGAGTAGGCGAGGGCCACGCCCATGACGGGGATTACCGATTCGGCCAGCAGATCGTGGTCTCGCACGACGGGGGCGATTATCTGAATTGGGAGTCCCGCTCGTGGCGGCTCAGCGAGACGGGCGACTACCAGGAACGCGGCTTGCGCGAGACGGGCTTCTGGCGCTTTGTCAGCGATCCCGACGACCCCAGCGAATCTCAGGCGATCGAATTGCTGTTGGCCCATTCGGCCGGTTACGTCGAGCTGTTCTACGGACGGCCGCGCACCCAGTCGTCGTGGGAGCTGGTGACCGATGCGCTGGCCCGCAGCCGATCCGGGGTGCTGGTCGGTGGCGCCAAACGGCTCTACGGCATCGTCGAGGGTGGCGACCTGGCCTACGTCGAGGAACGGGTGGATGCCGACGGCGGCCTGGTGCCGCACCTTTCGGCGCGGCTTTCGCGGTACGTCGGATAGCCGGCCGGTTGCCCGACTGGGCAACTCGGCGATGCGCACCCACCCGGAGTCGTTGCCTTCGGCCGATCTTTTGCGTGTACTGTTCGACGTCCGAGCAGCCGATACCGCGCGAAGGGAGATCGGCGGATGCGTCCCACGAGGACACCCTCGCCCATCTTGCGCTGGGGCGTAACCGCTGTCGGCCTCCTCCTCATCGCCTATCTGGCCGTACTGGACCTGCAGCCCGACATCATCGACGCGCTGCCACCGGCCCTCGCCTGGTTCGGCCGTCCCGGCTCGATGCCCACGCTGGCGATCGTCGTCACCGTACTGATCGCCGCATCCGTGCTGACCTTCCGCTCGGGCGGCAGCCACCGGATGGTGGGTGTTTCGTTCACCCTGATCGCAGGCCTGGTCCCCATGACGACGGTTCTGGGCCTCACCTCCTATTGGGGTTGTCACGACGCCAACCATCCGGCCTTCTTCACCCCGCTGATGGCGACGGCCAGTCTGGTCAAGGGCGGCACCGGCGACTTCTCGGTGGGCGGGCGAACCTGCCCGAACCCCACGCCGGTTGGTCTGGAACTGGCCCGCATCGCGGCACTTTCGGCGATCTTCACCGGGCTGGGCGGCGTCGTGGTCGGCGTCTTCCGATCCCAGGTGGACCGGCTGCGGGCCAACCTGGCGGACTCCGTCACGGCCATCGTCGGCGTGGACGCCGACACGCAATCGATGATCAGCTCGGTCGCCCGGACGCTGGACCGGCGCGGCACGCTGGTCGTCATCACCGGCACCAGCGACGACCGGGTGCAGCAGGCCCGCAGGCAGGGCGCCCGGGTGGTCCTGGTGGATTTCAACAACCCGACCACCCTGGTGTCGCTGCGGCTGTGGCGCCACTTGTCCCGGCTCTATCTGATGGCGCCAGACCCGGCGGTCAACCTGTTGTGGCTGGACCTGATCAGCCGTCAGCTCGACGAGGTCGCCCACAAGCGGCGGTTGCCGCTGATCGTGCGGATGGACGATCCCTGGCTGGCCCAAGCGTGGCGGGCCCAGCAGTTCGGCGGATCGGACACCCGATGGGCGGCCGACGTGGTCGGCAAGTACGAGGTGACCGCGGGCAGGCTGCTCGACGGCATCATCGCGACCGGGCGAACGGCACGCGTATTCGTCTGTGGCACTTCACAATTGACCCTGGCGCTGTGCGCGGACCTGACGCAGCGCGCCCTGGAGCGCGACTTCTACACCCCGCCCGACGCGGTGCCGTTGCCCGCGCTGACGCTGGTGGAGCGGGACGCTCAGGAGTACCTGGCGGATCACGAGTTCTACCGCCAGCAGGCCGGATTCGCCTCGGACGGACCGGCGATCGACGCGACGGCGGAGGCGCCGACGGTGCCGACCATGCTGAAACTGATCGGCGACGTCGACCCCGCGAGCAGCGCCGTGATCTTCGTGGATTCCCACGCCGCGACGACCGCCGCCAGGCTGGCTGCCCGCTTCCCCGATATGCCCATCTACGCGTCGGACCTCAACACCAGCATCAATGACGACTCGATCCAGGTGGTGGGCCGGTTGCAGTCCTACTCGCTGGTGCTGGAAACGCCCGAGGGCCAAGTGCAGGACGCCTGGGAGCGCGCGGCGAGATTGATTCACGAGCGGTATGTCTCGACGATCGAACCGGGCGCGCCACGATCGGCGGCCACGATGCCGTGGGCGGAGCTCGACGAGTTCTATCGTGGGTCCAACCGGCGCCAGGTGCGCAATGCGCTGTGGATGGTGGAGCAGATCGCGGGGCACACCTGGAATACGTGGGGCAGCCCGCCGGCGCAGCTGTCCGGCCACGAGATGGCCGGACTGCCACCATTGGAACAGCTCGCCATGATGGGCTTCGACCAGTACTCGGCGATCAGCATGGCCCGCGCGGAGCATGAGGACTGGTGCCGCTACTACCGCCGCAACGGTTGGAAATACGGTTCTCCGCGCGACGATTCTCGCAAGATCCACGACAAGCTGGTCGACTGGTCTGTGGTCGAAAGGGATCCAGGCCTACTCAACGCCGCGGTGCGCAGCCTGGCGGGCACGTTATGGAGCCTGCGCCAGCTGGGCTTCCGGTCACGCCCGCTCTGGCAATCCTTCACCCGGGTGGGCACGGTGGCCGCCGAACAACGAAGCGCCCCATGGACCTGGACGTCGGATTCGGGGCACACCATGCGCGCCGACGCCGGCGACTGGGCCATCCAGGAAGACGGCAAGGAGTGGTCGGTTCGCGACGACATCTTCCGGGAGACCTACGAGCCCGCCGGCGACGGGCGCTGGCGGCGGAAAGGTAGCGTCCGGGCCCGCCCGGCCTACCCGGGCGAGACCGTAGACACCTTGGAGGGCCCCACAACCGCGGCCGAGGGCGACTGGGTGGTCCGCGGACCCACCGGCGAACAGTGGCCCGTTCCCGGCGCGGAATTCGCGCGCCGCTATGCCGAATTCCATGCGTCCGAGGACGCTTCTGCGGTTGACGGCGGACATGGCTGAGTTTTCGCCGTCGCGCCCGCAGTAGCCGCGAATTTGCGCCGTCTGATACCCCCCGGCACTGATACGGTATCGGCGCATGCCTAATAGCCGCGTGCGCCGACACCGCCCGTTCGTTTGCTACGCCTCCCCGTAGGAGACCGTGATGCCGCTGTTCATCAGCTACTCGAGCCAAGACAGGGTGACGGTCGACGCCCTGACGACCGCACTTCGGCGCGGACAGCAACAGGTTTGGTTCGACCAAGAGCTCGGTGGCGGCGAATCGTGGTGGAACAAGATCCTCGAACAGATCCGCTCGTGCGACGTGTTCATCGTGGCGCTATCCAACAACTGGCTGCAGTCGAAGCCCAGCCAGACCGAGTTGCGTTACGCGAGGGCGCTGAACCGGCCGATCCTTCCCGTTCGGATCGGCGACATCGACAGCATGCGCGTGAATCCCCTTGCCTCGTTGCAGATCATCGACTACCGGGAGCCGACCGTCGACGCCGGCATCCAACTCGTGACCGCGGTACACGCGCTGCAAAGCAAGCCGGTGCCGCTGCCCGACCCGCTGCCCGACGAGCCGCCGGTGCCGTTCGGCTACATCACCCGGCTGGGCAACACCCTCGCCGAAAAGGAGCTCAGCCCCCAGCAGCAGACCCAGCTTCTGATCGAGCTGAGGCAGGGACTCGACGAGGACGGCGACGACCCCAGCGCTCGCGGCGACATCGCCCAGCTGCTGCGCATGCTGCGCCTGCGTCACGACGTCACCTACCGGACCCGCACCGAAATCGACAACATCCTGGCCGAGATCGAGGCCAAGGGCGGTTCGCCGACGGGCGCGGACTCCAGCAAGGCACCGGCGGCCGCAGCGCAGCCCGCCGCCGCGGCACCACCCGGCGGCCCGTCGGCCAGGCCCGCCGCGCCGGAGCCCGCGGGCGGATCCAACAAGCGGCTGCTCATCATCAGCGGCGCCGCCGTGGCGGTCATCGCCGCAATCGCGATCGTCGTCGTCCTCACCATGCAGGGCGGCAAGACCAAGCCGGCCCCGACAGCTGGCGGCAACCTCGATTCGGCGGCACCCGGGGTGCCGGCCGCCGGGAGTGCCACCTCGAAGCTCGACTCGTATCTGCTCGGTCCCGCCGATATCGGCGCCGTCGTGGGCGACCCCAACCTGGTGGTCTCCGAGAAAGCCGCACAGTTGCGCAACTTGAGGGCGACGCTCTCCATCCCCGACTGCAAGGGCGCGTACGAACCCATCGAGGAAGCGGCCTACAAGGGGGCGGAGGGCTACACCGCGGTGAGCGGGCAGGCCGTGCACACCGCTGGCGAGAACCCGCCGCACCGGGTCTACGAAGCGGTCGCGGAGTTCTCGTCGCCCGAGAGGGCCGCCGCATTCGTGCGGGCATCCGCGGACAAGTGGAAGGCGTGCGCCGGGCAGGCAGTCACGGTGAGCTTCAACGGCAAGAGCAGCGGGTGGACGTTCGGTGAGGTCACCGGAACCGCGCCGAAGATCTTTCAGCCGCGGACGCAAGCGGACGGAACCCGGATCTGCCACCACGCGATGCACGCGGTGTCCAGCGTGGTCGTCGACTTGTTGCTGTGCGGCCCCGACGCCGAGACCGGTCAGGCGGGCAAACTCGCCGGGCAGATCGCCGCGAGGGTGAGCCAGTAACGGCTCCAGGCATGGAGCGGCCCCCGAGCAAGGCTCCTGGTTGGACAGACCGGAAGCTCGGGGGCCGGGTGACTGCGGGGAATTCGCTAGCGCGCGTAATCGCTAGCTCGTCGAAAGCCGCTGCGGCTAGCGCGCAGCCACCTCACACGTCCATGAAGCTATCAATTTCTCGGACCACCTCCTTCCTTGTGTACGGCCGACCATACCCGCGATTCCGCAGCCCGACAACACAATTCAGCGCTTAGCGATCGCTGACGATCGCCGAGTCGACCAACGCGGAGAACTCGGCGGCCAACGGGGACCGAGGCAGTGGGCGACCGTCGAGCGTGTGCACGCGGGCGGCCAACGTCATACTCGAGACCAGCCAGATTCCTTGCGCGGCAACCAGATCGGCAACCCGCAACGCGCGGTAGTCGCAGTCGTACCCTTTGTCCCGCGCCACCTCAAAGAGCGCCTGCTGCGTGGTGCCGCGCAAAATCGGGTACCACGGCGGCGGCGTCAACAGGCACAGATTCCCGCCTGTTTCTGTTTCGGCCTCGGTCGCGATCACCACCGTCGAACGGGGGCCTTCCAGGATGTAGCCGTCCGAGCTGACGAAGATGACGTCACCGGCGCCTTGGCGGGCGGCGTGCCGCAGGGCGGCCATGTTGACCGCGTAGGACAGCGTCTTGGCGCCGGCCAGCAGCCACGGCATCGCGTCGGTGCCAAGAGCGGGCAGTCCGCGGTCCAACGTCACCGCGGCCAGCCCCTCGCGCCGAACCGCTGTCACTCGTTCGGGAACGGCGGTGACCATCACATAGGTGGTTGGCGCCGTGCCGCTTTCCCGGCCTCGGCTGTAGATCAGCCGCATCGCGCCTTCGTCCGCGGTGCCCGCCACCCACTGCCGGGTGGCCACGTCGATCGCACCGCGCCAGTTGGGCAGGTCGGGCTCGGGCAGATCCATCAGCTTGGCCGACTGGGTCAGGCGCTGCAGATGGGACTCGACGAGACACGGCCGGCCGTCGCGGACCAACAGCGTCTCGAAGATGCCGTCGCCGCGAACCACGGCCAGGTCGTCGGCGTGCAGCAGGGGGGCATCCGGCGGGTGAATCTCGCCGTCCAGCGTGACGATTACACCCGTCCGGCCTGCCATGGAGGTAAAGCCTAGCCGCGAACGTGAAGCTGGCCGCACGCTCGTCGGCGAGCGTGAGCTAGCCGCACACTGGCGGCGGCCGTGGCGGGTACCGGTCCGTAGAGTTGACGTGTGACTCGCGCCGGCGACGATGCAGAGGGAAGCGATGAGGAGGAGCGGCGCACATGACTGCAGTACCCGCACCCGATGCCGGACCCGACGCGGGCGCCGTCTGGCACTACGGCGATCCCCTGGGCGAACAGCGCGCGGCCGAAACCGGTGCGGTCGTGGTGGACCGCTCCCACCGCGCGGTGCTGACGCTGACCGGTAGCGATCGCCAGAAGTGGCTGCACAGCATCTCCACCCAACACGTCAGCGATCTCCCCGACGGCGCTACCACGCAGAACCTCAGCCTCGACGGCCAGGGCCGCGTCGAGGATCACTGGATCCAAACCGAACTTGGCGGCACCACCTACCTCGATACCGAACCGTGGCGGGGCGAACCGCTGCTGGACTACCTGCGCAAGATGGTCTTCTGGTCCGACGTCACCGTGGCTGCCGCCGACATCGCGGTGCTCTCGCTCTTAGGTCCGCGACTGGCCGACCGGGCGGTGCTCGACGCGCTCGGCCTGGACGCCCTGCCGACCGAGCTGACCGCGGTCCCGGTCGCCGGCGGCGGCTTCGTGCGCCGGATGGCCGGCGCCCCCGCCGGGCAGATCGAGCTGGATCTGCTGGTCCCGCGCGAAAAGTCCGCCGGCTGGCAGAAAAGTCTGGAGGAGGCGGGAGTGCGACCCGCGGGCGTCTGGGCCTACGAGGCCCACCGGGTGGCGGCGCTGCGCCCGCGACTGGGCGTCGACACCGATGAGCGCACGATTCCGCACGAAGTGGGGTGGATCGGTGCTGCCGTCCACCTGGACAAGGGCTGTTACCGGGGGCAAGAGACCGTCGCGCGGGTGCACAACCTCGGGAGGCCGCCCCGGATGCTGGTGTTGTTGCACCTCGACGGCTCGGTGGAGCGTCCCTCGACCGGTGACCCCGTGCTCGCCGGCGGTCGCGCCGTCGGCCGACTGGGCACCGTGGTGGATCACGTGGATCTCGGGCCGGTGGCCCTCGCGCTGCTCAAGCGCGGGGTGCCGGCCGACACCGAGCTGGCGACCGGCCCGCAGGCCTCGGTGGCCGCGGTCATCGACGCCGATTCGGTGCCGGCCACGGAACACGTCGGTGCCGGACGACTGGCCGTTGAACGGTTGCGCGACGGTGCGAGATAATGGTCGATGATGTGCGCCACAGCGGCAGGGGGCACCGGCGCCCAACCGTAAGGCACGGTAAACTGTCGGCAGGACAATAACGACACCAGGAGATCGGAGCCGCCTGATTCGGGCCGCTCCGTTATTGCGCGAGGGGGTTCCCCCATGGGCCGCGGCCGGGCTAAGGCAAAGCAGACCAAGGTTGCTCGAGAACTCAAATACAGTTCCCCGCAGACCGACTTTCAGCGGCTTCAGCGCGAGCTGTCAGGTACGGGTGCCGACGATTCGTCCGGGCTGGAGGACGACGGCGTCGATGACTCCTGGGACGACAACGACGACTGGCGTCGCTGAACTCACGTCGCTGTGCCGGTGCAATCCGCTCGGGCACGTCTAGCTCGGCTTTAACTTCTAAAATCTCGGGTGCTGCCCGACGAGCTTTGCCCGCGGGCCCTCTTTACCGCCTTTGCAGACGGTCCCCAGCACCCAGCAGTCCAAGTGTCGGGCCGTCAAAATGGCCAGGGCGCGGTCGGTGTCCTCGGGCGCGACGACGGCGACCATGCCCACGCCCATGTTGAACGTTTTCTCCATCTCCTGCCGCGTTACCCGACCGCGCTGGGCGATCATGGCGAAAACCGGTGCGGGCGTCCATGTGCCGCGGTCGATTTCGCCGACCAAGCCGTGCGGGATGACGCGTTCCAGGTTGCCGGCCAGCCCGCCGCCGGTGACATGGCAGAACGTGCGGACATGGGTTTCGGCGGTCAACGCCAGGCAGTCTTTGGCATAGATCCGAGTGGGTTCCAACAGCTCTTCACCCAGGGTGCGGCCGAACTCCTCGACATAACCGGCCAGGTTCATCCGGTCGATTTCCAGCAGCACCGCCCGGGCCAACGAGTACCCGTTGGAATGCAGGCCCGAGGAGCCCATCGCGATGATGGTGTCGCCGGGTTTGACGCGATCGGGACCCAACACGTCGTCGGCCTCGACGACGCCGACACCGGTCGCCGAAATGTCGTAGTGGTCCGGTTCCATCAGACCGGGGTGTTCGGCGGTTTCGCCCCCCAGCAGAGCGCAGCCGGCGCGCACGCAACCCTCGGCGATACCCGCCACGATCGCGCTGAGGCGTTCGGGCACCGTCCGGCCCACCGCGATGTAGTCCTGCAGGAACAGCGGCTCGGCGCCGCAGACCACGAGGTCGTCGACGACCATCGCGACCAGGTCCAGGCCGACGGTGTCGTGCTTGTCCATCGCCTGGGCGACCGCCAGCTTGGTTCCCACGCCGTCGGTGGACGCCGCGAGCAGCGGTTCGCGGTAGTCGTTGCGCAAGGCGAACAACCCCGCGAACCCGCCCAGACCGCCCCGCACCTCGGGCCTGGTGGCCCTTGTCGCCAGCGGCTTGAACATTTCGACGGCGCGGTCACCGGCCTCGATATCCACCCCGGCCGACGCGTAGGTGATGCTGCCCGGGTTGCGTCCGGGGCGTTTTCCGGGATCCGTCATCGCGATAAAGGCTACCGGGCGCCGCCGACCACCGTTAGCAAACGTCTTGGAAGGGGCGGATCGGCCGTCAGTGGACGATCGGCACTTCGTCGGGGGCGAGGTCGTCGAGCCCGGCTCCGCGCGCGGCGTTGGTGAGCATGTGCTCGATGACGTTCTTACCCAGGGCCGTCTCCTCGGGCAGTTCGATCGGGTACTTGCCGTCGAAGCACGCGGTGCAGAGCCGCGACGCGGGCTGCTCGGACGCCGCGACCAGGCCGCGCAGCGAGATGTAGCCCAAGGTGTCGGCGCCGATGGCGTGCCGTACCGCTTCCAGCATTTCCTCTTTGTCTTGCACGGCGTTGGCGATCAACTCCGCCGGCGACGGGAAGTCGATGCCGTAGAAGCAGGGCCATTTCACCGGCGGCGATGCGATACGCACGTGGACTTCGACGGCGCCGGCCTCGCGCAGCATGCGCAACAGGGCGCGCTGGGTGTTGCCGCGCACGATCGAGTCGTCGACGACGATGAGCCGCTTTCCGCGGATCACCTCTTTGAGCGGGTTGAGCTTCAGCCGGATACCGAGCTGCCGGATGGTCTGGGACGGCTGGATGAACGTGCGCCCGACGTAGGCATTCTTCATCAGGCCCTGCCCGTACGGAATGCCGGACTCCTGGGCGTATCCGACCGCGGCGGGCGTGCCCGACTCCGGCACACCGATCACGAGGTCCGCGTCGACCGGGCATTCGCGGGCCAGGCGGCGACCGATCTCCACCCGGGTGGCGTGCACGGACCGGCCGGCGAGCGTGCTGTCCGGGCGGGCCAGGTAGACGTATTCGAAGACGCACCCTTTGGGCGTCGGATTGGCGAAACGCGTGGAGCGCACCCCGTCGGCGTCGATCGCCAGCAGCTCTCCCGGCTCGATATCGCGCACGAACGAGGCGCCGACGATGTCGAGGGCGGCCGTTTCGGAGGCCACCACCCAGCCACGATCCAGTCGTCCGAGCGAAAGTGGCCGCACCCCATGCGGATCGCGGCACGCATACAGGGTGTTCTCGTCCATGAACGTCAGGCAGAACGCGCCGCGCACGGTTGGCAGCAGGTCCAGCGCCGCCTGCTCTAGGGTGGAATCGGCGGCGCCGTGGGCCAGCAGCGCGCCCAGGATGTCGGAGTCCGTCGTCGCGGGGGCGGGACAGCGCCGGGCGATCAGCCCCGCGTCGCGGGCGCGGGCGGCAAGTTCGGCGGTGTTGACCAGATTTCCGTTGTGCCCCAAAGCAACGCCGGTGCCGGCGGCGGTGTTGCGGAACACCGGCTGCGCGTTCTCCCACGTCGTGTCGCCCGTGGTGGAGTAGCGGCAATGCCCGATGGCGACGTGGCCCGGCATCGCCGCGAGGGTCTGCTCGTCGAACACCTGACTGACCAGGCCCAGGTCTTTGAAGACGAGAACCTGCGATCCATCGGCGACGGCAATGCCCGCGGCTTCCTGCCCACGATGCTGCAGGGCGTACAAGCCGTAATAGGTGAGTTTTGCGACGTCCTCGCCAGGGGCCCAAACCCCAAAGACACCACATTCTTCACGGGGCGAGTTCAGGTCCTGCTCGGGTTCTCCGACGGTCACGATTGGGCGGCTCCCCGGGGAAGATTGGTGACGTAACGAAGTCTACGGGCCCAAAGCCCGCGGCCGCGAATTGACAGCGCGTGTCGGGCGCGCAAAATTCCCTCGCCCGACCCTAAACCTGCAGTTCAGGGTTATATTCAGCTGACATCGAACAGGGGCAGACAGTGTTCGATCTCACCGGCCCGAGAGCCGGAAAGGCTCACCCCACCGGCGCCTTTCGCCTCTGGAAACGACAACATCCCCGTCACCAGCAGCAGCCACGTGCGCGGATCGGTCTCCACCACGTTGGGCGGCGTGCCGCGGGTGTGCCTGGGCCCGGCGATGCACTGGACCGCGGCGAAGGGCGGGACCCGCACCTCGACGCTGGCGCCGGGCGCCACCGCCGCCAGGGTGCGGGCTGTGAGCCGGACGGCGGCGCCGAGGCTCTCGCGGTCGGGGGCCGGCCGGGATCCGTCCCGCAACCAGTCCACGACGGCCAACACGGCCTGCCGAGTCTTTGCCGGATCGGCCTTTTGACGGGCGGCCATACCCTAGGGTCTCAAACTCATGGAACGTCGTCGCTTGCGGCGCGGGCCACCGTACAAATTCGTCGGCCTCGTGACGGTCCTCGTCATGGGGTTGGTCGGGTCGCTGCTGCACCTGCAGTTCCGCGGCGAACTCACGCCGATGACGAAGCTGACCATGGTGGCGCCCCGGGCCGGCTTGGTGCTGGATCCCGGCTCCAAGGTCACCTACAACGGGGTCCAGATCGGCCGGGTGGCCGGCATCTCCGAGATCACCCGCCACGGCGGGCCGGCCGCCAGAGTGGTGCTGGATATCGCCCCCAGGTACCTCAAGATCATCCCGGCCAACGTCGCGGCCACCGTCAAGGCGACGACGGTGTTCGGCAACAAATACGTCGCGTTGAGCTCGCCGCCTCAGCCAGCGGCACAATCGATCACACCCTCGACCGTGATCGACGCGACGTCGGTCACGACCGAATTCAACACCGTGTTCGAGACGCTCACGTCGATCGCGGAGAAGGTCGATCCGGTCAAGGTGAACCTGACGCTCAGCGCGGCGGCGCAAGCGCTGACCGGGCTGGGTGAAAAGTTCGGCGCCTCTTTGCTCAACGGCAACACGATCCTCGACGACGTCAATCCCCGGATGCCCGAAATACGGGCCGACATCGCGCGGTTGGCCGCCCTCGGCGAGACCTACGCCAACGCCTCGCCGGACCTATGGGACGCGCTGGCCCACACGGTGACCGCGGCACGCACGCTCAATCGCCAGCAAGCCGACCTGGACGCGGCGCTGCTGGCGGCGGCCGGCCTGGGCGGCGCGGGCGCCGACGTCTTCGGGCGCGGTGGCCCCTATTTGGCGCGGGGGGCCACCGACCTGGTCACCTCGAGCCAGCTGCTCGACGAGTACAGTCCGGAAATCTTCTGCACCATAAGGAACTTCGCCGAAGTCGGACCCAGAATTCACAACGCGCTCGGTGACAACGGCTACTCGCTCGGGGCCCACGCGGCCGGCGGGATCACCGGGGCGCCGAATCCGTACATCTGGCCGGAGAATCTGCCCAGGACCAACGCCCGGGGCGGTCCCGGCGGCCGGCCGGGCTGTTGGCAGACGATCACCCGAGAACTGTGGCCGGCCCCGTTCCTGGTGGCGGACACCGGCGCCAGCATGGCTCCCTACAACCACTTCGAACTCAGCTCGCCACTGGCGGTCGAGCACGTGTGGGGTAGGCAGTGGGGCGACTACACCATCAACCCGTGACGCTGCACGCTAAGCGCAGCGATCGCGCCGGCCTCGTTGATGGCCAAGTGCACCAACATGGGAGCGGCGAGGCTGCCGGAACGGTCTGCGAGCCAACCGAATAGCCAGCCCGCCGCGCCCGTCACCAGCACCGTGCCCAGCGCCGGCTCGCCGGCCGCCCGCGCGTCCGCGAGGTGGGAGAGCCCAAAGCTTGCCGCTTGCAACAACCTTCCACCGGACCTGCCGAGCGCATCCGAAGCGGCGGCGGCCAGCGCCGCGCGGAACGCGGCCTCCTCCGCCCAGACCGTCCCGAGCGGGATGCGTATCAGCAGCCAGCCAGGCACCGACCCGGTTGGCTCGCGGCCCGCCATGGATGTTCGGACCACCGGCACCGCCGTCGTCGCGGCAATCGCGCCCGCCGCCACCGCGCCGGCCGCCGACCCCAGCCGCAGCCCCGCCCACAGCCGCGGCGGATAAAACCCCAGCTGTGCCCGTGTCACAACGACCAGCAGCCCGCTCGCACCGGCCTGCAGCGCGACCCGCCATCCCGTGGGCAGTCGCGGGCCGACGAAGCTCCAGCCAATCAGTGCGGCGGCCAACGAAAACGCACGAACCCGGTGGAAACCGCACTGGCCCACCAGGATTCGATCGCTCCGGCTCATCCGAAGAGGCGCGGCAGCACCGCCTCAGACGTCTCGCGCAGTTCGGCCAGTGACACGGTGAACAGGCCCTGAACCTCCACCGCGCCGGAGGCCTCATCGACGACGCCAATGCGCACCGCGGGCAAACCCCGCACCTCGCACATCGCACGGAACCGGCTCTCCTCGGTGCGCGGCACCGCCACCAGGACCCGGCCCGCCGACTCGGAGAACAACGTCACGAACGGGTCGGCGCCCTCGGGAAGTACGATGCGGCAACCCGTTTCGCCCGCCAGGGCCGCCTCCACGATGGCCTGCGCCAGCCCGCCTTCGGACAGGTCGTGCGCCGCGGACACCAGCCCGTCGCGGGACGCCGCGCTCAGCACCTCGGCCAACAGCTTTTCGCGCGCCAGGTCGACTGCGGGCGGCAACCCACCCAGATGATCGGCGGTCACCTGCGCCCAGATGGAGCCGTCGAATTCGTCGCGCGTATCGCCCAGCAGCATCAGGGCCTCGCCCGCCTCGCCGCCCAGGCCCGTCGGGATGCGCCGGCTTACATCATCGAGTACGCCAAGCACACCCACCACGGGTGTGGGCAGGATCGCCGCCGACCCCGTCTGGTTGTAGAAGCTGACGTTGCCGCCGGTCACCGGAATGCCCAGGGCGGCACAACCATCGGCCAGGCCCCGCACCGCCTGGGAGAACTGCCACATCACCCCCCGGTCTTCCGGAGAGCCGAAGTTGAGGCAGTTGGTCACCGCAACCGGGGTCGCACCGGTCACGGCGACGTTGCGGTAGGCCTCCGCCAGCGCGAGCTGCGCCCCGGCATAGGGATCTAGCAGCGTGTAGCGCCCCGACGCGTCGGTGGACAGCGCGATGCCGCGCCCGGTGGCTTCGTCGACGCGCAGCACGCCGCCGTCGGCGTGCTCGGCCAGCACGGTGTTGCCGCGCACGTAGCGGTCGTACTGCTCGGTGATGAACGCGCGGCTGCACAGGTGCGGGCTGCCTAGCAGCGCAAGCAAAGTCGCGCGCAACTCCTCTCCCGTCGTTGGCCGCGGCAGGCTCGTCGACCGGTCCGCGTTCAGGGCGTCCTGCGATTCGGGCCGCGCGACCGGTCGCTGGTACACCGGCCCCTCGTGGGCGACGGTGCGCGGCGGCACGTCGACGACGGTCTCGCCGCCCCAGGTGATCCGCAACCGGTCACCTTCGGTGACTTCGCCGATCACCGTGGCCAGCACGTCCCATTTGCGGCACACCGCCATGAAGGCGTCGACGTTCTCCGGCGCGACCACGGCGCACATCCGCTCCTGCGACTCGCTGCAGAGCACCTCCGCGGGGGTCATGTCCTTGGCCCGTAGCGGAACGGTGTCCAATTCGATGGCCATCCCGCCGTCCCCGGCTGAGGCCAATTCAGAAGTGGCACAAGCTAATCCGGCACCCCCGAGGTCCTGGATGCCAACCACCAATCCGCCCGCGTAGAGCTCGAGGCAGCATTCGATGAGCACCTTTTCCATGAAAGGGTCGCCTACCTGAACCGAGGGCAGCTTCTTGCGCGATCCGGTGCTGTCGAAGGTGTCCGACGCCAGCACCGACACCCCGCCGATGCCGTCGAGACCGGTGCGCGCGCCGAACAGGATGATCTTGTTGCCGGTGCCCGAGGCGAACGCCAAATGCAGGTCCTCCTGGCGTAATACGCCCACACACAACGCGTTGACCAACGGGTTGCCGGCGTAGCACGCGTCGAACACGGTCTCGCCGCCGATGTTGGGCAGGCCCAGCGAGTTGCCGTAGCCGCCGATGCCGCGGACCACGCCGTCGACCACGCGGCGGGTGTCGGGTGCGTCGGCGGCGCCGAACCGAAGCTGGTCCATCACGGCGACCGGTCGCGCGCCCATGGCCATGATGTCGCGGACTATGCCGCCGACCCCGGTCGCCGCGCCCTGGTACGGCTCGACGTAGGAGGGGTGGTTGTGCGATTCCACCTTGAAGGTGACGGCCCAGCCGTCACCGATGTCGACCACGCCGGCGTTTTCACCGATGCCGGCCAGCATGCCGGCGCGCATGTCGTCGGTGGTGGTCTCCCCGAAGTAGCGCAGGTGAACCTTGGACGACTTGTACGAGCAGTGCTCGCTCCACATCACCGAGTACATCGCCAGCTCGGTGTCGGTGGGTCTGCGGCCCAGGATCTCGCGAATTCGCTGGTACTCGTCGTCCTTGAGGCCCAGCTCGGCGAACGGCTGCGGCTGGTCGGGGCTGGCAGCGGCGTGCTCGACGGTGTCGATCGCCTGGGTGCGGGCGCTCGTCCCGGGGACAGTCACGCAGACAGTCTAGGGCGGTGCCGCCCTGGCCGTCGGGTCGCCGTGGCGGCTATTGGCCGGCCACGCAGAAGACGTTGCCCTCGGGGTCGGCGAGCACCACCCAGCGGAAATTCTCGCCGAACCTGTGCCGGCCGACCTCGGTGGCCCCGGCGGCCGTCAGCCGGGCCACCTCGCCATCGACATCGGCGGCACCGAAGTCGAGGTGCACGCGGTTCTTCCCGGGCGTGGGATCGGGCACCTTCTGGAATCCGAGCCGGGGTCCTTGCGACAGACTCACCGCGGTGAACTCGCCGGCGAGCAACTCCTGCGTCGTACCACCGAACTGCTCGGCCCACCACCCGGCCAGCTTCGCGGGATCACTGCAGTCGAAGGTGATCATCTCCACGCTGAGCGTCATACCGCCAGACCTTAGGCCTCACACGGGCTCGGGCGAAAGGAACGGTTGCATCGCGACGAAATTTACGTAACTTTCTGCGCCGCCGATCCGTCCTTGGATACGGGCTGCTAGTGAGCGCCGCTATCGCGACCACCGCGCATCAGGGAGGAATCATGCTTGTCGGCCGAGTCGCCCCATTCCGGGTAGGGCGAACTGACACCACACGATCCCGTATTGATCGACCATCCATGGAAGCCACAAAATGCACACCGCATACCTCGACCTGACGATATTTGCCATAGTCCTCAACGGATTTTCCGGCGTGAGCGCGCTGCTGCACTTCGCACCCATTATTCCGCCCATGCAACGGGCCGGGGTGCCGCTGTCCTGGCTGAGGTTTCCCATCGGAACCCTGAAAACCCTAGGCGCCCTTGGGCTTATCGCCGGCCTGTGGGTTCCTGGAATCGGCATTGCCGCGGCGGCAGGGCTAACCATCTTCTTCATCTGCGCGATGTACACCCATGTACTCGCCAACGATATCTCCGGTCAGTTCGCATTCGCCGGGTTCTTGCTCGCCCTCAACGCCGCAACCTTGGCGCTCATCCTGATCGCCCATCCGGCTGTCATCTAGGCCTCACAAGGGCTCGGGCGAGAGGAACGCTCGCATCGCCGCCGAGTAGGCGGCCAGGTCATGAGCGCCCATCACTTCGCGCGCGGAGTGCATCGCCAGCTGCGCGGCGCCCACGTCGACGGTGGGGATGCCGGTGCGCGCCGAGGCCAACGGCCCGATCGTCGACCCGCAGGGCAGGTCGGCGCGGTGCTCGTAACGCTGCAAGGCGACACCGGCCTGTTGGCAGGCCAGCGCGAACGCCGCGGCCGTGCGGCCGTCGGTGGCGTAGCGCAGGTTGGGGTGCACCTTGAGCACCGGTCCGGCGTTGACCTCGATGAGGTGTCCCGGCTCGTGCCGCTCCGGATAGTTGGGGTGGGTGGCGTGGGCCATGTCGGCCGAGGCCAGCAGCGAATCGGGCAGCCGGCGCAGGAAGTCTTCGCGGGTGCCACCGGCCGCGAGCACGATGCGCTCCAGAACGGTGCCGAGCAAGTCGGACTGGGCGCCGTGGTCGGAGGACGACCCGACCTCCTCGTGGTCGAAAAGCACCAGCACGGGCAGGAAACCCCGCGGCTTCGCCGACAACAGGGCCTCCATCCCCGCGTAGCAGCTGGCCTGGTTGTCCAGGCGGGGAGCGCTGAGCAGGTCGGCGTCGGCACCGATCACGGTCGACGGGGTCAGGTCATGGGTCATCAGGTCGGCGGCCAGCACGCTGGCCGCCGTCACCCCGGCGCGTTCTGCGACGAAGTCGACGAATGACTTCTCTTCCGCGCCGACACCCCACACCGCGTTGACGTGTCGCTGCGGGTCCAGGGTCAGCGATTTGCGGTCCTCGGCCAGGTGGATGGCCAGCTGCGGTATTCGCAGGATCGGGTCGTCGATCCGGACCAGCCGGTGCTCGAGCCCGGCGCCGTCCCGCACCGACAACCGCCCGCTGATGCCCAGGTCGCGGTCCAGCCAGGAGTTCAGCCACGCTCCGCCGTAGGGCTCCAGCCCCACCACGCGCCACCCGACGACCACCCGGTCCGGATGCTGCTTGACCCGCAGGTTCGGGCTGTCGGTGTGTGCGCCGACGATCCGGAACGGACCGTCCGCCCCGTCGGAATTCCAGGCGACCAGCGAGCCGGCCCGGACCAGGAAGTAGCGTCCCGGTTCTTCCGGCCAGCGTTTAGCCTCGCTCAGTTCCGTGTACCCGGCAGCGGTCAGCCGTGCGGCCACCGTGGCGCAGACGTGAAATGGCGACGGAGAAGCGTCGATGAAATCGCAGAGACCTGCGGCGCTTGCCGACATGGACATCATCATGGCTGTCGACGACAACTCGGTTCACGCTAGGTCCGATTGCGCGGCTCTCCCCCCGCGAGCGGGGGGACCCCCACTCGCGCACTTCCTGCGTTCGCCGTCGCCACGCTAGGGTCGCCCATGTGCCCCCCGTCCAGCCGCAGCCGATCCTCGAACCGTTGACGCCTGCGGCGGTCTTCCTGGTAGTGACCATCGACGACGGCGGGGAAGCCACGGTGCATGACGCGCTGCCCGACATTTCGGGGCTGGTGCGCGCAATCGGTTTTCGCGAACCGCCGAAACGGTTATCGGCCATCACCTCGATCGGCTCGCAGGCCTGGGATCGCTTGTTTTCCGGGTCCCGTCCCGCCGAGTTGCACCCATTCGTCGAACTGGTCGGCCCGCGGCACACCGCGCCGGCCACCCCCGGCGATCTGCTGTTCCACATCCGGGCCGAGACCCTGGACGTCTGTTTCGAATTGGCCGACCGCATCCTGAGGTCGATGGCCGGCGCCGTCACCGTCGTCGACGAGGTGCACGGATTCCGTTACTTCGACAACCGCGACCTGTTGGGCTTCGTCGACGGTACCGAAAACCCCGACGGCCCGCTGGCTGTCAGCGCCACCGCCATCGGCGCCGAGGATCTCCAATTCGAGGGCTCCTGCTACGTGCACGTGCAGAAGTATCTGCACGAAATGTCTTCGTGGAACTCGCTGTCGGTCACCGAGCAGGAGTTGGTGATCGGCCGCACGAAGCTGGAGAACCTCGAACTCGATGACGACGAAAAGCCGGCCGACTCCCACATCGCCCTCAACGTGATCACCGACGACGACGGCACCGAGCTGAAGATCGTGCGACACAATATGCCGTTCGGTGAGCTCGGAAAGGGCGAGTACGGCACCTACTTCATCGGCTATTCCCGCACGCCGCGGGTCACCGAACAGATGCTGCGCAACATGTTCCTGGGCGATCCACCCGGCAACACCGACCGCATTCTCGAATTCTCCACGGCGGTCACCGGTGGCCTGTTCTTCTCGCCCACCGTCGACTTTCTCGACGATCCACCGCCACTGCCCGAGGCGGCGGCGGCGGAAACATCTGCCCCACAGGACGGCTCACTTTCGATCGGCAGCCTGAAAGGATCCATTTCATGAACAACCTCTACCGCGAGCTGGCACCGGTCACCGAAGCCGCTTGGAAAGAAATCGAAACGGAGGCGGCCCGGACCTTCAAACGCCATGTCGCCGGGCGCCGCGTGGTCGACGTCAGCGAGCCCGGAGGCCCGGTCACCGCCGCGGTCAGCACCGGCCGCTTGATCGACGTCGCATCCCCCTCCGACGGGGTCGAGGCTCACCTTCGGGCAAGCAAACCCCTTGTGCGGCTACGTGTTCCGTTCACCCTGTCGCGTTACGAGATCGACAACGTCGAGCGTGGCGCCCAGGACTCCGACTGGGACCCGGTCAAGGCGGCCGCCAAGAAGGTGGCGTTCGTGGAGGACCGAGCCATCTTCGAGGGCTACGCCGCCGCATCGATCGAGGGCATCCGGTCCGCCAGCTCGAACAAGCCGCTGAGCTTGCCGGCCGATCCCCGCGAGATCCCGGACGTCATCACACAGGCGATCTCCGAACTGCGGCTGGCTGGCGTCGACGGCCCCTACTCGGTTCTGCTGTCCGCCGACGTCTACACGAAGGTCAGCGAGACCACCGAACACGGCTATCCGATCCTCGAGCACATCGACCGGCTGGTTCCCGGAGACATCATCTGGGCGCCGGCCATCGACGGTGCTTTCGTGTTGACCACCCGCGGCGGCGACTTCGATCTGCAGCTCGGGACCGACGTGTCGATCGGCTACACCGGCCATGATGCGGAGACCGTGCAGCTGTATCTACAGGAGACGCTGACATTCCTGTGCTACACCGCGGAGGCGTCGGTCCCGCTGAGCTCCTAGGAATAAATGCCGTCGGGCGGCTGCTGACGGGGAGACAAGTGAACTTCTCTCCTGGAGGCAGGGTTCGATGGCAGCAACAATGGCCGGCTCCACCGCGTTGGTGACCGGGGCGACGTCCGGGATCGGCCGAGAAATCGCGCTACGACTCGCGGAACGCGGGGTCGAGGTCGTGGTACACGGCCGCAGCGCCGAACGCGGCGCGAAGACAGTCCGTGATATCGAGAACGCCGGCGGTAGGGCGCGTTTCGTCGCGGCGGACCTCAACGATGGCAACGACGTACGCCGGTTGGCCGCCGAGGCGGGACCGGTAGACATATTGATCAACAATGCCGGCATCTACAAATTCGGCGGGACCGCAGACACCGACGACACGACGTTCGACGAGCACGTGAATGTGAACCTGCGCGCCCCTTACATTTTGGTCCAAAAGTTGGTGCCCGGCATGATCGAGCGCGGCAGCGGCTCGGTGGTAAACGTGAGCACCGTTGCGGCCTCGGTGCCGGCGAGCGGCGCGGGCATCTACGGCGCCAGCAAAGCCGGCCTGGAGCTGCTGACGCGCGTCTGGGCGGATGAGTTCGGCGGTTCGGGGGTGCGGGTGAACGCGATCGCCGTCGGGCCAACCGACACGCCAGGCGTCGCGGCCTTGCCCGGCGTGTTGGAGGCGGTGGCGGCCAGCACCGCGCTGGGCCGACCGGCCGAGTCGAGTGAAATCGCCAGCGCGGTCGTCTTCCTCAGCTCCTCCGACGCCAGCTATGTCAACGGTGCCGTGATGCAAGTAAGTGGTGGTCAGCGCGCAATTGCCGCCTAAAGCAACGGTTTTCGTTACAGGTCGAGCACGACAGCGGTCTCTGGAGCCGCCGAACAGATGAGCACGGTTCCCTGTTCGGGCGGCTCCAGTGGTTGCTGGACGTAGGTGGTGTTGCCGGCGACAACCCCAGTGACGCACACCTGACAGACGCCGCTTCGGCAAGAGAATCGTGTTGGCACGTCGCAGGCTTCGGCCAACTCGAGGATGCTTCCGTATCGCGGTGACCAGGGGACGGTCAGGCCGCTACGCGCGAATGTGATCGCTGGACCCGTTCCCGGCTCTCCCTCCGGGAAATGCGGTGGTGTACGAGGGGTGCTATCGACGATGCCCGGATTGATCGGCGGTAGGGCACCGAAGACTTCGGTGTGGATAAGCGCGGGATTGACGCCCGCCGCGGTAAGCGCCTCACGCATGTCACTCATGAACAGGGTTGGACCGCAAAGGTATACCGTCGCGTCGGCCGGAATGCCCAGTGCCGCGATGGCCGTCCGGTCCAAGCGTCCCTGTTTCTCCGTGTAAAAGACCGATTCGTGCGCATGCGGCAACGTGCCGATCAAGCTTGTGACTTCGGCGGCGAAGGCTTGCGTTTCACGACTGCGGTCGGTGTGCAGCCACCAGACGTCGCGGGAGCTGTCGGCCGCCGAAAGCGCATGCAGCATGGCCAAGACGGGCGTGATGCCGATTCCAGCCGACAGCAATAACACTGGGCCCTCGCCCTTTGCGAGATAGAACTCGCCACGTGGGGCGGCAGCCTCGACGACCGAGCCCGGTTCGATGTGCTCGTGCAGCCACGGGCTCACCAGGCCATGGCCTTCGCGTTTGACGCTGATGCGGTAGTAACCCGCGGCGGGATCGCCTGAGAGGGAGTAACTGCGCAGCGGCGCCGGCGTGCCCGCCCCGGGGATTCGCACTGTCAGGTATTGCCCGGGGAGCGGCGGTGGAAGCGCTGTATGGTCGTCGGCCTCTAGATGGATGGACATCACCTGCGGGCTTTCCCGGCGTATTGCGGTGACACGTAAGGGGCGAAAGCCATCCCACGCCGGTTGCGCTCCCGCGATATCTGCTGCGGGTCTCTGCTGCGCTTGCAACATGTCTCGGAACGACTGCTGCCAGCCGGGGCTCAGTGCGGGGATGTCGACGGCCTTGCCGAGTTGGTCGAGGTCTCGATGGGGCAGATACAACAGGGCGTCGACGTCGGCGACGCTCAGCTCGTGGCGACCGCGGCTGGTACGTACGATGTCGTCACCGGCGCGTACCTTCCCCTCGGTGATCACCCGAAAATAAAACCCCGGGCGTCGTTGGGACACAAGCAGATTCGGCATCCTCGGTTCTTTCAGGCGCAGACCGACGCGGAAGCAGGTGACACGCGGCTGAGTGACTTCGAACTCGGCTTCACCGATCCGGTAGCGATCACCAATGCACACATCGTCGTCGGGCAGGCCGGTGATCGTGAAGTTCTCCCCGAAGTGGCCGGGCACGAGGTCGTCTCGACCCAGGTATTTCTTCCAGAAGTCGTATGACTCGATCTGATACACCATGACGGCACGCTGCTCACCGCCGTGGCCGCCGAGATCACCTTGTCCGTCGCCATCGATGTTCAGGCGGCGCACCATGACTGGCCCTTCGACTGGCATTTTCCAGATCCCCGTGTAAACGGTCTTGTCCCGCCACTGCACGGTTTGGGGCATGCCGACGTTTACTGAAATCAGCGTGCCCACCGTGTCACCTCCGAGCTGGATAAATGGGATGACCGGCCCAGACTATGCCGCCCCGGCTTCGAGGGCAACATGAGGCGGGACTGTTGCGCGGGGCTGTTCTGGTGCATAATGGGTTGGACAACCCAAAAATATCATTGGCAAGTTTCGCACAACGCCGTGTGGCGTTGAGGCTGATTCTCAGGAGGACGCCATGGCGGCTGTCCATCATCGATACGCAACCGTCGACGGTCACCGGCTCTTCTTCCGCGAAGCGGGCGACCCGGACACTCCTGCGCTGGTGTTGTTGCACGGGTTTCCGACCAGCTCCTACATGTTCCGGCATCTGCTTCCGGCGCTAGCCGACCGTTACCACGTCATCGCGCCCGATCACCTGGGCTTCGGGCTTTCCGACGCGCCTTCCGTGCAGGAGTTCGACTACACCTTCGACGCACTGACCGACCTCACCGCCGGGTTGCTGCGCGCGCTGGACGTTGCCCGGTATGCGATGTACGTCCAGGACTACGGCGCACCGATCGGCTGGCGGCTCGCGCTACGCGACCCGTCGGCGATCACCGCCGTCATCACTCAGAACGGCAACGGATACGACGCGGGATTCGTCGACAGCTTCTGGAAGACCGTGCGGGCTTATCAATGCGAACAAACCCCTGACACTGAGGCCGCGGTCCGGCAGTTCCTTACGCTGGATGCCACCCGATGGCAATACGTCACCGGCGTTCCCGATGAGACCCTCGTCGATCCCGAATGCTGGCACCACGACTACGCGCTCATATCGCGACCGGGCAACGACCTGGTGCAGCTGAAATTGTTGCGGGACTACGCAACCAATGCGCCGCTCTACCCGCAGCTGCACGAATACTTTCGCGCCAGCCAGGTACCGCTGCTGGCGGTGTGGGGCCGCGGCGACGAGATCTTCGGCCCGGCCGGTGCCACGGCTTTCGCGGATGACCTCCCCAATGCCGAGATCCGATTGCTCGACGGCGGGCACTTCCTGCTGGAGCCCGCACTGGACGAGGTAACCGAGCTGATCCGCGGCTTCCTCGCCGAGGTTGACATGGCCGCCTGATCGGACCCGCCGGTACCGCCGGCGTCAATGGGTTGGATATCCCATAGTTCGGAGTGCCCGCGGGTTAGCCTGACGCGATGGCCCATCCCGATGTTCAGGACGAACAACGGTTGACCGCCAAGGGGCGCGCCACCAGGGATCGCATCGTCGAGGCGGCCGCCCAGCTGATCGTCACCGAGGGCCTGTCCGCGTCAAATATGGAAAACGTCCGCCGGGCGGCATCGGTCAGCGGTTCCCAGCTCGCCCATTATTTCGCCGACAAAGCCGCCCTGATTCGCGCGGTGATCAGGCGCCAGATCGGCGTGGTTCTCGACTTCCACCGGCAGCCCAAACTCGGAGGTCTCGCGTCATTCGCCGACTTCGAGCGGTGGATCGACCTCAACATGCGATACCTCAGGCGCATCGGATTTTTCGGCACCCCCACCTACCACGCCCTCGCCGCCCAACTGGCGAAGTCCGACGACCCGACGCGTGAAACCCTGGCGGCCGGCTATTGGCAGTGGATCGACCTGCTCGAGGCGGCGATCCAGCGGATGAAAGATGAGGGCGTCTTGGTCGCGAACGCCGAGCCCCGACGGTTGGCGATGGTCATCGTCGCCGCCCACCAGGGTGGTGGCACCCTGGCCTTCACCTACCGGGCGGAATGGCCGCATGCCGACGCCGTTCGTTTCGCGGTCAACTACCTGCGCACCTTCGCCACCGATCCGGCCGAGAGGCTCTCCAGACCTGCGCGGCGTCCCCGGAGGCGCGGCGAGGACCGCCACGTGAAGGACGACCGCCCAGCACGATTCACCCATAAGGGACTGGCGACTCGCGCGCGAATCGTTGACGTAGCCGCGCGGCTCATGTTTGAGCGCGGCGTCGCCAACACCAGCATCGAGCAGGTACGGCACGCGGCAGGGGTCGGCGGCTCACAGATCGCGCACTACTTCCGGGACAAACGCGACCTGACGCGTGAGGTCGTCGCCACGCGCCGCGACGACGTGCGGAGCTTCCACACCCAGCCACCGCTGGGCGCCCTTGACAGCGTCGTCGCCCTGCAGGCATGGGCCGACGCCTGCGTCGCCGACATCGACGCCGTGTACCGGGTCGGCGGTTGCGTATACGGCTCGCTAGCGGGTGAGCTGATCGACGCCGACGACCAAATACACGACGATCTCTCCGGGGGATACGACCAGTGGATCGAGCTGTTCGAAACGGGCCTTAAGGCGATGCGCCGCCGCGGCGATCTGCGCCCCGACGCCGATCCGCGGCACCTGGCGGTGTCGCTGGTTGTCGCGCACCAGGGCGGCGCGATGCTGACGTACGTCACCGGGGATGCGGAACCGCTGCGGGCGGCCGTAAACGCCGCCGTGGACTACGTTCGCTCGTTCGCGACGCAGACGCGCAAGAGCCGAGCCACTTCAGCGCGGCGACTCCGCACAGCCGGACCCGAGTAAGGTCACCGGCTCAGCTGGACATACTGGGTTGGCCAGCCCATAATAATTGGGTTGGCTGGCCCAATATAGTCGGCGGAAGGTCGTCGGTTCCGCCGGGCACGTCGATATCCGAATGCCCACTCAGTTTCTGGGAGGAGCCGCAATGTCCACCACCGGAGCATTTGAGCTACCCACCGCGCCCGCCGTAGTGCGCGAGCAGCGAGGCGGCGAAAACATGCGCGCAATCATCCTGAAGGGGTTCGGCGGCCTGGACAGCCTGGTCTACGCCGACATTCCCAAGCCGCTACCCAGGGACGGCGAAGTGGTGATCGAAGTCAAGGCCTTCGGCATCAATCACGCCGAGCTGCACATGCGTCGGGGCGAATGGGCCGAAGCCGCGGAGGTCAGCGGCATCGAATGCGTCGGCGTCGTCGACTCCTGTCCGGGCCGCGAGTTCCCCGTGGGGGCCAAGGTGGCGGCATTGATGGGCGGCCTGGGCCGAACCATCAATGGCAGCTACGCGCAGTACACACGTGTGCGTGCGGCGAACGTCGCCCTCATCGAATCCGATTTACCCTGGCCGCAGCTGGCCGCGCTGCCCGAAACCTACGCGGTCGCTTGGACATGCCTTTTCCGCAACCTCGACCTGAAGGCGGGACAGACGCTGGTCCTGCGCGGCGCGACCTCATCGCTCGGGCAGGCCGCACTCAAGCTGGCCGTCGGCGCCGGCGCGCGCGTCATTGCCACCGCGCGAAGCCGCGGCCGGTTTCCCATGCTGGAGGAGCTGGGCGCGTCGCGCGTCGTATTGGAAAGGCGCGACCTGGCCGACCATCTCCCCGAGGCCAAGCAGATCGATGCTGTCCTGGACTTGGTCGGCAACAGCACTATCCTGGACTCCCTCGACATGCTGCGCCGCGGCGGAACGGCTTGCCTGGCCGGATGGCTGGGCGGACTCGACCCCGTCGGGGATTTCAACCCGCTGTTGCGCATGGCGAGCGGCGTCAACTGGAACTTCTTCGGCAGCTTCGTCTTTGGGACCCCGGGCTTCCCGCTGTCGGACGTCCCCCTGCAAGATATCGCGCGGCAAGTCGCAGAGGGCATGCTGGAGGCCAGGCCGTCTCGCGTCTTCACTTTCGACGAGATTCGCGAGGCGCATCGCGTGATGGAAGCCGGAGATGCCGGCGGCAAGATGGTAGTGGTGATGAGGTGAGCGAAGACCGCTGCGGATCTAACCCGAAACGGCGATGATTCGTTCACACGCGATCGGGTACTTAGACCCAACGCGCCCACAGTGAAGAAGGTTGAGCCGTAGCCATGCCCGCACCGTCCGTCCTGGTTTTCGACGTCAACGAGACCTTGGTCGACATTGATTCGCTCGCACCGCTTTTCGCTGAATTGTTCGGGGACGAGCGGGTCCTTCGCGAGTGGTTCGCCCAGCTCGTCATGTATTCGATGTCCGCGACCCTTGCGGCCAGCTACGTGGACTTCTCTACGCTCGCCCAGGGCGTGCTGCGCATGGTGGGCGGCATCCACCACGTCGAGGTCTCCGACGATGACGCTGGTCGCCTCAAGTCCGGCTTGCTCACCATGCCGGCGCACCCGGATGCGTGGGAGGGGCTCGCGATGTTGCGTGACGACGGTTTTCGGCTCGTCACCCTGACTAATTCGCCGCCCAACCCGGACGGGCCGACGGCGCTGCAAAGTTCGGGACTGGCCCAATTCTTCGAACAACAATTGAGCGTCGATGCCTGCCGCGCCTTCAAACCGGCGCCCACGGTGTACCGGTACGTGTGCGACGCGCTCGAGGTGGCACCGGCCGACTGCATGATGGTCGCCGCGCACGCGTGGGACACCCTCGGGGCCCAGAACGCCGGCTTCAGCGCCGCGCTCATCACGCGCCCCGGCAATCCACCGCTGCCCGTCGGCGGGCTGCCGCAGCCGAACATCATGGCGCGTGACGTGCGCGAGTTCGCGGAGAAACTGGTCCACGGCCGACGCCATAATTGACCCATGGCCACCGCAGACGGATTCCATCCCGATTTCAACGAGACAACAGCGGAGCTCACCCACAACCGGGTGCACCACATCAAGGCGTCGGACATCAGCGCCGACACAGCGCAATCGGAGGGACTGCGTCGCTTCGCCGCACTCAACGGCACGTCGGTCGGCGCCGAGAAGCTCTGGATGGGCGAGACACACGCGTCACCCTCGGCCGTTTCGTCCAACCACCATCACGGCGAGTCGGAGACCGCCATCTACGTGCGCAGCGGCCATCCAGAATTCGTCTTTCACGACGGCACCCAAGAAATGCGCATCTCGACCTCACCCGGCGACTACGTCTTCATCCCGCCGTACCTGCCGCACCGCGAGGAAAACCCCGACCCGACCACGCCGGCGGAGGTGGTCATCGCGCGCAGCACCCAGGAGGCGGTCGTGGTGAACCTGCCGGCGTTGTATCCCCTTCGGTGAACGGCGATTTCGACGAGGCTCTCGTCGGGGCCGCGACGGTAGTGCGACGGCCTTTACCCCTCGGTGCACCGGACGTTTTAATACGTCTTATGACCACTCGGTCGCTCGACCTGGAATCCGCCGATCTGCGGATTCGGCGCGGCAGCGTGCCGGCGAGCACCCAGCTCGCCGAAGCGCTCAAGGCCGCGATCATCAAGCAGCGCCTGCCCCGAGGCGGGCGGCTGCCCAGCGAGCGGGAGCTGATCGATCGATCCGGTTTGAGCCGGGTGACCGTGCGCGCGGCGGTCGGGCTGCTCGAGCGGCAGGGCTGGCTGGTTCGACGCCAGGGCCTGGGCACCTTCGTGACCAACCCGGTGAGACAAGAGTTGGGCTCCGGCGTCCGCACGATCACCGAGGTCCTGGCGAATTCCGGCATCACTCCGCGGGTCGACGTCCTCTCCCACCGCGTGCAGGAGCCGCCCCAACGAATCGGCGAAACGCTGGGGTTGTCCAAAGCACTTTGCATCCACCGCCGTTTCCGCGACGCCGACGTACCCCTGGCCCTGATGATCGCCTACCTACCGCCCGGACTGGGAAAGGCCGTCGAGCCGCTGCTGGCGAGCGTGTCGGAGACGCAGCCCGCGCGGGCGATGGAGAGCACCTACACGATGTGGGAGCGGCGACTGGGCATCCCGGTAGCCAGAGCCAGTTATGAGATACACGCGGCCGGGGCCTCCGTCGAGGTCGCCGGCGCGTTGAATCTGCCGTTGGGCTCTCCCGTGCTTGTGCTCGAACGCATCAGTTACGGCAAAGACGACAAGCCCCTCGAGGTCGTCGAGTTCCACTACCGCCCCGAGCGATACCGGTTTTCGGTGACGCTGCCGAGGACCATGCCCGGTCCCGGCGCCGGGATCGTCGAGCGGCGTCTGAACGACTGACCTCGCCGCCCGGCCGAACCCGCCCCGGCCACTCAGCCAATTCTCAACACATTCTTCGGTGGCTCATGGCTTGTCTCCCAGCATCCGCAAAGCCACTGGCCGCAGCATGTTTTCATGACGAACCAGCCCATGTGCGCGAACCTGGTCGAACGCTACCTGCGCACCCGCGGGCGACGCTATTTCCGCGGCCACCACGACGGCGAATACTTCTTCGTCACCAGCGCCCACCCCCGGCGCCTGCACGTCCATCTCGAGATCTCGCCCGCGCACGGCGATGTGCTGATCATCCGGGTGACCCCCGGCTGCTTCTTCCCCGCCACCGACCGCCCCTGGCTGGTGCACTTCTCGGACACGTGGAACCGCCAGGAGCGCGAGGTCACCGCGATCGTGCACGGGTCGTCCGACCCACACCGGATCGGCGTGGTGGCGCGCAGGTCGCACTGGGTTCGGCAGAACGTCTCCTTCGAGGATTTCGCCGCCTTCGTCGACCGCACCATCGCCGACGCGACCGAGCTCTTCGACGACTTGAGCCCGGCCGTCGAGCTGGCGACGGCGCATCCGTTGCTGCGCGACGCCGGCTGATCCCGGCGGCCGACCAGGCGACGCAGGGTTTCGCCAGCCGACAAGCCCGCACGAGGCGACGGACGCCATCAGCGCCTCGTTCGTCGAAATGCGCTCCGCCGCAGGGATGCCCGACTAGACGGACAGCGTCGCGTCCAACACCGAATAGAACAGGCCCAAGCCGTCGTCGGAGGGGCCGGTCAGCGCTTCGATGGCGTGCTCGGGGTGCGGCATCAGCCCGACGACGCGGCCGTTGGCGGAGCTGACGCCGGCGATGTCATGCAGCGAGCCGTTGGGGTTGTCGAGGTAGCGGAACACCACCCGGCCCTCCCCTTCCAGCTCCTCGAGCACATCGTCGGGGGCCACGTAGCGGCCCTCGCCCGATTTCAGCGGCACCAGCAACTCAGCGCCCCACTCGAAACGCGACGTCCAAGCCGTCGAGATCGACGCCACCCGCAGCCACACGTCGCGGCAGACGAAGTGCAATCCGACATTGCGGGTCAGCGCCCCGGGCAACAGGCCCGCCTCGCAGAGCACCTGAAAACCGTTGCAAATACCCAACACCGGCATGCCACGCTGCGCGGCCGCCACCACCTCGCCCATCACCGGGGCGAACCGGGCGATCGCCCCCGCCCGCAGGTAGTCGCCATAGGAGAAACCGCCGGGCACCACCACGGCGTCGACACCCCTGAGGTCGGCGTCCGCATGCCACAGGCTGACCGCCTCGGCGCCGACACGCCGCACGGCCCGGGCGGCGTCGACGTCGTCCAGGGTCCCGGGAAAGGTGATGATGCCGATTCGTGCCGTCACCGGGTCTCCCGGCTGATCGTCCAGTCCTCGATCACGGTGTTCGCCAACAGCGATTCGGCTATCTCGGCGAGCACCGAATCGTCAACCGTGTCGTCCACCTCGAGTTCGAACCTCTTGCCCTGTCTGACATCTGAGATCCCCGGATGGCCGAGTCGCTCCAGCGCGCCGACAATCGCCTGTCCCTGCGGGTCGAGAATCTCCGCTTTGGGCATCACATGAACCACTACCCGGCCCACCGGCGCTCCTCCTCAGATCTGTCTTGAGCGCCAACTCTACCGGCGAAGGGGCAGCTCGGCCGTTACGGGCACGAGGCGATATAGGCCTCGCAGAGGGGCGCGGTCATGGCGCTCAGCACCGGGTCGTCCGCCATCGCCGGCCAGGGGACCTGCGGCGGCCCCGACGACCATAGCGTGAGCTCGCTGATCGTGCTGCTCGCCGGGTGCGCGACCAGGTAGGAGTGCATGACGACCGGGCCGCTGATCACCGCCGCCATCCGGTTCGATTCGTCGCTGGTGATCGACGGCGATTGCAGCGGCGCCCGTTGCTGGCAGGCGCGCAGCGCAGCGACGGCATTGGCGAACACCGACGCCGCGATGGAACCGCCGCTGGCCGTATCGCCGCGCCAGTGCAGGATCTGGGCCTGCAGCTGCCACTGCCCGTCCGGGTGGGCCACGGTGGCGCGCGCCACGACCGCGGACCCGCGCGGGTCACGCGGCACCGGGGGTATGCCGCAGAGCTCCTCGAACCGGAATCGGGGTCCGGGGGACGTGCCGGTCACATGCGCCGCCAGGCTCGACAACGGGGGCCAGCCGTATACCGAATCCAGCGGCACGGCGCGTCGCTGGATCCACGCGGAGTCGGGGATCTGATCGCACACGGGCGGGCAGGTTTGCGGCTCGGCGTGGGCGGGCACTACGCCGACGAAAGCGACCGCGAGGCCGCCGACCACCACCATCGTCGCCAGGATTACCCGCATCGGCATCACCCCCGTCAGGGCACAATCGTAGACATGCAACTGACGCATTTTGGCCATTCCTGCCTACTTGCAGAGTTCGACCACGCGCGCGTGCTCTTCGATCCTGGAACCTTCGCGCACGGTTTCGAGGGCATCACGGGGTTGTCGGCCATCCTGATCACCCATCAGCACCCCGACCACGTCGACGTCACCCGGCTGCCGGCGCTGCTCGAGGGCAACCCCGGCGCCGCCCTGTATGCCGACCCGCAAACCACCGCGCAGCTGGGCGCGCCGTGCCAGGCGGTGCACGTCGGCGACGAGCTGCGGATCGGCGAGCTGACGGTTCGTGCCGTTGGCGGCAAACATGCCGTCATTCACCCGGAAATCCCTGTAATAGAAAACATCTCGTTTCTAGTGGGCGACGGCGATCATCGCGCGAGGCTGATGCATCCCGGTGATGCGCTGTTCGTGCCCGAGGAGCCGGTGGACGTTCTGGCGACGCCGGCGGCCGCCCCGTGGATGAAGATCTCAGAAGCCGTCGATTACCTGCGCGCGGTCGCGCCCGCGCGCGCCGTACCCATCCACCAAGGGATCATCGCCCCGGATGCGCGGGGCATCTACTACGGCCGGCTTACCGAGATGACCACTACCGACTTCCAGGTGCTCCCCGAGGAAAACGCGGTCACCTTCTAGCGCGAGCAGGCGCCCGCCCAGTCAGGCTAGGCGATGTCGTCGGCGACGCCGCGGCCGGCGGCCCGCCCGGAGAAGATGCAACCACCCAGGAAGGTGCCCTCCAGGGCGCGGTAGCCGTGCACGCCGCCACCGCCGAAACCGGCCACCTCACCGGCGGCGTACAGCCCGTTGAGGGGCGTGCCATCGGCCTTCAATACGCGGGCGGCCAGGTCGGTCTCTATGCCGCCCAATGTCTTTCGAGTCAGGATGTGCAACTTCACCGCGATCATCGGCCCCGCCTTCGGATCGGTCAGCCGGTGCGGCGCGACCACCCGGCCCAGCCGGTCGCCCAGATAGCCGCGGGCGGCGCGGATCGCGGTGATCTGGCCGTCCTTGCTGAACTTGTTGGCCACCTCCCGGTCGCGGGCCGTCACTTCAGCCTCCACGGTTGCGTAATCCAGTGGCGCCACGGCGGGCAGCTGGTTCATCGCGGTCACCAACTCCCGCAAGGAGTTTGCGCTGGCGAAGTCGACGCCCCGGTCGACGAACGCCTGCACGGGCCCGGGCGGCCTGGAGCGGGCCCGGTTACGCAGCAGCTGGCGCAGGCTCTGCCCGGTCAGATCGGGATTCTGCTCCTGTCCGGAGAGCGCGAATTCCTTCTCAATAATCTTGGTGTTCAACACAAACCACGTGTAGTCATAGCCGGATTTTGTGATGTATTCCAGCGTGCCGAGCGTGTCGAAACCCGGATAGAGCGGCACCGGCAACCGCTTGCCGGTCGCGTCGAGCCACAGCGACGACGGTCCCGGAATGATGCGGATCCCGTGCAGCGGCCAGATCGGGTCGTAGTTGGTGATGCCCTCGGTGTAATGCCACATCCGGTCCGGGTTGATGACCCGCGCACCGGCCTGCTGGGAGATGCCGATCATCCTGCCGTCGACGTGAGCGGGCACCCCGCTGAGTAACTGTTCGGGTATGCGGCCCATGCGCTTCGGCCAATTCTTGCGCACCAGCTCGTGGTTGCCGCCGATGCCGCCGCTGGTGACGATTACCGCGGGCGCGCGAAACTCGAACTGCCCCACGGCCGTTCGTGACGACGCCATACCCCTCGGCACGGCCGAGGGCTCCAACACGGTGCCCCGGACGCCGGTCACCGCGCCACCCTCGACGATCAACTCGTCGACCCGGTGGCGGTGCGCGAAGCGCACCGTCGAACGGTCCCGCAGCTGACGGGCGAAGATCTCGACCAAGGCGGGCCCGGTGCCCCAGGTGATATGGAAGCGGGGCACCGAATTGCCGTGTCCCTGCGCGTTGTAACCGCCGCGTTCGGCCCAGCCCACCAGCGGAAAGATTTTCAGTCCCCGGTCACGCAGCCAACGGCGCTTCTCCCCCGCCGCGAAATCGACATAGGCGTGCGCCCATTGGCGCGGCCAGTAGTCCTCGGGTCGGTCGAACGCCGCGGTACCGAGCCAGTCCTGCAGGGCAAGCTCGTGGCTGTCGCGGATCCCCAGCCGCCGCTGCTCGGGGCTGTCGACGAAGAACAGTCCGCCGAACGACCAAAAGGCCTGGCCGCCCAGGTTGGCACTGCTCTCCTGGTCGAGGATCAGCACGCGCAGGCCTCGGTCGACCAACTCGCAGGCGGCCACCAAGCCAGCGAGCCCCGCCCCGACGACGATGGCGTCGGCGCCCAACCCCGCGGCCGAAGAATCGCTCATGTGGGTCCAGCGTAGCGCCCGCACCGGGCCGGTTGAGGAGACGCTTCGTCAGGCCGCGTCGAGTATCGCCTTGTCACGCTGCCAGCGGTACACCGTCGGTGTGCAGCCGTGCATCAGGGACAGATCGACGGCGTCCACCATGGCCTGCAGCGGACCCGGTTTGCGTAGGTGGCGAGCGGCCACCGCGACCCGCACCACGCCGCCGCGGCGGGCGATCCGCTCGGCCGACAGCACCACCATCCGGCACCACCACGGTTCGCTGAGAAAGCCTTCTCCGATGCCCAATACGCGGGAGCGCACGGTGGTGTGCCGAACCAGGTCGGTTATCCCGTGCAGGTCGGCGAGCATCCGAAAACCGTTGTTCGGCAACGCCTTGACGACCCCCGGGGACACGACCCAGCCGGGTGCCGCGAACAGCCGCGTGCGCAGCCCGAGGTGCTCGAGCACCCGGTCGGCAGCCATCAGCCGCAAATTGGCCTCGTGCGCCCGAAGGATGGCGAATTCACCGCGGCGCTTCTTGGTGGCCGCGTCGTCATAACCGTGCAGCACGATGGCGTCACCGCCGGACCGTCGGTCGGTCAGCCATTCGACGGTGCGCGGATCCTGGTCCAGGCGGTAGTCACCGGACAGCCGCGGAGCCACCAACAGCGACACCGGCACGTTTCGGGCATCCATTTGCGCGCAGAACGCCTCGACGTCAGGCAGGGTGCGTTCACCTATCCCCGAGACCGAGACGATCAATTTTCCAGCCACACCCGCAGTTTGACGATCTCAGGTGTCGGAATGGTGAAGAACACGCAGACAGCAGGCGTATATCGACACCGCCGGGCGCGCGCGGCGGGGCAATCGATTCGATATGCTAAGCAACGCCATGGATCAGGCCCCATACGTAGCGGCCGACACGCCGCTGCCCTACGACCCCGCCCCGCAGCCGGGCGGTGGTGAGCGGGACTATCCCGACAAGCTGGACGCCGGCCTGTTACGGATATCCGGCGTGTGCATCCTGGCCACGGTCATGGCGATCATCGACGTCACCGTCGTCAGCGTCGCGCAACGCACCTTCATCGATCAATTCGCGTCCTCACAGGCCGTCGTCGCATGGACGATGACCGGTTACACGCTGGCGTTGGCGACCGTAATACCGATCACCGGGTGGGCCGCCGACCGGTTCGGCACCAAGCGGCTTTTCATGGCCTCCGTGCTCGCCTTCGCGCTGGGCTCCCTACTGTGCGCACTGGCCGCAAATATTCTGCAGCTCATCGTCTTTCGGGTGATCCAAGGCATCGGCGGCGGCATGCTGTTGCCGCTGAGTTTCATGATCTTGACCCGGGAAGCGGGCCCGCGGCGGCTCGGCCGGCTGATGTCGATTCTGAGCATTCCGATGCTGCTCGCCCCGATCGGTGGCCCCATCCTGGGCGGCTGGCTCATCGGCACGTCCAGTTGGCGATGGATCTTCCTGATCAACCTGCCGATCGGGCTCGCCACCATCGCGCTCGCGGCGCTCATCTTCCCCCGGGACCACCCGTCGCGGTCGGAGACCTTCGACCTCGTCGGCGTGCTGCTGCTGTCACCCGGTCTGGCCACCTTCCTGTTCGCGGTGTCGTCGATCCCGCGATGCGGCACCGTCGCCGACCGCCACGTGCTCATACCGGCGGCCATCGGCCTGGCGCTGATCGCCGGGTTCGTCGCGCACGCCTGGCGCCGCGCCGATCATCCCCTCATCGATCTGCGGTTGTTTCGCAACCCGGTCCTCACCCACGCCAACGTGACAATGGTGGTCTTTGCCGGCGCCTTCTTCGGCGCCGCCCTGTTGCTGCCGAGCTACTTCCAGCAGGTGCTGCACCAGACGCCGATGCAGGCGGGCCTGCGCATGGTTCCCCAGGGACTCGGCGCCATGCTGACCATGCGACTCACCGGGCCGTTGGTGGACCGACAGGGGCCCGGCAAGATCGTGCTGGTCGGCATCGCGCTGATCACTGCCGGCCTGGGCATCTTCGCCATCGGCGTCGCGAGGCAGGCGGACTACCTGCCCATGCTGCTTGTCGGCCTGGCGATCATGGGCCTCGGTATGGGCTGCACCATGATGCCGCTGTCCGTCGCGGCCGTGCAGGCGCTGAACCCACACCAGATCGCCCGGGGTACGACGCTGATGAGCGTCAGCCATCAGGTGGGTGGGTCGATGGGCACCGCGCTGATGTCGATGATCCTGACCAACCAGTTCAATCGGAGTGAGAACATCGTCGCCGCGAACAAGCTCGCGGCGTTACAGCAGCAGGCCGCCGTCAGCGGCGTGCCGGTCGACCAGTCGGCAATACCGCGGCAGAGCCTGGGAGCGGGCTTTTGGGGCGATGTGGTGCACGACCTTTCGCACGCCTATACGGCGGTATTTGTGGTAGCGGTGGTGCTGGTGGTGTCCACGATCATTCCGGCGTCCTTTCTACCGAAAAAACCGGCGAGCCAAACGGTCGGCGAGTAGCACGGTGGGCCGATTTGGGCCGCGCCGACGAAGGGACTCACCGGCGCAAGGCGCTCGAAGCTTCCCGATCGCGCTGCCAGTATGGTGAAGGACGCGCAATAGCGGGCACGCATCGCGGGCCGTTTCTTCGAGGAGGGCGCCGCCGCCGGTCGCGAAGCAGATCGGAGCAAAAGCCTTGAGTCGTGTCGAGACAGCTCAAGTGGCGCCCACCCAACAGTCAAGCCGACAACGGGAGACCCTGCTGGTGGCGGAAGCGCAATAAGGAGTCGAAAAGCGAATACGCATAAAAGACGGTGGCGACGGGAACGATCCCTATATGGTACCGACATGTTAAGCGACGCCACGGAGAAGCCAGTTCAGGCGGCTTCCCGTGTGCCGTTACACGCCATGCCCGGGCAACCGGGCACGGACGCACGTGACTATCCGGACAAGCTGGACTGGGCGCTGCTCAAGATCGCCGGGGTATGCGGCCTGGCCTGCATAATGGCGATCCTGGACAACACCGCTGTCGCGGTCGCCCAACGCACGTTCATCGCCGAGTTCAACTCCACTCAGGCCATCGTTTCCTGGACGATAGCCGGCTACATGCTGGCCTTTGCCACAGTGATCCCGTTAATGGGTTGGGCGGCCGACCGGTTCGGCACCAAACGGCTCTTCATCTGGTCGGTTCTGGCATTCACAATCGGCTCGCTGCTCTGCGCACTGGCGCCGAACATATTGCTGCTCATCATATTTAGGGTGCTGCAGGGTATCGGCGGCGGTATGGTGGTGCCCCTCAGCTTCGTCATCCTGACCCACGAGGCAGGTCCGAAGCGTGTCGGCCGCTTGATGGCGGTAGGGGGGATCCCAATCTTGCTGGGGCCCATCGGTGGGCCGGTGCTGGGCGGCTGGCTGGTTGGCGCCTACGGGTGGAAGTCGATCTTCCTGATAAACCTCCCGGTCGGATTGGCAGCTATCGCCCTCGCGGCAGTGATGTTCCCGCAGGATCGCCCGGCCCGGTCGGAGTCGCTCGACATCGTCGGGGTGCTGCTGTTGTCGCCCGGCGCGGCCATTTTCCTGGCCGGCGTGTCGTCCATCCCCGGGCGGCGCACGATCGCCGACAGCTACGTGCTGGTGCCGATGATCATCGGTTCGCTGTTGATCGTCGCGTTCGTCTTCCACGCCTGGTATCGCGCGGATCACCCGCTTATCGACCTGAGGCTGTTCAAGAACCGCGTGGTCACCCACGCCAACATCACCTTGCTGGTATTCTCCGTCGCTTTTGTCGGCACCGGGGTGCTACTTCCCAGTTACTTCCAGCTCGTGCTGCACGAGACGCCGATGCAGTCGGGGCTGCGCATGGTGCCGGTCGGGATCGGCGCCGTATTGACGATGCCATTCGCCGGGGCGTTCACGGATAGACATGGATCTGCCAAAGTTGTGCTGCTTGGCCTACCGGTGATGGCGTTGGGCCTGGGCCTGTTCACCTACGGTGTCGCGAGGCAGGCCGAGTACACACCGACGCTGCTGGCCGGGATGTTCATCATGGGCCTGGGCATCGGCTGCACCACGACGCCCATCTCTTCGACGGTTCTTCAGGCGCTGGCCCCGCATCAGGTCGCGCGCGGCACGACGCTGATCACCGTCAACCAGCAGGTCGGCGGCTCCATCGGAGCGGCACTCATGGCGGTGATTCTCACCAATGAGTTCAATCGCAACGACTACATACTCGCCGCGAACAAGCTGGCGGCAGCGCAACAGGACGCGAGCCGGCATGGGGTCACGGTTGACCAGTCGGCAATACCGCGGCAAAGCCTCAACCCTGATTTCGCGAGCATGGTGGGTCACGGCCTCTCGCACGCCTACACGGTCGTTTTTTTGCTGGCCGTCATCTTGATAGCGTCGACCGTCATCCCGGCGGCGTTCCTACCCAAGAAGCCGGCGTTCCAAACCATCGACGAGTAGAGCGCCCAGACCTCGAACCGCATCGTCGATTGCTGGGATCACATAGCGGCACCGTCGCCTTCCTGGCCGCCGCAATCGCGGTGGATATCGGCGGCAGCTAACAGCCAGGCGTATTGAAAGGCGGTTTCCTGCCACGCCTTGTAACGGCCACTGACCCCGCCGTGCCCGGCGTTCATCTGGGTCTTCAGCAGGATCGGGCTGCCGTTGGCGTTGGCGTGCCGCAGTGCCGCCACCCACTTGGCGGGCTCTACGTAGTAGACCCTGGTGTCGTTGAGGGAAGTCATCGCCAAGATGGCGGGATAGCGCTTGGCCTCGATATTCTCATAGGGCGAATATGACTTCATGTAGCAGTAGACGTCCTTGTCCTGCAACGGGTTTCCCCATTCGTCCCATTCGGTGACGGTCAGCGGCAAGGAGGGATCGAGGATGGTGGTTAGCGGGTCGACGAACGGGACCTGAGCGAGGATCCCGGCGAAGAGTTCCGGCGCCAGGTTGGCGACCGCTCCCATCAGCAGGCCACCGGCGCTGCCACCCAGCGCCACCAGCTGGCGGGGTCGCGTGACTCCCGTGTCGACCAAGTGCCTTGCCACCGCGACGAAGTCGGTGAAGGTGTTCTTCTTCTCCAGCAGCTTGCCGTGCTCGTACCACGGCCGGCCCATTTCACCACCCCCGCGGACGTGGGCGATGGCGAACACCATGCCGCGGTCGAGCAGCGACAGCCGAGCGATGGAGAAGCTGGGGTCGGTGCATATCTCGTAGGCGCCGTAGCCGTAGAGCAAAGCCGGCGCCGGAAATTCGATACCGGCGCGGTGCACGATGGACACCGGGATGCGGGTGCCATCGCCGGCGAGCGCCCAGTCGCGCCGCTCCACGTAGTCGGCGGCGCGGTAACCGCCGAGCACGGGTTGCTCGCGCAGCAGTGTGCGTTCGCCGGTGGCGAGGTCGATGTCGTATACCCGCGCCGGGACGACTAGCGACCCCGCCCTTATCCGCAGCTTGGGCGCATCCCAGTTCGGGTTACCGGCAAGACCCGCCGACATCAGCTCGGAGTCGAACGTGATCTCCCCGGGCTCGCCGTATTGCCCGCCGGAATCGATGTCCCACACCTGGAGCCGGGGTAACGCCTCCCGCCGGTAGCTGACCACCAGATGGGAGGCGAAGGCGTCCACGCCGTCGAGTCGTACGTCCTCGCGGTGCGGGATCAGGGTGCGCTGTTGAGTCGGGTCGCTGACCGGCGCTTCGGCCAGGGTGAAGTTGACCGCGTCCTCGTTGTGCAGAATCAGAAACCGGTCCTGGCCGCCGACCACCGCGTGCTCGACCGTGTACTCGATGCCTTCGCGCCGCGGCAGCACGACGGTGAAGGGTGCTTGCGGATCGGCGGCGTCGGCGTAGCGGTACTCGGAGGTGATCGAGGAACCCGACGCGATGAAGACGTAGGCTTCGCTGCGGGTGAGCCCCACGCCAAGCCAAAACCGTTCGTCGGTCTCGTGATACACCAACTCCGACGGCTCTCCGGAGGCCACGCGGTAGCGCCAGACCTTGTCGGGGCGGTGGGCCGGATCCAAAGTCGAGTAGTACACGGTGCGGTTGTCGGCCGCCCAGGTCGCGCCCGCCCCGATGTCGGCGATCTCGTCCGGGTACAGTTCGCCGGTGCGCAAGTCCTTGAAGCGCAACGTATAGCGTTCGTCGCCGACGGTGTCGACCGAATAGGCCAGCAGATTCCCGTCCAAACTGACGGTGGCGGCCCCGAGCGCAAAGAACTCGTGACCCTGCGCCTCGGCGTTCGAGTCGAGCAGGATCTGCTCGCCGGGTATTTCGGTGTCGTCTTCCGGGATGGGCGGGTTCCAGTCATCGGGATCGCGTACCGGGCAGCGGCACTGGACCCGATACTGCTTTCCCTCGAAGGTGCGGGCGTAATACCACCAGTCACCCTGCCGCGTCGGAACCGACAGGTCGGTCTCCTTGGTACGCGCCTTGATCTCATCAAAGATCTTTTGCCGCAACGGCTCGAGATCGGCCGTCATCTGGTCGGTGTAGTCGTTCTCCGCCTCTAGGTAGGCGACGACCTCGGGATCGGACTTGTCGCGCAGCCATTCATACGGGTCGACGAAGACGTCCCCGTGATGCTCGCGACGGGTTTCCTGCCGCTTGGCGACAGGCGGCACCGGGCCACCGACGGGTGATTTCGTCATGCGCCGATCCAGTCGGCGAAACTCAAGCCGGAGATGCGCTCGTAGGCATCGATATAGCGGTCCCGGGTGGCGTCGATGATGTGGTCGGGCAGCGGTGGTGGTGGTTGCGAGCCGTGGCGGTCCCAGCCCGACTCGGGGCTGGTCAGCCAGTTACGCACGAACTGCTTGTCGAAACTGGTCTGCACCACGCCAACCCGGTAATCCTCGGCGGGCCAGTATCGCGAGGAGTCCGGGGTGAAGATCTCGTCGGCCAGCAGGAGGTTGCCGTCGCGGTCGGTGCCGAACTCAAACTTGGTGTCGGCGATGATGATTCCCCTCGTCAGTGCGTGATCCGCCGCCTGGACATAGGTCTGCAGCGTGCGGTCGCGCAGCTGGTTGGCGCGCACCGCGCCCACCAACTCGATCACCCTGTCGAACGAGATGTTCTCGTCGTGGTCCCCCAACGCGGCCTTGGTGGCCGGCGTGAACAGCGGTTCGGAGAACTTGCTGGCCTCCACTAGTCCGGGCGGCAGGGCGATGCCGCAGACCTTGCCGGTGGCCTGATAGTCCAGCAATCCCGACCCGGTCAGGTAACCGCGCGCCACACACTCGACCGGCAGCATGTCCAGCCGCCGCACCACCAGGGCGCGGCCCAGGACCTCATCGGGGATGCGCGGGTCATCCGGTGGTCCGGCCAGATGGTTGGGCGCGTCGACCAGATCGAAGAAGAAGACGCTCATCGCGGTCAGGATGCGGCCCTTGTCCGGGATCGTGCTGTCCAGGACGTAGTCGTACGCCGAGATCCGGTCGGTCGCGACCAGCAGCAGATGTTCGTCGTCGACGCGATAGATCTCCCGGACCTTCCCGCTGGCCAGGTGCTGATAGTCGGACAGTGCAGGGCGCATCCGGTCAGCCTATCGGGCACCTGCAAAGGGGCCGTGTATCGGGAGTTGTGCTGGGATCGTAACCATGACTTCGCGGTTGTTGCCCTACTCCACCAGACCCGGCCGGCTGATGGCCCAGCTGCTCAGCGACTTCGCCGTCGTGATGTGGACCGGCCTGTGGCTGCTGGTCGGGCTGGCGGTTTACGACGCCGTGTCGACCATCGCCGACGCCGGCCGCCAGGTCGAGAGTGGCGCGCACGGCATCGCCGGCAACCTGGCGTCGGCGGGCCACGGCGCCGAGCACATTCCCGTGCTGGGGGACGCGGTCAGCAAGCCGCTGAACTCCGCCAGCCAGGCGGCGCTGGACCTCGCCGGCGCCGGGCACGACCTCGAGTCCACCGCGAGCTGGCTGGCGATCCTGCTTGCGATGGCCGTCGTCGCGGTCCCGATCCTGCTAGTGGACGTACCGTGGGTTTTGCTGCGGCTGCGGTTCTTTCGACGCAAGTTGGCGGTGAGTGCCCTGGCCGCAACTCCCGCCGGCGAGCAGCTGCTGGCCCTGCGGGCGCTGACGAGCCGGCCCCCGGCAAAGCTCGCGGCGGTCAGTGTGGACCCCGTCGGTGGGTGGCGCCGGGAGGATCCGCTCACCATCAGGGCCCTGGCCGCGCTCGAACTACGGGCGGCCGGCATCTCGATCGGCGGGCGCTAGCAGCGCGCGACCGAGGAGCAGCAGCCCGGCGACGACCACAACGAGCCAGGCCGCCAACGCATCCCAGAAGAAGACCAGCGAAACCGTGAGCAATGAGCGCTGGCCGATCTCGGCCGCCATCGCGTAGCTGGCAGCGGAGTACATGCCGAGCGGGAACACGAACGCCCACCACACACCGGCAAAGTGCAGCATGCTGGGGCGCCGCCTGATCCGGTGCAGGACGAAGTAAATCAGTGGAGGTATCCAGAGGGTGGCCGTCACCCATGTCACGACGGTGACGATGCGCACCGGTCCGGCCAGCCAGGCGGGTGCCAGGGGGTGGATGTTGTCACCGGCCAGCGTCGCGATCGCCATGCCGCCCATCAGGATCCAGGTGTCCGGTTCGAATCCGTCGCGGTCCTGTCGCTCGTTGACGACCCGCCAGAGGATCAGCCAGGTCATCAGCCCGTAGATGAAGATCGCCGCCAGCCACACGATCACGGCCACGGCCAGCCACCAGCGATGACCGGTGTGGAAGGCCGCCCCGGCGATCACGATCGCCAATCCGGACGTTCCCACGCTGCCCAGTTCCCACGCCCCGTGGGCATGGTCGCGCAGCGCAGTCCACCGGCGCGCCAACATATTCCGCGCGCTGAGCACGATCAGCGCCAGCCAGGAGCACAGGCCCACCGCGCCGAGCACCCGCAGCACCCAGACATTCGACGACAGACGGGTGTCGATCACCGCGCAGGCGGCGACGAAGGTGAACAGCCGAAGGGTGACATCGGGATCCGTCAGGTCCCAGCGCACCGTCGGGCGCCTGCCGACGGCCGTCGCGATCACCAGGGCCACCAGCAACACCAGGCCGAGAGTGGCGATGACGCCCAGCGTGTCACTGATCCACCCGTAGCCGTGATTGTGCGCGGCGATCGACAGGATTCCGGTTGCCATCACCGCGGCGAAGACGTCCGGTGTGGGCTCGACCTCGGCGCGTCGGATCGTCACCGCTCCTCGAGGAGTTCCACAACCAGGTGCCGAATGCCGGTATGCCGATTGCTGCGAGCCCACTCGACCGGCCGGACGACGCGCACCGCACCGAACCGGGAGAACAGCTCCTCGTAGAGCACCCGCAGTTCCAACCGGGCCAGATTGGCTCCCAGGCAGTAGTGCACACCCTGACCGAAACCCAAGTGCGGATTGGGCTTTCGAGCGATATCGAACTCATCGGCGCGCTCGAATACGCCGGCGTCGCGGTTCGCCGAGCCCTCCCAGACCTGGACCTTCTGTCCCGCCTCGATCGACTGCCCACCGAGGGTGACGTTGCGCGTGGCGGTCCGCCGCTTGGAGGGCGACGGCGACGTCCACCGCACGATCTCCTCGACGGCGGTCGGCAGCGCGTCGAGATCCGCACGCAGCGCCCTCAGTTGCTCCGGATGGTTGGCCAGCGCCAGCAACCCACCCGCGACCGCGTTGCGCGTCGTTTCCGCGCCGGCACTGAACAACAGGCTGAAGAACAGGTACAGCTCGAGATCCGACAGGGACGGCGCATCCGAGTCGTCGACCATCGCGTTCGCGACGACGGACAACATGTCGTCGGTCGGCTCCGCCCGCTTCGACGCGATCAACTGCTGGCCGTAGTCGTACATTCGTGACCCGGCCTCTTCTACTGACAGCTGCGAGAGCGACGCCTTGCGCGAACCGCCGAAATCGAACTGCGGCTCGATGGCCTCGAACAACCAATGTCGTTCGGACTCGGGCACTCCCAGCAATATGCAGATCATCTGCATCGGCAGCTCGGCGGCGATGTCGACCAGGAAGTCGAACGGTTCGCCGGGCACCACCGCATCCAGCAGCCGGCGCGCGCGCACCCGTAGATCGTCTTCCACCCGCCGGATCATTCGCGGTGTCAGCCCGGAGCTGACCAGCCGCCGGATCTGCGAGTGCCGCGGGTCGTCCATCATGTTGAGCACCTGGCCGGCGATGGCCAGGTCCTGCAGCAGCGTGCCGCCGTACGGCCGGCCGCCGCCGGTGACCGAGGAGTATGTCGCCGGATCCTTCAGCACCTCAAGGGTTTCTGCGTAGGTAGCGACGGACCAGAATCCCTCGCCATCGGGGGTGTTGTCGGTCGGCGCGTGCCAGTACACCGGCGCCTCGCGCCGGTGGATGGCGAACAAGTCATGTGGGAATCCGTCGGCGAAATTGTCCAGATCGGTGAAGTCGATCCGCGCGAGCGCGCGGGCGAGGGTCACAGGATCGCACCCGGGGCGTACTTCGCGGCATCCGGGTAGCGGCTCACCAACGCGTCCACCATCGCGGTCACCGTGTCCACCTGGTCGCCGGCGGCGCCGATGAACGCCTTTTTGTCGGCCAGCGCGGCGTCCAGCGCCGCCCGGTCCAGTGGCAGCCGCTCGTCGGCGGCCAACCGGTCCAGCAGGTCGGGCTCGGCGCCGTGTTCCCGCATGGCCAGGGCCGTCGCGACCGCGTGTTCGCGGATCACGTGGTGCGCGGCCTCGCGCCCCATCCCCGCGCGGACCGCGGCGATGAGCACCTTGGTGGTGGCCAGGAACGGCAAGTAGCGATCGAGCTCGCGGGCGATCACCGCGGGGTAGGCGCCGAACTCGTCGAGCACGGTCAAAAACGTCTCGATCTGCCCATCGATGGCAAAGAAGCTGTCCGGCAACGCAACTCGGCGTACCACCGAGCAGAATACGTCGCCCTCGTTCCACTGCGCACCCGCCAGTTCGGCGGCCATCGAGGCGTAGCCGCGCAGCACCACCTGCAGCCCGTTGACCCGCTCACAGCTGCGGGTGTTCATCTTGTGCGGCATCGCCGACGAGCCGACTTGGCCCGGCGCGAAGCCCTCGGTGACGAGCTCGTGCCCGGCCATCAGCCGAATGGTATGCGCCATCGATGACGGCCCGGCACCGAGCTGCACCAGAGCCGAGAGTACGTCGTGGTCCAGCGAACGGGGATAGACCTGCCCGACGCTGGTCAAAACGCTTGCGAAGCCGAGAAATTCGGCCACACGCCGCTCGAGTTCGGCCAGTTTGGCCGCGTCACCGTCCAGCAGGTCCAGCATGTCCTGGGCGGTGCCCATCGGGCCCTTGATGCCGCGCAGCGGGTAGCGATCGATCAGTTCGCGCAGCCGGGTCAGCGCAATCACCATCTCCTGCGCGGCGGAAGCGAACCGCTTGCCCAGCGTGGTGGCCTGCGCGGCGACGTTGTGGCTGCGTCCGGCCATCACCAGATCGCGGTAGGCCACCGCCCGCTCGGCAAGCCGCGCCACCACCGCGATGCCATGCGAGAAGACCAATTCCAGGGACCGCCGGACCTGCAGCTGCTCCACGTTCTCGGTCAGATCCCGGCTGGTCATCCCCTTGTGCACGTGCTCGTGGCCGGCCAGCGCGTTGAACTCTTCGATGCGCGCCTTGACGTCGTGGCGCAGCACCCGTTCGCGATCCGCGATCGAGGCCAAATCGACGTCCTCGAGCACCCGCTCGTAGTCGGCGATGGCGTCCTGCGGAACGTCCACCCCCAGTTCCGCCTGTGCCCGCAGCACCGCCAGCCACAGTCGGCGCTCCGCGACCACCTTGGCCTCCGGCGACCAGATCGCGACCATTTCCGCGCTGGCGTACCGGGTGGCCAGGACGTTCGGAATGCTCACAGGCATAGAGCTTACGATCGGCCTTCCCCGCTTCGTCGCCGAGCGTGACCTGGCTGCGAAAAATCGGGCCGAAAATCGCAGCCACGTTACGCTCGAGGCCGCCGGAAGCGAGGCCGTACCCTGGGGCGGATGTACTTTGCCGGCGTCGATCTGGCCTGGGCCGGGCGCAACCCCACCGGGGTGGCGGTCGTCGACGCCGCGGGCCGCCTCGTGCACGTTGGCGCCGCCGGCGACGACGCCGACGTGCTCGCCGCGTTGTCGCCGTACGTCCAGGGGGATTGCCTGGTCGCCTTCGACGCGCCGCTGGTGGTGACTAACCCGACCGGCCAGCGCCCCGCCGAAGCCGCGCTGGGCCGCGACTTCCGCAGGTACGAAGCGGGAGCGCATCCGGCCAACACCGCGAAACCGGAGTTCGCCGACGGGCCGCGCGCGGCGCGATTGGCGCGGGCGATGGGCCTCGACATGGACCCGCGCTCACCGGCTCGGCGCCGCGCGATCGAGGTCTACCCGCATCCGGCGACTGTGGTGCTGTTCCGGCTGGCGCGAACGCTCAAGTACAAGGCCAAGCCCGGCCGAGGCGTCGACCAGCTCAAATCCGAGCTGCTCCTGCTGATGGACGGCATCGAGAGGCTCGCGCAGGCCGCGGTGCCCTTACACGTGATGGATCATGAGGATTGGGTTCGGCTGCGCAAGCGCGTCACCACCGCCCGGCGCAAGAGCGAGCTGCGCAGCGCCGAGGATCCCGTCGACGCCGTCGTATGCGCCTATGTGGCGTTGTACGCGCAGCGCCGCCCGGGGGACGTAACGATTTACGGCGACTTCGCCACCGGATACATCGTGACGCCGTCACTACCCGCCGACCGCACGGGCCGCTGATCGATCGGCGCGAGCACGTCGATGAGATCGACCACCGTCCCCAGCGCGGCCGCGCGCGGATCGCGGCCCTCGACCAGGGCGGACACCACACAACCGTCGACCGCGCAGATCAACGTGCACACCAGCTCGATGTGCACCGTGCGGCCCGATCGCTCGATGGCTTCGGCCACGGCCTCGGCGCGCTGCCGCAGGCTGCGACGCATGGTTTCGCGCAACGCGGGCAACCGGGTGCATGCAATGTGTCGCTCGTAACGCGATATCAACTGGTCGCTGAGTCCCGGGCTGGACACATCTCCGACAAGCAGGTCGACGAGAACCTCGGCGATGGTTTCGGGTCCGCGCCGCCGGCGGGAAAGGGCCGCAACCCGCGACCGCAACTGCGCCACCTCGATCATCGCGATGTGTTCGACGGCGCGTGCGATCAAATCGTCAAGGGACGAGAAGTAATACGTGGTAGACGCCAACGGCAGCCCGGCGCGCCGGGCGACCGCGCGGTGACGCACCGCTTCGAAGCCGCCTTCGGCAAGCAGCTCGGCGGCGGCGCTCACGAGCGCATACCGTCGACGTTCTCCCTTGGGAGTGACTGCTGCCGTCACGAGTAGCCATCGTGCCAGTCAAAGTGGTACTGCATTGCCATTTCGGCCAAACGCCCTGGCATGATGGCCCGCATGCCCGACTTGAGCCGCCGCGCCCTGCTGGGCCTCGGCGCCAGCGCGGCCGCGGGCGCAGTCGGCACATATGCGCTCGACATCGTGTTCAAGCCCCGCCCGTCTCAGGCCGTGCCGCTGTCACCGGCCGGCACCCGGGCGCCGCTGGCACCGCCGCAGTCCCCACCTCTCGAGCCGGCACCCACCATGGTGACGGGTTCCTTCGTGTCGGCGGCGCGCGGCGGCGTCAACACCAACTGGGCCATTGCACGTCCGCCGGGCCAAACCAAGGCGCTACGGCCGGTGATCGCGCTGCACGGCAAGGGCAGTGACGCGTCCACGGTGATGGCCGGCGGCGTCGAACAGGGTCTGGCCCAGGCCGTCAACGCGGGGCTGTCGCCCTTTGCGGTGGTCGCCGTCGACGGCGGGGGCAGCTATTGGCACAAGAGGGCCTCCGGCGAGGACAGCGGGGCCATGGTGCTCGACGAGCTCATTCCCATGCTCGGCACCCAGGACCTGGACACCTCGCGGGTGGCGTTCTTGGGCTGGTCGATGGGCGGCTACGGGGCCTTGTTGCTCGGCGGTCGGCTGGGGCCGGCACGCACCGCGGCGATCTGCGCGGTCAGTCCCGCACTGTGGCTCTCCTCCGGTGCGGCCGCGCCTGGTGCGTTCGACGGGCCGGACGACTTCGCGGCGAACTCGGTGTTCGGGATGCCGGCGCTGGCCTCGATCCCGATCCGGGTGGATTGCGGCGACAGCGATCCGTTCTACGGCGCGACCAAGCAGTTCATCGCGCAACTGCCCCATCCGCCCGCGGGCGGTTTCTCACCCGGTGGGCACAACGCAGAGTTCTGGAGTTCGCAGCTACCGGCCGAGCTGACCTGGATGGCGCCGCTCTTGACGGCCTGACGCGCGTTGTCGTGGGCCTGCGTCACGCCGGCCACTTCAGCACCAGCAACAGGGCACCATGCGAATCGAAAAGTTGATATCGCGTGCGATATCAATTCCGGGAAGGCCGCAATTCCGGCAAGGGCGCCATTCCTTTGGCCGGCCGTGCTTTTGTTCGGCTGGCGTGCGCACTCGTGCGACGATCGCAGGGTGACCGCACCTTTCGATTGGAACTTCCCCTACGCCTGGCCGCGAAAGCCCATCCTGGCGGAAAACGTTGTGTGCACGTCACAACCGCTGGCCGCCCAAGCGGGCCTTCGGATGCTCGCCGAGGGCGGCAGCGCGGTGGACGCGGCGATCGCCACCGCCATTGCCCTCACGGTGGTGGAACCGGTATCGAACGGCATCGGCTCGGATGCCTTCGCCATCGTGTGGGATGGCCGGCAACTGCACGGGCTGAACGCGTCTGGCCGCTCGCCGGCGGCTTGGACACCGGAATACTTCGGCGGCAACGCCGTTCCCGCGCTCGGCTGGAACGCGGTGACCGTGCCCGGCGCGGTGTCGGCGTGGACCGAACTACACGCCAAGTTCGGCAAGCTCCCGTTCGAAAAGCTCTTCGAGCCCGCAATTCGTTACGCCCGCAACGGTTTTCTGGTCTCGCCGAGGGTCGCGGAGCAGTGGGCGTCGCAGGTACCGCTGTTCGAAAAGCAGCCCGGCTTTGCCGAGGCATTCATGCCCGCCGGCAGGGCACCGAAACCCGGTGAGAGATTCACGTTTACCGATCAGGCCGCCACGCTCGAGAAGATCGCCAGCAGCAACGGTGAGGCCTTCTACCTCGGCGAGCTGGCCGCCCAACTCGAGGCGCACGCGTTGGCCCACGACGGCGTGCTGCGGGCCAGCGACCTCGCCGCCCACCGCGCCGACTGGGTGGGCACCATCAGCGGCACCTATCGCGGTTACACCGTGCATGAGATCCCGCCCAACGGGCACGGGATCGTCGCGCTGATCGCCCTGGGGATCCTGCAGCACTTCGACATGGCTTCGCTCCCAGTCGATTCCGCCGATGCGGTGCACCTACAGATCGAGGCGGTGAAGCTGGCCTTCGCCGACGCGCAGGCCTATGTCGCCGACATCGAGCACATGCCGCTGCGCCCGGAACACCTGCTGGACGGTGCGTACCTGAGGCAGCGCGCGGGATTGATCGATCGCGCACGGGCGAAGCCGGCCTCCGCCGGCGCCCCGAGTGGGGGAACGGTGTATCTGACCGCCGCCGACGCCGCGGGGACGATGGTATCGATGATCCAGTCGAACTACATGGGGTTCGGATCCGGCGTCGTGGTGCCGGGCACCGGGATATCGCTGCAGAACCGCGGCGCGAATTTCGCTGCAGCCGAGGGTCATCCCAACCGGGTGGGCCCGGCCAAACGCCCCTACCACACGATCATCCCAGGCTTCGTCACCAAAGACGGCGCCCCGGTGATGAGCTTCGGCGTGATGGGCGGGACGATGCAACCCCAGGGCCACACCCAGGTGATGGTGCGCATCGCCGACCACGGGCAGAATCCGCAGGCCGCATGCGACGGCCCACGGTTCCGGTGGGTGCAGGGCATGCAGGTCGCCTGCGAGAAGGGCTTCCCGCAGACGACGCTCGACGAGCTTAGCCGCCGCGGACACGACCTGATTGCGGTGGACGACTACAACCAGTTCGGCAGCTGCCAGGCGATCTGGCGGCTCGACGGCGGCTATTTCGCCGCGAGCGATCCCCGCCGTGACGGCCAAGCCGCGGGCTTCTAGACGCTGATCTTGCCTTCCGCGGCCAACAGCGCGATGTCGCTTCGGAAGTGACTGCCGGGCAATCGAATCGAATGTAGGATTTCGTAGGCTTGCGCGCGCGCGGCGCACAGGTCCGCTCCAGTGCCCACCACCGACAACACCCGGCCCCCCGAGGAGACGATCGCCCCGTCGTCGCGCCGTGCCGTGCCCGCGTGCAGCACGCCGTCGGCTTCTGAGCCGACGACGAGGTCTCCGACCCGGGGACGGCCGGGATAGTTCTCGGCCGCCAGCACCACCGTCACCGCGGCGCCTTCGCTCCACCGCAACTCGCCGAAATCGGCCAGCGTGCCGGTACCCGCCGCGTACAGCAGCTGGCCCAGCGGTGATTCCAGCAGGGCCAGCACGGCCTGGGTCTCCGGATCGCCGAACCGGCAGTTGAATTCGACCACGGCAGGCCCGTTCGCGGTGATCGCCAGTCCGACGTACAACAAACCGCAGAACGGGCTGCCTCGCCGAACCATTTCGGCCGCAACGGGTTCGACGACCTGATCGACGATTTCCCGATACACCTCATCGGGCAGCCAGGGCAGCGGGGCGTAGGCGCCCATGCCGCCGGTGTTGGGTCCGGTGTCACCATCGCCGACTCTCTTGAAGTCCTGCGCCGGCAACAGCGGCAGCACGGTGCGGCCGTCGACGACGCAGAACAGCGAGACCTCGGGGCCGTCGAGAAAGGACTCCAGCAATACCGGGTGCCCCAACTCCAGCAGCCCGGCGGCGTGGGCGCGCGCCGCCTCCCGATCGGGGGTCACCACCACGCCCTTACCGGCGGCCAGGGCATCGTCTTTCACCACCCAGGCCGGGTCACCCGCGGGCGGCCCGAACCGGTCCAGGGCGGCGTCCAAATGGGCTGGGCTGTCAACGGTTTCGCTGGCCGCGGTGCGCACGCCGGCCGCGGCCATGACCTCTTTGGCGAACGCCTTCGACCCTTCGATACGGGCCGCGTCCTTGCTGGGTCCGAAGCAGACGATGCCGGCGGCCCGCAGGGCGTCGGCGACGCCCAGCACCAGCGGCACCTCGGGACCGATGACCACCAGATCGGCCCGGACCTCGCGCGCCAGGGCGACGACGTCGTCGCCCGAGGTGATGTCGACATCGTGCTGCTCGGCTACCCGGGCGGTGCCGGCGTTGCCGGGGGCGACGAACAACCCCGTGACCTGCGGGTCTTTCCGGAGCGCCAGCAGCAGCGCATGTTCTCGGGCACCCGAACCGATCACCAGGACTCGCACGACAGGTCAGACTAGCCGTGCACACGCCCTCCGCCTACAGGAGGCCGCTACGTTATCCGAGGGCCTGGTAGATCATGCGGGTTGCACAGATCGCGGTTTTCCTGACGTCAAACGGGTTCGTCGTCGTCGCTGTCGTTGAGGAGTCGTTCGGGGTGGTGGTAGCTGTTGGTGCGGGGTTGGCCGTGGTCGAGGTGGGGTGGTGGGAGCCATTCGGTTTCGCCTTTGGCGTTGGTGCGGGTGGTCCAGCCGTTTTCGGCGAGCCGGTTGTCGGGGCCGCAGGCCAGGGTGAGGTCGTCGATGTCGGTGCGGCCGGTGGCTTGCCAGCCTGTGATGTGGTGGACCTGGCTGTGGTAGGCCGGGGCATCACAGCCCGGCTTGGTACAGCCACGATCCTTGGCGTACAACATGATCCGTTGCGCCGGGGAGGCCAGCCGTTTGGTGTGATACAGGGCCAGGGGTTTGCTCTGCTCGAAGATGGCCAGATAATGGTGGGCGTGGCCGGCCCAGCGGATCACATCGGACATGGGCACCAGGGTGCCCCCGGCGGTCAGGGCCTTGCCGGCGGCCGCCTCGAGATCCTGCAGTGTGGTGGTGACCACGATCGACACCGGCAGCCCGTTATGTTGGCCCAGTTGTCCGGAGGCCAGCAGCCCGCGCAGCCCGGCCAGCAAGGCGTCGTGGTTGCGCTGCGCCGGGGAGCGGGTGTCGCGGCGCACCGCGTCTTGGTCGGGGGTGGCGTCGACCACCGGGGCTTGGTCGTCGGGATTACACACCCCGGGGGCGGCCAGCTTGGCCAACATCGCCTCGACGGCGGCCCGCAACTCCGGGGTCAGCAGGCCGCTCAGGCGGGACATGCCGTCGAATTCCTGGGCGCCCAGGGTGATGCCGCGTTTGCGGGCCCGCTCGGCGTCGCTGAAGTCCCCGTCGGGGTGCAGCCAGTCCATGATCCGCTGGGCGTATTTGGCCAACTCGTCGGGCCGATATCCGGCGGCTTTGGCGGCCAGGTCGGCCTCGGCGGCTTGGCGGGTGCACACGTCCACCGCGGCGGGCAGCTGGGCAAAAAAGCCGCGGATCACTTTGATGTGCCCATCCCCGATCAGCCCGTCGCGTTGCCCGGCCGCGGTCGCGGCCAACAGCGGCGCCAGCGGTTCCCCGGTCAACGCCCGGCGCTCCCCAAGATCGCGGGCTTCCCCGAGGCGCCGGGCGGCCTCGGCCTTGATGATGCGCAACCGGTCGGCCAACCCGCAGCGCAGCGACCCACCCAACTCCTGCGCGCTGGCCTGCGCATCGAGCTGGTTGATCAACGCATGCTGGGGGGTGCGCAGCCGCCGCGCCACGCGTTCCAGGCGCTCCAGGGCGCGCAACCGCTCCGGGGTGGTCAGCACGTCAAAGGACAACGCGCACAGCCGGTCCACGTCGTCGTCGAGCGCGTCGAAGACCTCAACGATCTCCTCACGACTGCTGGCACCCACGCCTCAAACCCTACGAACACCCACCGACAAAAAAGACCATCTTGTGACCACAGAAGCCAAAGTGACACAAGGGATTACAGAGGGCCGTCGGTGCGGGGAGGTCAGGGAAAGTCTTAGTCGCGCGTCTTACCCGAGTGCATCTTCAACGCGGCGTCCACATTGGACTTCTTGTCCTCCCCGGCGCCCTTCGCCGCGGCCTTCTTGCGCTTGGCGACGACGGCGTCGACGGCGCCGTTGAGCGCCGAGCCGAGCGGGAAGCCGAGATAGTGGGTGAGGAAGACCGCCATCTCCTTCAGTTCGGTCTCGGTCAGTTCCCCGTTGAGCAACGCGGCGTTGATCTGGATCTCGGCCAGGTCGCGGTTTCCGATCGCGGTCACCGCGGTCAACGTCATGATGCGCTTGTCGCGCATCGACAATCCCGGTCGCGTCCAGATGCTGCCGAACAGGTGGTCGACGGTGAGGTCGAAATACGCGTCGCCCTCGATGTTGGGCATCTCCCAGCCGTACACCTCGTTCATCTTCGCGAGGCCCTTGCGGCGAAGTTCGTCCATCACGCCTCTTTCTCTGTGTGTGGCACCCCGAGCCCGGCGGCCAGCCCCTCGTACGCCAACCGGGCGAGCGGCAGGTCGACCGACACCGCGTCGCCCAGCGCCAGCGCCAGGCTCAGATCCTTCTCCCCCAGACCGCGGGTGTGCATGAACGGCTCGTACAAGAAGTTCTCCGGCCCAAGGTCTTTCATGTCCTCGCGCACCATGATCGCGCCGGGACCGCCGGTGAGGGCATCGGTGTGGCGCACCACCCGGCCCAGCGCCTGCAGATCCAGGCCGGCCGCCTCCGCCAGCTTCATGGCTTCGCAGGCCGCCGCGTACGAGGTGAAGGTCAACATGTTGCGGGCCAACTTCATTCGCGTTCCCGCACCCGGCTCACCGGCGTGGATGACCATCGCCGCCCAGTGCTTGAATGCCGGCTTGATCCGCTCGTACACCTCGCGTTCGGCGCCCACCATGGTGGCGAGCTCGCCCTTCGCCGCCGCAGCCGCGCCACCGCTGACCGGCGCGTCGACGACGTGAATGCCCCGCGGTTTCAGCTCGCGGGCCAGCTCCGCGGCGGTGGTGTCGCTGATCGTCGAGTGGATCGCGATCACGGTGCCGGGTCTGGCGTGTGCCGCCAGTTCGCCGACGACCTCGCGCACCTGCGCATCGTCGAACACAGTGACGTGGATGATGTCGGCGGCGGCGACGTCGGCGACGCTGTCGGCCAAGCCGGCGCCCTTCTCGGCCAGCGGTGTCATCGCCTCCGTCCGGATGTCGTAAACGGTCACCCCGCCGGGCCACTCGGTCATCTTGGTGGCCATCGGCGCGCCCATGTTGCCCAGGCCGATGTACCCAAGCTTCAAATCCTGGCTCATGATCGGATTATCTGCCCGCCGTCGACGTTGAAAATCTGTCCCGTGATCCACGATGCTTCATCGGAGAGCAGGAACAGGCACATCCCGACCAGATCCTCGGGAGTTCCCATGCGCGACAAGGGAAGGCCCTTGACGATGTCGGCGACCATCTCCTGGGGGGTGGTGGTCCGATTCGCCTCGGTGTCGATGGGCCCGGGCGCGATCGCGTTGATCCGGATGTTCTGGCCGCCCAGCTCACGGGATAGCTGTTGGGTGAGGCCGTTCACGCCGACCTTGGCCAGACCGTAGTAGTTCGAGTACAACCACGCCGCCGTGGAGGACTGGTTCACGATCGCCCCGCCGCCGCGCTTGGCCATCTTCTTGTACACGGCGCGGGTGCACCACAAGGCGCCGTCGAGGTTGACGCTCATGAACTTCTTGTAGTACTCGGGGTCGATGGTGAGCAGGAAGTCCAGCTTCATCCCGCCGAAAATCGCGGCGTTGTTGACCAGATAGTCGATGCCGCCGAACTCGGCCAGCGTGTGATCGGCCATCGCCTTGGCCGACGCCGGGTCAGACACGTCGACCGGAACGGCCAGCGCCATGCCGCCGTCGGCGACGATCTGCTTGGCGACCCCTTGGGCCGCCTCCGCATTGACATCGGCCACGACAACGGCCGCGCCCTCGCGGGCCAGCGCCTCGGCGTAGGCCTGGCCGATACCGCCGCCCGACCCGGTGACGATGGCGACCTTGTTCTCGAATCGCATGCTCGCAGGCTCCTCTAGTTAACCGCTGTCGCAATGGTTTTGATTTCCAGGTACTCCTCGAATCCGGCGAGACCCATCTCGCGGCCGTTTCCGGACTGCTTGTAGCCGCCGAACGGCGAGTCCGCGGAGTACCAGACGCCGCCGTTGACGTTGATGGTTCCCGCGCGGACCCGCGCGGCAACTCCGGCCGCCCTGACCGGGTCGGCGCCGAACACGGTGCCCGACAATCCGTATGGCGAGTCGTTGGCAATGCGCACGGCATCGTCGTCGCCGTCGTGGGGGATCACCGTCAGGACAGGGCCGAAGATCTCCTCGCGCGCGCAGCGCGCGTCGTTGCCCAGCCCCGCGATCACCGTGGGCTCGATGAAGAATCCGACTTCGCGGTCGGCCGGGCGGCCGCCACCGCAGGCAAAAGTGCCGCCCTCGGCAATCGCTGAGTCGAGATAGCCCTGTATCCGATCGCGCTGGCGCGCCGAAATCACCGGCCCGCAGATGGTTCCGGGGTCGGTCGGGTCGCCGGCCTTGATACCGCCCATCGTCGCGGCCGCGATGGCGACGGCTTCGTCGTACCGCGCCCGCGGCACCAACAGCCGGGTGGTGATCGCGCATCCTTGGCCCGCGTGCATGCATACCGAGAACCCGGCCATGCCCACCGCGGCGCCCAGGTCGGCGTCATCGAGGACGATGAACGCCGACTTGCCACCCAGCTCGAGGAAGACCTTCTTGATGGTGGCGGCGCCGTCGGCCATCACGCTGCGGCCGGTGGCGGTCGACCCGGTGAACGAAACCATGTCGACGCGAGGGTCTTTGGCCAACAGCGCACCGACGCCGTGGTCGCTGGACGTGACGATGTTGATCACACCGGGCGGAAAGTCGGTGTGCTCGGCGATGAGTTCCCCGAGCACGGCCGCGCACCACGGGGTGTCGGGGGCGGGCTTCAGGACGACGGTGTTTCCGGCGGCGAGCGCGGGCCCGATCTTGGCGAGGTTGATCTGGTGGGGAAAGTTCCACGGGGTGATCGCGCCCACCACGCCGACGGCCTCACGCGCGATCGTGCGCCGGGTACGGATACCCATCGGCGACGCCTCGCCGAGATCCTGGCTGTAAACATAGGATTCGGCGGTATCCGCCGCAAAGGCCAGGTCGTTGACCGGGACTTCGAGCTGAGCGATCGCGGTGAGCATCCGGGGCGCCCCGACTTCGGCGATGGTCAGGTCACGCAGCTCTTCGAGGTGCTGCTGCATCGCCTCGCGCAGCTGCCGCACGCACCGCACCCGCAGTTCGGTGTTGCGCGACCAGTCCGTGTCGTCGAATGCGCGCCGCGCGGCGTCGATGGCGCGACCCATGTCCTCGGCGTCGGCATCGGCCGCGGCGCCCAGCACTTCCTCGGTCGCCGGATTGATCGTCGGGAAGGTGCCGGCGCTGCCGGGTGACATCTTCCCGTCGATGAAGAGTGCACTCACGCCGTCGGCCAGCAAGGCCATCTCCCGCTCCCGTCTGCGCGCGCCAAATCGCACGCGAATCGAGTGGACAGTTGTCCGGTCGAACCATAGCCGCCGGGCAGTCAGCGGTGCAAGGGTCGATCTCGCCGGCGACAGCTCACCGACGAGAAAAAGCGCACTAACCATGATGTTTACCGATCAGCCTTGCTTCCGGACTCCTCGGTCCGATAGCTTGGACATGTGTCCAGCGATGCACTGGTGACAATCACGTCTCAGGCCGAGCGCCAGCCCGGTCGGCCGGTGCGCAACCGCCGCCAGGAGGAGACCTTCCGCAAGGTGCTCGCGGCCGGCATCGAGACGCTGCGCGAGAAGTCGTATGCGGACCTGACGGTGCGCGCGGTGGCGGCCCGCGCCAAAGTCGCCCCGGCCACCGCATACACCTACTTCTCGTCGAAGAATCATCTGATCGCCGAGGTCTACCTGGACCTGGTGCGGCAAGTCCCATACTTCACCGACGTCAACGAACCGATGCCCAACCGGGTGGAGCAGGTCCTGCGCCACCTGGCCCTGGTGGTCGCCGACGAACCCGAGGTCAGCGCCGCCTGCACGACGGCGTTGCTCAGCGGGGGCGCCGAGCCCGCGGTGACCGCCGCGCGCGACCGGATCGGCGCTGAGATCCACCGCCGCATCACGTCCGCCATGGGCCCCGACGCCGACCCCACCGCCGTCTCGGCGCTGGAGATGGCTTTCTTCGGGGCGCTCGTTCAGGCCGGGAGCGGCGAATTCACCTATCGCGAGATCGCCGACCGGCTGGCCTATGTGGTGCGGCTGATTCTCGCCGGCGCGGGGGAGACGAGCCAGGAGACAAGCACCGGATGACCGTTCATGTTGGCGACCACGAGCTGGTCCTCGATCCCTACGACTACGACTTCCACGAGGACCCATATCCGTACTACAAGCGCCTTCGCGACGAGGCGCCGCTGTATCGCAATGAGGACCTGAAGTTCTGGGCGCTGTCGCGGCACCAGGATGTGCTGCAGGGCTTCCGCAACAGCACGACGCTCTCCAACAAGTACGGCGTCTCGCTGGATCCGGCGTCGCGCGGCCCGCACGCGTCCAAGACGATGTCGTTTCTCGCCATGGACGATCCCGCCCATCTGCGGCTGCGGACCCTGGTGTCGAAAGGGTTCACGCCCAGGCGGATTCGGGAACTCGAGCCGCGCGTGACCGAGATCGCGACGCAGCACCTCGACACCATGCTGGACAAAGCGAAGGGCGGCACGGTCGACTATGTCGACGAGTTCGCCGGCAAGCTGCCCATGGACGTCATCTCCGAGTTGATGGGTGTCCCCAAGCCGGATCGAGCGCAGGTCCGGGCCTGGGCCGACGGGGTGATGCACCGCGAGGCGGGGGTTACCGACGTGCCGCCGGAGGCCGTGGAGGCCTCCATCAACCTCATCGTCTACTACCAGGGGATGGTGGCCGAGCGGCGCAAGAAGCTGACCGACGACCTGACCTCGGCGCTGCTGGAGGCGGAGATCGACGGCGACCGGCTCACCGACGAAGAAGTCCTCGGTTTCATGTTCCTGATGGTGATCGCCGGCAACGAGACCACGACCAAACTCCTTGCCAACGCCGCGTTTTGGGGACACAAGAACCCTGATCAACTGATCCCGGTCTACGCCGACCTGTCGCGGGTGCCGCTGTGGGTGGAAGAGACCCTGCGCTACGACACTTCCAGCCAGATCCTCGCCCGCACCGTGATCGGGGAGCTCACCCTGTACGACACCACCATCCCCGAGGGCGACGTCCTGCTGCTGTTGCCCGGTTCGGGCCATCGCGACGAGCGGGTCTTCGACAACCCCGACGACTACCTGATCGGGCGCGAAATCGGGCCCAAGCTGCTGAGTTTCGGTAGTGGCGCACACTTCTGCCTGGGCGCCCACCTGGCCCGGATGGAAGCCCGGGTCGCGCTCACCGAGTTGTTCAAGCGAATCCGCGGATATGAGGTGGACGAGGCCAACGCCGTCCGCGTCCACTCCAGCAATGTCCGCGGGTTCGCCCACCTACCCATGACCCTGGAGGTCCGCTGAATGCCCCGCTTTGACCCCCTGCCCGAACGCCGGCCGGCGATCGTGGCCGGCGCTTCCTCCGGCATCGGAGAGGCCACCGCCATCGAGCTTGCGGCGCATGGCTTCCCGGTCGCCCTGGGCGCCCGCCGGGTCGAGAAGCTCAACGACATCGTCGGCAAGATCAACGCCGAAGGCGGCGAGGCGGTCGGATTCCATCTGGACGTCACCGACCCCAACTCGGTGAAATCCTTTGTCGCCCAGTCTGTCGATGCGCTGGGTGACATCGAGATACTGGTCGCCGGCGCGGGCGACACGTACTTCGGCAAGCTCGCCGAAATCACCACCGAAGAGTTCGAGTCGCAGCTGCAGATCCACCTCGTCGGCGCCAACCGGCTGGCCGCCGCCGTGCTGCCGGGCATGCTGGACCGGCAGCGCGGGGACTTGATCTTCGTCGGCTCCGACGTGGCCCTGCGCCAGCGCCCGCACATGGGCGCCTACGGCGCGGCCAAGGCCGCGCTGGTCGCGATGGTCACCAACTTCCAGATGGAGCTCGAGGGGACGGGCGTGCGGGCCTCGATCGTGCACCCCGGCCCGACGAAAACGTCGATGGGCTGGAGTTTGCCGGCCGAGAAGATCGGCCCCGCGCTGGAGGACTGGGCCAAGTGGGGCCAGGCCCGCCACGACTACTTCCTGCGCGCGGCGGACCTGGCGCGCGCCATCACGTTCGTCGCCGAAACACCGCGCGGTGGCTTCATCGCGAACATGGAGCTTCAGCCCGAAGCCCCGTTGGCCGACAAGAAAGATCGCCAAAAGCTCGCGCTCGGCGAAGAGGGGATGCCAGAACAATGACGACCGCCATCGTGCCGCGCGTTTCCGGCGGCGAGGAAGAGCACGGTCACCTCGAGGAATTCCGCACCGACCCAATCGGTTTGATGAAGCGCGTCCGCGATGAATGCGGGGATGTCGGCTGGTTCCAGCTCGTCGACAAACACGTCATACTGTTGTCCGGCGCGGAGGCCAACGAATTCTTCTTCCGCTCCGCCGACGAGGATCTGGACCAGGCCGAGGCGTACCCGTTCATGACGCCGATCTTCGGCAAGGGCGTGGTGTTCGACGCCAGCCCCGAGCGGCGCAAGGAGATGCTGCACAACTCGGCGCTGCGCGGCGAGCAGATGAAGGGCCACGCCGCCACCATCGAGGGCGAAGTCAAGAAGATGATCGCCAACTGGGGCGACGAGGGCGAGATCGAGCTGCTCGACTTCTTCGCCGAGCTGACCATCTACACCTCGACGGCCTGCCTGATCGGGCTGAAGTTCCGCGAGCAGCTCGACCACCGGTTCGCGGAGTACTACCACATGCTGGAGCGCGGCACCGATCCGCTGTGTTACGTCGACCCATACCTGCCGATCGAGAGTTTCAGGCTCCGCGACGAGGCGCGGGTCAAGCTCGTTGCGCTGGTGCAGGAGATCATGAACCAGCGGCTGGCCAATCCGCCGACGGACAAGTCCGACCGCGACATGCTCGACGTGCTGGTCTGGATCAAGGACGAGGAAGGAAATCCGCGCTTCTCCGCCGACGAGATCACCGGGATGTTCATCTCGCTGATGTTCGCGGGGCACCACACCAGCTCGGGAACCTCGGCGTGGACGTTGATCGAGCTGATTCGCCATCCCGATGTCTACGCCCAGGTGCTGGCGGAGCTCGAGGAGTTGTACGCCGACGGCCAGGAGGTGAGTTTCCATGCGCTGCGGTCGATTCCGAAGCTGGACAACGTGGTCAAGGAGACCCTGCGGCTGCACCCGCCGCTGATCATCCTGATGCGCGTGGCGCAGGGCGAGTTCGAGGTGCAGGGCTTCCCGATTCACAAGGGCGACTTCGTCGCGGCCTCCCCGGCCATCTCGAACCGGATCCCGGAGGACTTCCCCGACCCGGACGCGTTCAAGCCCGACCGTTACAACAAGCCCGAGCAGGCCGACATCGTCAACCGCTGGACCTGGATTCCGTTCGGTGCGGGCCGGCACCGCTGCGTCGGTGCCGCTTTCGCCCAGATGCAGATCAAGGCGATCTTCTCGGTTCTCCTTCGTGAGTACGAGTTCGAGATGGCGCAACCGACCGACAGCTATCACAACGACCACTCCAAGATGGTTGTCCAGCTCGCGCGGCCGGCGAAGGTACGCTACCGCAAGCGGAAAGCCTGATTGGTCATGGGATTTCGAATCGAAGCGGATATGGATCTCTGCCAGGGCCACGCCATGTGCGAACTAGAGGCGCCGGACTACTTCCGGGTGCCCAAGCGGGGCAAGGTCGAGATCCTCGACCCCGAACCGCCCGAGGACGGCCGCGAGGAAATCGAGCGCGCGGTCGAGATGTGCCCAACGCACGCACTGTTCATCAAAGAGAAAGAAGACCACTAATGGCGTCACGCGAGGAACTCGAGGCATGGGTCGACCGCTGGCTGCAGGCCAACAAGGACTGCGAGAAGGCCGGTGACTGGCGGCCGCTTGCCGACTTCTACACCCAAGACGCCACCTATGGCTGGAACATCGGCCCCAAGGAAGACGTGATGTGTGTCGGCGTCGACGAGATCCGCGACATCGCGCTCGGCCTGGAGATGGAAGGGCTGGAGAACTGGGTTTACGAGTACCAGAAGGTGCTCATCGATGAGAAGCAGGGCGAGATCGTCGGCTTCTGGAAGCAGATCGTCAACAAGTCCGACGGCACCCAGGACGAGATCTACGGCATCGGCGGCAGCTGGTTTCGCCTCAACGCCGACAACCTCATCGAGTGGCAGCGGGACTTCTTCGACTTCGGCCACGTCGCGAAGATGTACGCGAAGTTGATCGAGTCCGGCGATCTGTCCGCCGCCATGCAGAAGCGGATCGAGCGCAGCATCGCCGGCGAGAAGCTGCCCGGCTACTACCCGCTTGGCCAGGCGCCGGTGCCGATTTGGTGACGACGCCAATGGCGCGACGCTTGCGTCGCCGAACCAACCAAGCATTTGATTTGTTGCACGCGCTATGCTGACGCGGGGGTGCCTGTGGCGCCCGTCACCAAGTTGTCCGGCATGAAGGGGCCGGGCAGCTCTGATCGATTCAAAGGCGAAATGGGGTCAGGACCATCGTGAAGACAAAAGGCGCACTGATCTGGGAGTTCAATCAGCCCTGGTCCATCGAGGAGATCGAGATCGGCGACCCGCAAGCGCACGAGGTCAAGATCCAGATGGAAGCGGCGGGCATGTGCCACTCCGACCATCACCTCGTCACCGGCGGAATCCCGATGGCCGGCTTCCCGGTGCTCGGCGGGCACGAAGGCGCGGGCATCGTCACCGAAGTCGGGCCCGGCGTCGAAGACATCGCTCCGGGCGACCACGTGGTGCTGTCGTTCATCCCGTCCTGCGGACAATGCCCGACATGTCAGGCCGGCATGCGTAACCTTTGCGACCTGGGGGCCGGGCTGCTGGGCGGTGCCGCGGTCTCCGACGGCACGTTCCGCATCCAGGCCCGCGGCCAGAATGTCTATCCCATGACGCTGCTTGGCACCTTCTCGCCGTACATGGTGGTGCACCGCAGCTCGGTGGTGAAGATCGACCCGTCGGTACCGTTCGAGGTGGCCGCGCTGGTCGGCTGCGGTGTCACCACCGGTTACGGCTCGGCGGTCCGCACCGCCGACATCCGCCCGGGTCAAGACGTGGCCATCGTCGGCGTCGGCGGTGTGGGCATGGCAGCGCTGCAGGGCGCCGTCAACGCCGGCGCGCGCTACATCTTCGCGATCGACCCGGTGGAATGGAAGCGCGACCAGGCGCTGAAATTCGGTGCGACGCACGTCTATCCCGACATCGACGCGGCGCTGATGGGCATGGCCGAGGTCACCTACGGCCTGATGGCCCACAAGGTCGTGGTCACGGTCGGCGAACTGCACGGTGCCGACATCGACAACTACCTCAACATCACCCAAAAGGGTGGCACCTGCGTGCTGACCGCCATCGGCAGCCTGTTGGACACCAACGTCACCCTGAACCTGGCGATGCTCACCCTGATGCAGAAGAACCTGCAGGGCACCATCTTCGGGGGCGGCAATCCGCAGTACGACATCCCGCAGCTGCTGTCGATGTACAAGGCCGGCAAGCTGAACCTGGACGACATGGTCACCACCCAGTACCGCCTCGAGCAGATCAACGAGGGCTACCAGGACATGCTGGAAGGCAAGAACATTCGCGGCGTCATCCGGTACACGGACGCCGACCGGTAACACCCACCCACGGGGTTCCCGAGTGACCGGGTTCGGTCACCTGATGGCGCCGGGACAGATCGGCGCCATGACGGTGCGCAACCGCGTGGTCATGTCTCCGATGGAGACCATGTACGGCACCCCGGACGGGCTGCCATCGGAGCGCACCCGCGACTACTTCGCCGCCCGCGCGAGGGGCGGTGTCGGCCTGATCACGCTGGGCGCCACCGGGATTGACCACCAACACCCGGAGACGCCCGGCGGCCTGCACCTGGCTACCGACGAGGCGGTCGACGCACACCGGGCGCTGGTCGACGTCGTGCACGAGCACGGCGCCAAGATCCAGCCCCAGATCGTGCACGCCGGGCCCGACGGCCTGGGACCCGAGCTGTTCGGTGTCACGTCGTTGGGGCCGTCGGTGATTCCCTCCTACCTCACCGGGCGTCCGTCGGCCGAGATCAGCAAGCAACAGCTGTGCGGAGTGTTCGATTTGTTCAAGGCCGCGGTGCGCCGCGCCGTCGAGGCCGGCTACGACGGCATCGAACTGCACGCCGCGCACGGGTACATGCTGCTGGGCTCGTTCCTTGCCCCGCAACGCAATCGGCGCAGCGACGAATACCGCGGCGATTCTGCGCGCGGGCGGGCGCGGGTGGTGCTGGATGCGCTGGCCGCGATCCGCTCCGAGGTCGGCGACGCACTGCCGATCACGTTGCGTATCTCCGGCTACGAACGGGTCGCCGGCGGACGGCCCATCTTCGAGACCGCACAGCTGGCACCGGAATTCGTCGCCGCCGGCGTCGACGCGTTCCACGTCAGCGGCGGAGTGATCGACCGGCTGGTGACCGGGATGGTCAACGGCGCTGACGACGGCGACGCGCTCAACGTCGGGGCCGCGGCGGCCGTCAAGCAGGTGGTCGACGTGCCGGTGATCGCCGTCGGCCGCATCCACGACCCGGTGCGGGCCGAACGGATCCTGGCCGACGGCCGCGCCGATTTCATCGCCATGGGGCGTCCCCTGTTGGCCGACCCCGAACTGCCGCGCAAACTGCGCGACGGGCAAGCGCACCGGATTCGCAAATGCATCTCCTGTGAAAACTGCATCGATGCAATGGAACAGCGCTTCTCCGTAGACTGCGCCGTCAATCCCCGCACCGGTAGGGAGCGGGAAATGGTGGCGGCTCCCGCCACGCGCGCCAAGCGCGTGGCGGTGGTCGGCGGCGGTCCGGCAGGACTGGAAGCCGCGCGGGTCGCCGCCGAGCGTGGCCACCGCGTCACGCTTTTCGAACGCAGCACCGCGCTGGGCGGGGCGCTGCGCTGGGCGGCGGTTCTGCATCCGGAGAACCAGTCGTTCCTGCACTACCTGCGCGAGGAAATAAAGCTCAGCAGCGCGGAAGTCCGCCTCGGCCAGGATATTTCGGCTCGGGACATCGTCAAAGTCGGCCCCGATGCGGTGGTCGTGGCGACCGGGGGCCGTGTCGCCGTGCCGGCGATCCCCGGGTCCGACCTACCGCACGTCTACACCGGACCGGGTTTACGCGAATTGCTCGGCGGCCGAGCCGAATCCACCGCCCCGGCTTGGCAGCGGCTGGGGGCTTCCGCGCTCGGCGGCTGGCGGCAACGACTGGTGCGGCCCGCCGCGGTCCGGCTGGCCAGCCGCGCCTGGATGCCGCTCGGGCGCCGAGTCGCCATCATCGGCGGCGACCTGGTCGCCCTGGAACTGGCCGAATTCCTGGCGAGCCGGGGCCGGTTGGTGTCGATACTCGAATCGGGCAAGAACATCGCCCCGGAAGTGGGCAACAAACGCAAGACTGAGCACATGGATCGCCTCGACCGGCTGGGCGTCACCGTGCACGTCCGGGCAACCGTGGAGCGGATCACCACCGAAGCGGTGGTGTTCACCCCCGCCGGTGGCATCGCCCGGCATCTGCAGGCCGACAGCGTCGTGCTGGCGGGCACAATTGAACCCGACACCGCTTTGTTCGACGCGCTGGTCGCCGCCCTGCCCGGGGCCGACGTGCACGCCGCCGGCGACTGCACCGGCCTGGGGCTGATCCGAAAGGCCACCGAGGAAGGCGCGCGCGCCGCGTGCGCAATCTAATGACAGGAGAGGTAACGATGACCCAAACCGCCCAATCCCCGGCACTGACCGCGTCGCAGTCGTCATGGCGCTGCGCTCAAGCCAAAGACCGCGACGGCTGGCTGGCACTGATGACCGACGACGTCGTCATCGAGGACCCGATCGGCAAGTCGGTCACCAATCCCGACGGCACGGGTGTGCGCGGTAAGGCGGCCGTCGGCGAATTTTTCGACAACAACATCGCCAAGAATCAGCTGACCATCACGTGCGAGGAGACCTTCCCGTCGAGCTCCCCTGACGAGATCGCCCATATCCTGGTGCTGCAGAGCAAGTTTGAGGGCGGGATGACCAGCAAGGTGCGCGGCGTGTTCACCTACAAGGTCAACGACGCCGGGCTGATCACCAACATGCGCGGATACTGGAACCTCGACGTGATGGAGTTCGGCCAGGAAGGCTGACGCGGGGCGTCCGAACGCCGCCCCTATGCTGGGGCCATGGCGTCGATCTTCACCAAGATCATCAACCGCGAACTTCCCGGCCGGTTCGTCTACGAGGACGACGAGGTCGTCGCGTTTCTGACGATCGAGCCCATGACTCAGGGGCACACACTGGTGGTGCCGCGGGCCGAGATCGATCAGTGGCAGGACGTCGATGGCGCGACGTTTACCCGGATCATGTCCGTGAGTCAGCTCATCGGCAAGGCGGTGTGCAAGGCCTTCAAGACAGAGCGGGCCGGCGTGATCATCGCCGGGCTGGAGGTGCCGCATCTGCACGTCCACGTGTTTCCCACCCGCCGCCTGAGCGACTTCGGCTTCGCCAACGTCGACCGCAACCCGTCGCCGGAATCCTTGGACGCGGCGCAGGCGAAGATCAAGGCGGCCCTGGCTCAGCTGGCGTGAACCGGCTCCTGCGCCGGCACCTCGCTGACACGCGGCAACGTGACACGGAAACAGCAGCCCTCCCCGGGCGCGGTCGTCACCTGGACGGTGCCACCGTGCGCGCGCACCAGCGAGTCGACGATCGATAGTCCCAATCCGGTGCCGCCGCTGGCGCGTGCCCGCGACGAGTCGGTGCGATAGAACCGCTCGAACACCCGCGACGCGTCCTGCTCCGTCATGCCGGGACCCTTGTCGGCCACCTCCAAAACCGCGTCGTCGCCGACGGTGCCGACCCGAACGGTGACGTCGGCGCCCTCCGGGGTGTGCTGCAAGGCGTTGGCGACCAGGTTGCTCAGCACCTGCCGGATCCGCGGTTCGTCGCCGAGCACCTCCGGGGTGCCCGGGCCGTCGAGCACTTCCATGGTGATGGTGCGGTTCGGATCCATCGCCTGCGCGTCGTGCACGGCGTCGCTGGCCAGCGCCAGCAAGTCGACCCGATTGTGTTCGAGCGGTCGTTGCACGTCGAGCCGGGCCAGCAGCAGCAGGTCGTCGACCAGCAGACCCATCCGGCTGGCTTCGCTTTCGATTCGCGACAACAGCATGGCGACGTCACGGGCGGCGCCCTGGCGATACAACTCCGCGAAGCCCCGGATGGTCGTCAGCGGGGTGCGCAACTCGTGGCTGGCGTCAGTGATGAACCGCCGCATCCGCTCCTCGGAACCGCGAGCCTTCTCGGCCGACGACTCCGAGGACGCGAGGGCTTCCTGGATCTGCGCAAGCATGCCGTTGAGGGCGAGCGACAGTCGGCCCACCTCGGTGCGCGGATCGCGTTCTGGCACACGGCGATCCAGTTGGCCGGCGGCGATCGCCGCGGCGGTCTGTTCGACTTCGGACAGCGGCCGCAGGCTGCGCTGCACCACCGCGAACCCGGCGATGCCGACCACGACCAGTACCGCCACCCCGATGCCGATCTGCAACCAGACCAGGGAGCTCACCGTGTGTTGTACGTCGGAGAGGTCGACCGCGACGGTGGTCAGCCCACCGTGCACAGCCCGCACCGACACCGCGCGCCACTGGATGTCGGACCCGTTGACCGAGGGCAGCGTCGTCGGATTGGGGCCCACGTCGTTGTTGGGCGGTAGCGCCGGTTCCGCGTTGCGGTCATTGATCGCCGTAACGGTGCGGCCGTCAGGGCTGATGCCGCGCACGTAGAACTTGGACGGCGGGCGGGCGGGGTCGAAGCCTTGCGCGTTCGACGTCGAATGTTTCCACGGAGACTGCGCCCACGTGCGCGACGCCTCGAGCAGCGTCTGGTCGATCCGGGTGACCAGGCTGTGCCGCAGGATCGACGTGACCGCGATGCCCGAGACGGCCAGTCCGCACGCCACCAGCACCAGGGTGGCGGCGACCAGCCCTACCCGGAGCGGCAATCCACGTCGATGCTGTTTGGCCATTGTGGGTGATTCTTCGCTAACGGCGGTGACCGACCGCGCGCTCAGCGCGGTTCCCGCAACACATAACCCACTCCGCGCAGGGTGTGCAGCAGGCGCTTCTCGCCGGTGTCGATCTTGCGCCGCAGGTACGACACGTAGGACTCGACGACATTGACGTCACCTCCGAAGTCGTATCGCCACACGTGGTCGAGGATCTTGGGCTTGCTCAGCACCGTGCCCGCGTTGATCACAAAGTAACGCAGCAGCGTGAACTCGGTCGGCGACAGCGAGACCGGTTCGCCGGCCTTCCATACTTCGTGGGTTTCCTCGTCGAGTTCGATGTCGGCGAACGTCAGGCGGGCGCTGCGGGGTTCGGCGCCGCCCTTGCCGGCGCGGCGGAGGATCACCCGCAGCCGCGCGACGACCTCTTCCAGGCTGAAGGGCTTGGTCACATAGTCGTCGCCGCCCAGGGTCAGGCCGGCGATCTTGTCCTGCAGCGAGTCGCGGGCCGTGAGGAACAACGCCGGGGCGTCGATGCCGTCGGCGCGCAGGCGCCGCAGCACCCCGAACCCGTCCATGCCCGGCATCATCACGTCGAGGATCACCGCGTCGGGACGGGCCTCGCGGGCCCGATCCAGGGCCTGGGCTCCGTTGGTCGCCGTATAGACCTCGAAACCCTGGAACTTCAGGCTCACCGAGAGCAGCTCGACGATGTTGGCCTCGTCGTCGACCACCAGGACGCGAGCCTCGGGTTTCGTTTCACTTGGGGTTGCCGCGGTCATCGATTCTTGTGCCCCCTGGTTGAGCGTTACCTGTGAAAAAATTGTGTGGTTGCTGAAAGCTCAGTGCCAACACTCTGATAGTAGTCTGCCAGGAATTGCCGCACCGGCTTGGACCTGCACGGCTTGTTGCGGTCGCGTCGCGAATAGACTCGTGGGATGAACCTCGCCGCGCGGATCGTCTCGGCCGCGACCGCCCCGGCACGGGTCGGGCTTGCCGCCGCGGACGCCGGCTTGACCGTCGCAACCGCTGCGGTGGGTGTGGCGAAACGAGCTTTGGGCGACGGCGGGACCACCGGAACGAACGCCATGACGTCCATGCTGGGTATCGACGACGCGATCGTTCGCGCCAACCGACTAGCCCGGCTGCTCGACGACGACGCGCCCCTGGGGCGGGCGGTGGCGCCGGACGGACCGATCGACCGGCTGCTGCGCCCCGGCGGGGTGGTCGACATGCTGACGTCGGAGGGCGGTCTGCTTGACCGCCTCACCGCGGAGGGTGGAGGCCTGCACCGCACCCTGCAGCCCGGCGGGCTGGCCGATCAACTTGTCTCCGAGGACGGGTTGATCGAACGGCTGCTGGCCGAGGATGGCCTGGCCGATCGGCTGCTCAGCGACGGCGGCCTGGTGGACAAGCTGACGGCGAAACATGGACCACTCGACCAGCTCGCCGACGTCGCCGACACCCTGGCGCGGCTGACGCCCGGAATGGAGGCGCTCGAGCCCGCCATCGCCACCCTGCAGGACGCCGTCGTCGCGCTCACCATGGTGGTCAACCCCCTGAGCAACATCGCCGACCGCATCCCGCTGCCCGGTCGCCGGCGTACCTCGTCCCGGGTGGTGCGCTCAACGCGCGTGATCAATAGCGACGAGTGACCGATTAAGCTTGGACCGGTTTGACCCCGCCTCCTTAGCTCAGTGGTAGAGCACTCGCCTTGTAAGCGAGCGGTCGTCAGTTCAATCCTGACAGGGGGCTCGCATTCGGTGGAGGCGATGACCCGGGTTATGGGTGGCCTGGGATGCCTTCCAGATCTCCCTGGATATCTTGCAGGTTCCCTTGGATGCCTTGCAGTTTTCCTTCGATGGCCTGCAGATCGGACAGGGCATTCTGATAGGCCGGCAACATCTCGCCCGGGCCGGCAGGTTGAGACTGAGGGCAATACGCGACGATGGCGCCCGCGGTGACTTCGACGCTTTGGTTGGCATCCCATATCGACGACCGTTGCACGAATTGGACCGCGTCCGCGAAATTGTGTTGTCGCGTCAGGAAGTCGCACACCGCGTGCCCCTGGGTCATCGCGTATTCCTGGCTGGGCATTGGCACGCCTTCGTGCTTCAACGCACCGATGAACGCGGCGTCGGCCATATCGATGCGCGGAGGCGGTGCTTTCGGTGCAATTCGACTGGGTGGCGGCGCGACCGACGGCGGACCTTCCGCCGACTGCGCCGACGAATCCTGTTGGCGGGCCGCGAACATCACCACCACCGCGGCGACGACTGCCACCAGGGATAGCGGCAACGCCGCGAAAAGGCCCAACCGGCGCAGCGCACCCTTACGCCGACGGGGCGCGGTGCCGGTTTTGGTGCCCCGCGGCCAGGTGTCCGCGACAACCCCGGTCGCGGGCGTTTGCACCGCGTGGGTTGGCGAGGCCCCCGCGGTCTGGGCCAGGAGCTCGTCGAGCAGCTCGTCGGCCTCCCGGGCCGACGGCTGACCGCCCTGCTCGCGGACCGATCGGCGGCTAAGGGCGATGCGCCGCAATTCTGAGTCGATCGTCTCGCGGTCGCGCATATCAACAGTCTGCGAGTGTCACGACAATGTCACAAGTCCCGTTAGTCGGGGTGGCACTGCCGGCGGATGGCGGCGAACACGCCCGCTTGCGTTCCCTGCCCGCCCGCGGACATGAGCTCAGCCGGCTTGCCGTCGTCGGCGCACCGCGTCAAGGGGCGTTGCCACCGCGCCCGGCACCGCATTCGAACGCGACAGACGAGCTAGCCTCGAATTCGTTGAATCATGCCCTGCGGCACGGGTATTGGATACTCTAGAACCGATTGGCCGCTCGTCAGCGCCTGGGTCATGAAAAGTACTCTGTCGCAGTGGATTAGAGGCCTTAGCTGCCGCACGTGCTACGCTGGCCGTGGATGCCCGTCGGCATCCGTTCAAAATGAGAGAAGTTGAAGGTATGACACAGGGAACTGTGAAATGGTTTAACAGCGAAAAAGGCTTCGGTTTTATCGCTCCGGACGGCGGCGCAGCAGATGTGTTCGTCCATTACTCGGAAATCCAGGGTAACGGCTACAGGTCGCTCGAGGAGAACCAACGAGTTGAGTTCAACATCGAGCAGGGGGCCAAGGGCCCGCAGGCAGTCGGAGTGACCTCCGTCTAGCGCGACGCTCTACCCCGTGTGGGCTGGTGGGTGATTCCCGCCAGCCCACATCGCGTTGAGGGGTTCATTGACTACTCGGAGCACACCCGGGCGGTCGGGCGGGGATCAAGATTTGTGGCTTCGGGGCTGATCAGCGCCGCCAGCCACCCGGCGCGACTCCTCCGCTCGCAATGGCGTGTAGATTGGTGACAGCAGTTCCCGTTCGCAACTGCCCGTAGCCATCTTCTTGTGCACATGAGCACATCTACGAATTGCTCGCCCTTCGCTCCACACGCTCACGTTTGGGCCGAAGCCAAACCAATCAAGGACCCCGCTTTATGACATCGTCCGACCTGTTTTCGCATCGCTACGAGCCCGAGGTCGTCTCACCCACCGCTCGCGATGGCGAACCGGTGCAACTTCCGATCTTCTCCGACCGCCCCAACAGCGATTCCGCCGCTACCAAGCCATCCTGAATTCCTTGACCGCGGTCCGGCACCGGACGATCGTCGGTTAGCGCATTGATGTCCTGCGGTCAGATGGGAAAGACTGTCCGGAGCAATCGACGGAAGTAACCACCGTGAGACATAACCGTGTAGTCGCTGCTGCCGCGCCGCCGTTCCTCGGCGCGGTGATGTTCGCGGTTGTCGGCTGTTCGGCGTCGGCGACGCCACCCGCCGCAACAAAGTTGACCGCATCCGCGGCCGCTACCCCACTCGCCTCGAGAACCGTTGCCGCAGCACCGAACCCGCCCCTCGGCGCGCAACCCCAACTGGCGTCGGACCCGGCGCAGATGGCCGACGACCTCGTCGCCGACGAGCGCGCGCTGCGTGACCCGTCGACACCGGAGCCGGCACTGGTGGCGGCGGCGCACCGCGAGCAGGCCGCGTATCGGGCCATCGCGCGACACCCCGAGTGGGACTCGATCGCGCGGCCCCGCATCCCGGCGGAGCTAGTCGACGTCTACGACCGCAACCTCGATGCCCGTCGGCAGCTGCAGGCGATGACACCCGCGAAAGACACCCTGCCCGCCTGGCACATCGAGCCGCCCGTCCCCGCCGACGAACTGATGAACGATTACCACGCGGCGGAAGCGGAGACCGGCGTCGGGTGGAACTACCTGGCCGCGATCAACCTTGTCGAGACCCGCTTCGGCAGCATCCACGGCGCGAGCACCGCCGGCGCGCAGGGCCCGATGCAGTTCCTGCCGTCGACGTTCGCCAGCTACGGCCAGGGCGGCGATATCAACTCGCCGCGCGACAGCATCATGGCGGCGGGACGCTTCCTCGCCGCCAACGGCTTCGCCAACGATCCCGCTCACGCCATCTACGGCTACAACCACGCGCACCAATACGTCCAGGCGGTCGACCAATACGCCACACTGATCGCCGCCGATCCGGCCGCGTTTCCCACCTACTACCGGTGGGACGTCTATTACGTCACCACCGCCGGCGACGTGTTGCTCCCCGTCGGCTACGCCGCGCCCTCACCGATCCCCGTCGGGGACTACCTGGCCACTCATCCGCAGTAGCCCGCGCGATCAGAGGTACTTCAGGGCGATGTCCTGCAGGTGCGACCGCACATCTTGCCCCGTGGCCTTCTCCAGCTTGATCCCCAGTTCGCCCGCGAGGTTGACGAAGCCCATCAACAGCATGATTTCTCCATCGGGCTCATCGATGACGTTCTCGACGAGCCGGCTCCAGGCGAATTCGTTGCCGCTGTCGGACGTCCATGCCGTCATCACGTCGATGGCCCGGCGGACGTTCTCTCGCACATCCATTCCCGGAGCCTGCCACGGCGAGCGGATTGCCGCGCGCCAACGGGGGCTGCTACCTGTCACGGCAGAACGCGTAACCCCCACCTGTCCAGCAGTGGATCGATGAGGGTGAAGTAGGTCGTGTAGTCGTCACCATCGGGCGAAGACATCAACAGGCCCACCGCACTGACGGTGCCGTCGCCGTTCTTCACATACCCCGGACTACCGCTATCGCCGTTGAGGCTGAACACGCTGGCCTCGACAACGCCACCATCGACATGCCTGACGGCACCACACGTCTCACCGGTGACCGCACCCAATTTGCAAAACGGCATACCCACGCGAATCTGGTTCCTGCTCAAGACATCCCGGACCACATACCTACCACCGACATCACCCGTCGGCGCACCCACGCTCGGGCCAAGGAGGATGATCGCGGCGTCCCTTGTGTCGCCCTCCTTCTCGCTGGCGGCGATCTTCCCCAGCGGCACGTCGTCCCCGTACGTCCACAATGAACCGTCGTGGGCGTCGCAGTGGCCGCTGGTCATCAGGTAATAGCTGCCGTCGTCACCCTGGGCCGCGAAACCCGATGTGCACGAGCTGTTTTCGGCTTCGACCTTGATGCCCGGAGTCACCCCGGCATCCGCCCGCGCCGGGTTCGCCGGCATCGTCGCGGTGACGATCAGCGCACCCACCAAGCCCCACCCTCGCAACCACCGCATGGCCACGCCGCCTCTCTTGATGTGTCGGGCAGCATGCTAACAGCGCGAGCAGGTTTCAGCCGCCCGCGCGCCGAGTCCGGGCCCACCGGCGTCGGCAACCGAAGCGCGACCAACCGTTTAGCAACCGCCTTGGCGGACGGAGGCTTCGCCCTCGACATACGGACGATCAGTCGCCGACATGCCGGGCAAGGAAGTTCAGCACGGCGTCGGCGAAGATGTCGTTGCGATCGCCGGCGACCATGTGCCCCGCACCGCGCACATCGGTGAACTCGACCTGCGGAAAGCGCGTCAGGAATTCGTCGGCGCGTTCCTGGCTGACGAGGTCGCTCATCTGGCCGCGAATCAACAGCATCGGCACGCCACCGCGCAGGATCGCGTCGACGGCGGCGTGCATGCGGTCGGGGTCGGTGACCTCGAAGGGGGGAAACGCGGCGGTCCCACTGATGAACTGGGGATCCCAGTGCCAGTACCAGCGATCGCCACGGCGGCGCAGGTTGGTGGTCAGGCCATCCAGGTCGGTTGGCCGCGGCCGGTGCGGGTTGTACTCGGCGATCGCGTCAGCGACCTCGTCGAGCGAGGCGAACCCCGATTCCACCCGCTCGGACATGAAGGCGTGTATCCGGTTCGCCCCGGACTGGTCCATGTTCGGCACGATGTCGACCAACACGACCGCGCTGGCGATGCCCGGGCAGAGCTCGCCGGCGAGCAGCATCGAGGTGAACCCGCCCAGCGAGGCGCCGACCAGCACCGGCTGCGGGGGCAGCGTGGCCAGCACTTCCTGGACGTCACCGGCGAAGCTGACGACGCGGTAGTCGCCGTCGTCGGACCAGTCGGATTCGCCGTGGCCGCGCAGGTCGACGGTGACGGCCTGCCAGCCACGCTGGGCGACGGCGGCGGCGGCCTTGCCCCACGAACGGCGGGTCTGCCCGCCGCCGTGCAGGAACACCACGGCGCGCGCTTGCGGATCGCCCAGCCGGTCCGCGACGATGCGCACGCCGCCGGGTCCCTGGATCGAAAACGGTTCAACTGCCATGGGCATCAGGTGATACTAAGCCGCCTCGGCGGCGGCCCGGCGCCGAAGCGGCTCCAATACGATGCAGCGGAGCGTCCGGAGGAGAAACCGATGCAGCTTGACGAGTACATGTCCTTGGATGCGACCGCGCTGGCCGAACTGGTCGAGCGCAGGCAGGTCACCCCGCCCGAGCTCCTCGCGTTGGCACGACAACGAGCGGACGCGGTCAATCCGCGGCTGAACGCGATCGTCCGGCACCTCGGCGACGTCGCGGACCGCCAGGCCACCGACCCGAACCTGCGCGGGCCGTTCGCCGGCGTGCCCTTCGTGATCAAAGACCTCGCCCAGGAGTACCGCGGCTTTCCGACCTCCAGCGGTTCCCGGTCGCTGGCCAACGACGTGGCCGACCGGCATGCCCTGGTCACTCAGCGATTCCTGGACGCGGGTCTGGTGATCTTCGCCATGACCAACACCCCCGAGTTCGGGGCCAAGGGCGTGACGGAATCGGATTACTGGGGGCCGGCGCGCAACCCGTGGAACACCGGGCACACTCCCGGCGGCTCATCGGGCGGATCCGGGGCGGCGGTGGCGGCCGGGATCGTTCCGGCGGCCGGGGCCAACGACGGCGGCGGATCGATCCGCATCCCCGCCGCGTGCAACGGGCTGGTGGGCCTCAAGCTGAGCCGGGGGCTGTCGCCCTACGGCCCGCAGATCGGCGAGCCGATGTTCGGGATGGTGACCCAGGGCGTCGTGTCGCGCACCGTGCGTGACAGCGCCGCGCTCTGCGACGCGATTATCGGCCGCAACACGCATGCCGCCTACGAAGTCGCCCTGCCCTCAGGCTCTTTCGCCGATCACATCAAGCGTCGTCCGGGCACGCTACGGATCGGGTACTCGTGGTCCTCGGCGATCAACCAACATCCCGACCGGGAAGCCGTCGCGGCGGTGGAACGGGCGGCGGCGCTGCTGCGCGATCTGGGACACCGGGTCGAGGAGGTTGCGCCCCCGTACGACGACGCCGCCTTGGCGCGGGACTTTCTCACCATCTGGTTCGCGCAGCTCTACTATCACGTCGCCGACGCCAGACAACGCACCGGCGCCCGCGACAGTGATTTCGAGGCCGACACGCTGGCCGTGAGCGAACTCGCCAGGGCCAGCGGCGTTCTCGCGCCCATTTTTGCGTTGGAGAACAGGAACAACCACATCCGATCCCTGGCCACGTTCCACGAAAGCTTCGACTGCCTGCTCACCCCCACCCTGGCCACCCCGCCCCTTCGCGTCGGTGCCACGGCAACCTCGCGCCCGCTACAACGGATGGCCCGCATCGCCAGCAAGCTGCGTGCGGGAAAGGTCATGGCGCGCAGCGGGATTCTCGATCAACTGGTCCAGGAAAGTCTCGGTTGGGTGCCGTACACGCAACTCGCCAACATCACCGGACGCCCAGCGATCAGCGTGCCATTGCACTGGACAGACGGCGGGCTTCCCCTTGGTGTGCAGTTGGTGGGGCGGCTGGGCGGGGACGGCGACCTCCTCCAGTTGGCCGCCCAGCTCGAAGAAGCGAGCCCGTGGGTTCAGCGGTATCCGGCGCCCGCGTGACTAACCCGGTGCGCCGGGCCCTAGACGGTTTCGTCGCCTTCCTCAGCACGCATCCTTAACCTCCGGTCCTAGCCGAGATCTTTTGTCCGCGACCTACGCTCGGACGGCTCCGGCGGCGTCAGACGTCCCGGAGGCCTACCCGCAGACCCCGGGGACCAAGACGCCGAGCGCCGACGCTCAGGACACCGGTTGCTTGCTGGCCTTGATCGGCGCGGCGCTCGGCGGCAGCTGGAGCAGGTTGCCGCGCAGGCTTCCCCGCGCGGTGCGCGCGGCGACCAGCACCCAGGTGAACAACAGCCCGGCGTACGCGATGGCCGCGGCCACCCGGAAGGCGGGCAGGTGGCTATGCCCGGCGAGCTGGGAGGTTCCGGTGACGAACGTTCCGACCGGGAAGGTCAGGCTCCACCACGTCAGGGCGAACGGCATGCCGCGCCGCAGTGTGCGCACGGTCAGCGCGGTGGCCAGCGCGATCCACAACACCGCGAACCCCCACACCGGGACCCCGTAGAGGATGGCGAAGCCATTCATGTCCTCGGCCAGCTCGCGGTCGACGGCGAGTCCGGCGGTGGCACCCAAAAGACCTGCGGCGGTGATGGATTGGCCGAGTGGGCCCAACACGATCCACAGCGTGGGCACGCGCGCGGTGCCCGATGTGCCATACAGCGTCAGGCGCGCCCAGATCATGGCGATGATGTTCAGGGAGGCCAGCAAGGAGAGCCCGAACATCGCGTAGCAGCCGAAGAGCAAGTTCTCGCGCCCGGCGCCCGCCGACATATGTGGCAGCAGCAGCGCGCCCGTGGCAGCGCTCACCATGGGCGGAACCACCGGCATCAGCCAGCCACCGAACGCCGCGTCGGGCTCGACATTGTGCTGGGTGAACATCAAGAACGGAATGCTCACCGCGGTGAACAGCCCGCCCAGCGTCCCCCCGGTCCACAGCACCCAATCCAGGTCGACGGCGATGCGCTCACCGAGCAGGTCCCTTCCGACCAGCACCGCTCCGCCCCCCACGGTCATCAACGCCATGGGCGCCGCGCCGTAGAAGTGCGCCATCTGCGGATTACGCGCGTGACTGCGCGCCACTGTGGGGTGGCGCAACCAGGGACCACCAACCAGGACGATCAGCGCCACGAGCAGGACGGCGGCGATCACCCAGACGACTTGGGCGAATGCGCGCAACCCCGCAACGTGCACCGGCAGGGTGGCACCGGCGATCGCGACGATTCCGGTGCCCATCACCGAGGCGAACCAGTTGGGCCCGATGTTGCCCAGTACCTCGACCCGGGTCTGCGGCGGCGCGCCGTCCGGGCTTGCAGTGGTCATAGCCGAGACACCCTACTGCGCCTGGGTGAACCTGGGGCGGCGTGCCGCTTACACTCCAGCGGTGACGCATCCGGCGCCGACGACCAGGCAGGCATTGAGCAGAGTCCCGGTGATGGTCGGCGTCGCCGTGGTGGTGGTGCTGGCCGTTCTCGCGATACCCGTCAAGCAGCGATGCGGGGCCCCGGGCTTGTCGTGTGCCACGGCGGTGGACCGCGAGGGCAACGTTCACTACTTCTACGAGGTCGAGCCGCTCGGCGTGTACTTCGCCGAGGTCATGACCGGTTCGAATATCACCATTTTCTACGAATCGGGCGAGGACCTGGTCAAAGCCCGGTAGCCGTCATATCGGCTCGGTAACAAGTTCGAGGCGGTCTCGCCGGCCGTGTGACCTTGTCGATACCGCCGCGCGACGCCGGAGTAAGAAAGCGCTGGTCAGGGGTGAATTAGTGTGCTGAGATCGGGTCCGGCACGGGGGGCCGGGCCCGCCCGGGAGCCGTTCTCGATTGGGGGCTTCACAGCAAGCTAACGCATACTTGACACCATGCTTGAAGCGACATCGCCGCAAACCGCCAGCGCGGTGCCTGGTGATGCGCTGGGTGTGGGCAGAGGTTTGTGATGGCCCGCTCGGGCGGCGCCCATCGCCGTCATCGAGCCGTTCGTCAACCCTCACGATTCCGCAAAGGGCTGACGCGTACCTTGGGCGCCCTCGTCTCGGTGGCAGCGATCGGGTTGACCGGGGCGGGCTACTACGTGGCCCACGGCGCGCTGGGCGGTATCACGGTTTCGAACGCCCTGCTGCCCGACGACCCGCGGTCCAGCGGCGACGATATGAACATCCTGCTGATCGGGCTGGACTCGCGTAAAGATCAAGACGGCAACGACCTGCCCTGGTCGATCTTGAAGCATTTGCACGCCGGCGATTCCGATGACGGCGGCTACAACACCAACACGCTGATCCTCGTGCACGTCAGTGCCGACAACAAGGTCGTCGCCTTCTCGATCCCACGCGACGACTGGGTGCCCTTCACCGGGGTTCCCGGCTACAACCACATCAAGATCAAAGAGGCGTACGGCCTCACCAAGCAGTACGTCGCGCAAAAGCTCGCCAATCAGGGCGTCAGCAGTCAAAAGGAACTCGAGACCAAGGGCCGCGAGGCTGGGCGGGCCGCGACGCTGCGCGCGGTGCGAAACCTGACCGGCGTTCCCATCGACTACTTCGCCGAAGTCAACCTGGCCGGCTTCTACGACCTGACCCAAACCCTGGGCGGGGTGGAGGTCTGCCTGAACCATCCCGTCTACGACTCGTACTCCGGTGCCGACTTCCCGGCCGGGCGGCAGACGTTGGACGCCTCCGAGGCCTTGTCATTTGTCCGCCAGCGCCACGGCCTGGAAAACGGGGACCTGGACCGCACCCATCGGCAGCAGGCATTCATTTCGTCGGTCATGCACGAGCTGCAGGCCGCAGGCACCTTCACCAACCTGGACAAGCTCAAGAGCCTCATGGCGGTGGCGCGCAAGGATGTGGTGCTGTCGGCCGGTTGGGACGAGGAGATGATCCAGCGGCTGGGTTCGCTGGCCTCCGGCGGCCAGGTCGAGTTCCGGACGCTGCCGGTGGTGCGCTACGACAACATCGACGGCCAGGACGTCAACATCATCGACCCGGCGGCGATCAAGGCCGAGGTGGCCACGGCGATCGGCGCCTCCCCCACCACCACGGCACCCGCCACCACGGCCGCCAAGCCGAGTCCGTCGACGATCGTCGATGTGGTCAATGCCGGCAGCACGAGCGGACTCGCGACCGAGGTGTCCCGCGCCCTGCAAAACCATGGCTACACCACCGGTCAGACCCGCGACCGCAATTCTGGCGAACCGACCGAGAGCACGGTCGCGTACGGCGTCGGTGCGCAAACCGACGCGAGTAACGTGGCCAAACTGCTCGGCCTCGACGCGCCCAGCCGGCCCGATCCCAGCGTCCAGCCCGGACACATCAGGGTGACCGTGGACACTAATTTCACGGTCTCGATGGTCGACGACGGCACGGGGGAAACGCCGACGACCACAACGTCCAGCAAGGCCAAGCCGTATTACTACAACGGCACCACCACCACCTATCCGACACCCGATCAGGGGAAGCCGATCGACGGCGGCGGCGTGCCGTGCGTTAACTAGCCAGCGGCGATCGCAAGCGCGGCGAAGCCGGGCGCCGCGGGTCGCCGCCATCAGGCCAGCGGCGATCGCAAGCGCGGCGAAGCCGGGCGCCGCCCTTCACCTAAGCGTGCGTTCCGCCGTCGATGCGGATTTCGGTCCCGGTGATGAACGCGCCGTCCTCGGACACCAGCATGGCGATCACCCCGGCGACCACGGACGGGTCCGCCATCCCGGCGCCGCTGGACTCCACCGTGGTCGGCAGGATCGGCATCAACCTCGAAAAGAGCGTCCAGTCGGCGTCTTTCGGGATGTAGCCGCCGGTCGCGTCGGTGATGCCGGACTTGATGCTGCCCGGTGCCACACACACCGCGCGCAGGCCCTGGTGCGCGTATTCGAGCGCGAGCGAATGGGTAAAGGCCTGGATTCCACCCTTGCTCGCCGCGTACGCCGCCATGTAGGGATGGCCGAAAGAGGCCGACGTCGAACTGAAGTTGACGATCGCGCTGCGGGAATTCGCTAGCAACGCCGGAAGCGCTTCTCGGACAACGACAAACGTGCCGGTCAGGTTGACGCCGACGATCTGGTTCCACAGCTCCAGGGTGGTCTCGTGGGTGTGCGCGGCGCGCAGGATGCCTGCGGCGTTGACCAACGAATCCAGGCCGCCGAGCGTTTCGACGGCCAGGCGCACGCCGCCGATCACCGAGTCCTCGTTGCCCACGTCCATCGGCACGGTGGTGAGGCGCTCGGCGGTCCCGTCCTCGCCGGCGCGGGACCGCGTGGCGTCCAGGCCATCCTCCGCGACGTCGGAGGCCACGACGGTCGCGCCCTCGTCGAGCAGGCGCAGCGCGGTCGCCTGCCCGATCCCCGACGCGGCGCCGGTCACCAGGATCCGCTTGCCCTCGAGTCGCTTCATCCGCCGCTCCCGTCACTAGGTGCCCATCATCGTAAGGAGCGGCCCATGCGGATCTTTGGAAAGGCGGGAGAAAGGGCACAGTGGAGGCATGGACATCGGATTCATCGGCCTGGGAAAGATGGGCCGGGGCATGGCCGCGAACCTCGTCAAGGCGGGCCACCACGTCACCGTCTACAACCGCTCCCCCGACAAGGCGGAGGCGCTCGTGCAGGAGGGCGCAGCGGCGGCACAGACCGTCGCCGACGCGTGCAACGCCGAGGTCGTCTTCACCATGCTGGCCGACGACCGGGCCGTCGAGGGCGTGGTTTTCGAGCAGGGCGGCATCGTCGCTGCACTGGCGCCCGGCGCCACGCACGTCTCGTCGAGCACCATCAGCGTCGCCCTCTCCGAGCGCCTGGCGGCCGCGCACGCCGGGGCCGGTCAGCGGTATGCCGCGGCGCCGGTGTTCGGCAGGCCCGAGGCGGCCGCGGCCGCAAAGCTTTTCGTGGTCGCCGCGGGTGAGCCGCAGGTGCTGCAGCCGCTGTTCGGGTTGTTCGACGCGATCGGGCAGCGGACCTTCGTGGTGTCCGAGCGGCCACACACCGCCAACCTGGTGAAGCTGAGCGGCAACTTTCTGATCGCATCCGCCATCGAATCCATCAGCGAGGCCGCGGCTTTGGTCGCCAAGGACGGCATCGACAAACAGCAGTACGTCGACATCCTCACCTCGACGTTGTTCGCCGCCCCGGCCTATCAGACCTATGGCGGCCTGATCGCGCGCCAGGAGTTCGAGCCGGCCGGCATGGCGGCGACCTTGGGGCTCAAGGACGTCCGGCTGGTGCTCGCCGCCGCGGAGCAGCTTCAGGTACCGCTGCCGGTGGCCAGCGTGCTGCGCGACCGCCTGCTCACGCTCGTGGCAACGGGTGGCGGGCACCTGGACTGGTCGGCGCTCGCCACGCTCGCCGACCGGGACGCCGGCTTGGCGTCAGACGACTCCGCGTAGCCCGTCGGCGCCGAACGCGGGTTCCAGCATCGCGGAATAGTCCGGGCCGCGCCGCAGCATCAGCCCGCCGTCGACGTTGATGACCTGCCCGGTGATGTAGCAGGCCGCGTCGCTGAGCAGGAACATCGCCAGATTGGCGACGTCCTCGACCTCGCCGGGCCGGGGCAGCGGCGTGCACTCCCGGTAGTCTTCGCTGACCGCCGGGACGGCGAACACCGGCGCGACCAGATCCGTGCGGATCAGGCCCGGCCGGATGCTGTTGACCCGCACCCAGGACGGGCCGAGCTCGTCGGCGGCCAACTGCATCATGTGGTCGACGGCCGACTTGCTGACCCCATAGGCGCCGAACCACCGGTGGGTATTGCTGGCCGCGATCGACGAGATGCCCACGAACGAACCGCCGCCGCCCCGCACCAGCTCGCGCGCGACGTGCTTGAGCACATACATGGTGCCGTTGACGTTCAGGTCGACGGTGCGCCGCCAGGCTTCCGAGTCGATCTGAGTGACGGGCCCGATGGTTTCCGAGCCGCCCGCGCAATGCACCGCCCCGTGGAGTTGGCCGTGCCAGGCCGTCGCGGCGCCCACCGCGTGAGCGGCCTCCTCTTCGTTGGTGACGTCGGTCGGCTCGTAGCGAATGGAGCCGCCGCCCCCGAGGGCTTCGATCTCGCTCACGGCCCCCGCCAGCCGGTCAGGGTTGCGGCCGACGATCATGACCGAGGCGCCGGCTGCGACAAGCCCGGCGGCCACACCCTTGCCGATTCCGCTGCCACCGCCGGTGACCAGATAGGTCCGTTTTTCGAAGGAAAGCTGCACTCGGTCTCCTTACCCTGTGACGCCGGACGTCGAGTTGTTGCGGCGAATCAAGGGTATTTTCCGCAACAACTCCACGTTCGGCGGGGAGTCACGGCGTATCGCGGGGAGTCACGGCGTATCGCGGCGAGCCACCTGCGTCGGCTTGGCGCTGCGCCAGTCCTCGACGTCGGGCGGCAGGCCGACCGCGTACCTGTTCTCGTTGTGGGCCGCCCAGTGCGCATGCCCCAACTCGTGGATGTGGAACGCGTGCCGCAACGCCTCGGTGAATCCCATTGCGTCGGAGGCGGCGTTGACCGAGTCCTTGACGAGCAGCGCGGCCATCGTGGGCCGGTCGGCGATGCGCCGGGCGAACTCCAGTGTCTTTTCGGCCAATTCGTCAACCGGGAACACCTTGGACACCATGCCAAGCCGATAGGCCTCCTCGGCGTCGAGAGCGTCTCCGGTCAGCAGCAGTTCTTTGGCTTTGCGCGGGCCGAATTCCCAAGGGTGAGCGTAATATTCGACGCCCGGCATGCCCAAGCGCACGGCGACGACATCGCTGAACTTGGCATTGTCGGCGGCCACGATCAGATCGCACGCCCAGATCAGCATCAGGCCCGCCGAGATGGCGTTGCCCTGCACCTGGGCGATGGTGATCTTGCGCAAATCCCGCCAGCGGCAGGTGTTTTGGAAGAAGTAGTGCCACTCCTGCAGGTAGATCTTCTCCGCGATCGGGTCGCGGGTCCCGCCGTTGATGCGGAAGCTGGGGAGCTGGCTGCGCTCGGCGATCGCCAGCTCCGAGCCCAGGTCGTGGCCGGCAGAGAAGTTGCGGCCGCGCGCGGCCAGGATCACCACGCGCACGGTGTCGTCGGCCTCGGCGCGCAGAAACGCCTCGTCGAGCTGGATCAGCAGGCCGCGGCTTTGCGCGTTGTGAGCGTCGGGCCGGTTCAGCCAGATCCGCGCGATGCGGCCCTCGTCGAGGGTTTCGTAGCTCACCAGCTCGTCAGCATCGGCGTTGCCCGTCTGGGCACCGGCTTGCTCGGACAGTGTCATTCGGCCCACCTCACTCGTTGTCAGGTCGATGTTTACACATTACGGCCAGTGTGTAAGCGGCTCACCGGTGGGGCCAAGCTAGACCTGATCAGCCGCGGGGGCCGTCCGGCGGCATGCCGAACGGCAGCAGGCGATGGTCACGGGTGAACGACAGGCGGACCAGCCCGAGGCCGACGACGACGGTGGTGGCCGCCACCGAGCCCAGGATCAAAAACATCACGACCGCCTGGACCAGCACGGCCTGCACCGGGTGCACGCCGGCGAGGATGAGGCCCGTCATGGCGCCCGGCAGGAAAACCAGCCCGGTGGCTTTCGTGGTTTCGATCTGGGGCGATATCGCCGACCGCAACGCGGTCCGCAGGTACGGGGAAGCGGCCTGGCGGGAGGCCTGCCCGAGGGCGAGCCTGGCTTCGACCTCGTCACGCTTGTCGCGCAACTCGTCGACCAACCGCCGCGCCACCAACACCGTGGCGGTCATCGAGTTGCCGATCATCATCCCGGCGACCGGCACCAACGTCCGCGGCTGCAGGGGGAACACCCGCAGCCCGAAAATCACGCCCAGGGTGACGACGGCCGCCGCGGTGAACGCGGCGATGGTCAGCGGCGCCAGTCTCGGCACCTCCGGGGCCCGGCGGCGGGCGATGTCCCCGGCGTAAGCGACCATGCCGGCCACCCACGCCCACGACCACCACAGGGAACGGCCGGGCTCGAACAGCAACGTCAGCGCGCCGCCCACGAGCAGCAACTGGGCCAGGGCGCGGGCGGCCGCCCACACCAACTGCCGCTCAAGGCCCAACCGCTGCCAGAGCGACACCCCCGCCGCGAGCGCCACCAGGATCAGCGACGCCGCCAGGCCCATCCAGCCAACCTGGCCGTTCATCACGCCACCGACCCGACCGGGCCAAGCCCCAGGCTGCGGCCCCGCTCGATGTGCAGAACCCGGTCGGCGGCGCGCTCGACCTGCGCCGAATCGTGGGTGACCCACAGAGCGGGGATTCCGTCGTCCGCCAGGTCACGGACGGCGCGCTCGATCACCCGCGCGGCTTCGGCGTCGACGGCCGAGGTGGGTTCATCGAGCAGCAACACCTGCGGTTGGGCCATCAGCGTGCGGGCCAGGCACATGCGCTGCGCCTCCCCGCCCGACAGCGCGGTGGCGTCGCGGTCCAGCCACGCGCCGGTCAAGGCCACCCGGGCCAAGGTGTCCCGCATCCGCGCGTCGGATGCGTCGGCGTCGGCCGCCCGCAGGTTGTCGGCCACTGTCCCCGGAAACGGCGTCGCCCGCTGGAAACACATGCCCACGCGACGGCGCAGCCACAGCGGATCGATGCCGGCGACGTCCTTGCCGTAGAACGACACCGTGCCGCTCGTGGGCACCTCGAGTCGATTGCACAGTCGAAGCAGCGTCGATTTCCCCGACCCCGACGGTCCGAAGACGGCGGTCACGCCCCGGCCCGGAATGGCGGCCGTCAGGCCGTCCAACGCCCGCACCTTCTGCCGCTCTACGACGACGTCGAGGAACTCGAACATCAAGTCCTCACCCACCTGCTCATCCTGCATCACCTACAGTTAAGTCATGGCTACGAAATCTGACCCTGGCGAGATCGGCGACGTCGAACCGCTTGCCGACAGCACGGCCAGCCAGGCCAGGCGAGTTGTCGCGGCGTATGCGAACGACGCCGACGAGTGCCGCGTTTTCCTGTCGATGCTCGGTATTGGGCCCGCAAAACTCGACGCGTAGATGGCTCCCGGGGACGGGCGGGACTCGAAGTCGCCAACCTTCGGGAATTCCGACTTCGTGGTGGTCGCCAACCGGCTGCCGGTAGACCGGGAGCGGCGTCCCGACGGCACGACCGGGTGGAAGCGCAGCCCCGGCGGGCTGGTGACGGCGCTGGAACCGCTGCTTCGCCGCCGGCGTGGCGCGTGGGTCGGCTGGGCGGGCGTCGCCGAGGAAGAGACCGATTTCGCTGACGAGCCCATCGTCCAGGAGGACCTGGAGCTTCGGCCGGTGCGGCTGAGCGCCGACGACATCGCCCAGTACTACGAGGGGTTCTCCAACGCCACGCTGTGGCCGCTGTACCACGACGTCATCGTCAAACCGATCTACCACCGCGAATGGTGGGAACGCTACGTCGAGGTCAACCGGCGCTTCGCGGAAGCCACCTCCCGCGCCGCCGCCCAGGGCGCGACCATCTGGGTGCAGGACTACCAGCTGCAGCTGGTGCCGGCGATGCTGCGCGAGCTGCGGCCCGACCTGACCATCGGGTTCTTCCTGCACATCCCGTTCCCGCCGGTGGAACTGTTCATGCAGCTGCCCTGGCGCACCGAGATCATCGAGGGCCTGCTCGGCGCCGACCTGGTGGGCTTCCACCTGGCCGGCGGCGCCCAGAACTTCCTGTTCCTGTCCCGCCGATTGATCGGCGTCAACACCTCCCGCGGCTCGGTCGGCGTGCGCGCGCGGTTCGGCGAGGTCGAGCTCGGGTCGCGCGTGGTCCGGGTGGGCGCCTTCCCCATCTCCATCGATTCCGGCTCGCTCGACCACACCGCTCGCGACCGCGACATCAGGCGCCGCGCCCGCGAGATCCGGGCCGAGCTGGGCAACCCCCGCAAGGTGCTGCTGGGCGTCGACCGGCTCGACTACACCAAGGGCATCGACGTTCGGCTGAAGGCCTTCTCGGAGCTGCTCGCGGAGGGGCGCGCGAAACGCGACGACACCGTGCTGGTCCAGCTCGCGACGCCGAGCCGGGAACGCGTGGAGAGCTACCAGATTCTGCGCAACGACATCGAGCGCCAGGTGGGCCACATCAACGGCGAATACGCGGAGGTCGGTCATCCGGTGGTGCACTACTTGCACCGGCCGGTCCCCCGCAACGAATTGATCGCCTTCTTCGTGGCCGCCGACGTCATGCTGGTCACCCCGCTGCGCGACGGCATGAACCTGGTGGCCAAGGAGTACGTCGCCTGCCGCAGCGACCTCGGCGGTGCGCTGGTCCTGTCGGAATTCACGGGGGCCGCCGCCGAGCTGCGCCAGGCCTATCTGGTCAACCCGCACGACCTCGAGGGCGTCAAGGACGCCATCGAAGCGGCACTCAACCAGACCGTCGAGGAGGGCAGGCGCCGGATGCGGTCGATGCGGCGCCAGGTGCTCGCCCACGACGTCGACCGCTGGGCGCGGTCCTTCCTGGACGCGTTGGCGGAGCCACATTCCCAGGATGCCGAGTAGACCCCGCCCATGGTGTTGCCGCGCAATCGCTGTGATACTCGATGCATCGGTGCGGGGGACGGCCGGGAAGGGAGGGAACTGTGAAGCTCCGTCGCGGACTGGCCGCCGGCGCCGGCATCTTCTCGGCGGTCGCCATCGGAATCGCGCTGGACTCCGGTCACCCGGCGCACGCGATCGGGCCGCCGCCGGATGGCAACTACAACTACAACGAGGCGGGGGTCTCCGGGGTGACCTGGACGATCTCGGCGCTGTGCGATCAGCCGTCCGGAACCCGGAACATGAACGACTATTCCGACCCGATCGTCTTCGCCATGAACTGCGCCCTGAACATCGTCAGTTCGACGGCCGAACACATCACCCCCGCGGACAAGGCGCAAAACTTCAGCGGCAGGGCACGGATGTCCAGCATGTTGTGGACCTTCAAAGTCGAGAAGCCGGACGGCGTCTCGTGTCCGAGCGGCGGCACCGCGCCGTCCACTGAAACCTACGCCTTCAGCGACGAGAATATGAACGGCACCCACACCATCCTGCACGGCGCGGTCTGTGGGATGCAGCCGGAGATGAAGAAGCAACCGTTCTCACTCCAGCTGGCCGGGCCGCCGCCCAGCCCGGTCGAACGTTATCCGTTGTACTGCAACGGCATTGCGATGTGCTACTAGATCGGTGTGATGTAGGCGATCAGCCATTGCTTGCCGATCTTTTTGAAATCCACCCGCAACCGGCTGCCGTCGTAGAGCGGCTGCCGTGATTTGTCGGTCACGGTGCGGTTCATGTAGACCATCAACGACGCCGAATCACGCGTGGCGGACATGACTCCCACGCCCACGACGCTGGCCTGGACGACCACCTCGCGCTTCTTGGCCTCCGGAATGATCTGTGCGTTGGCGCTTTTGCGAAATTCCTGGCGATAGTCGGGGGTCAACAGCGGATACACCTCGGCGAGGCTGCGTTCCACCGTCTGGTAGTCGTAGGCGAAGACTTCGGGAATCTCCTTGGTAGCCAAGCCCGGTAGCACCGCCCGCGCCGCCTCCTCGCCGCGCGTCTCTACCCGGCCCCAGTAGAACCAGCCGGCCGCCGCCGACAACCCGACGAACACCACAACCAGCAGGTAGCCCGCGATGACGAGCAGCCGGCGCCGCCACCGCATCAATTGCCCCCGTTGGGATACTTCAGGTCGTAGCCCGTCATCCGCCCCTGCTCGTCCTCGTGCACGATGACCCGCAGGCGATAGGGCATGGAGGGCTTGTTCACGCCGTCGATGTCGGCGACCGTGACGCGCACCGAGACCAGCACGGACGCGTTGTCGGTGACGGCGTCGATGCCCTCCAGGGCGGCGCCGTTGATCACGGCTTCCGACGTCGCGTTGGTGGAGCGGAATATGCCCTTGAGGTTCTCGATGTTGTTGTTGGCGCCCAGCATTCCGCGCAGCGGTCCGCTGGTGCCGTTGTAGAAGCGGTTCACGCTCTCGTCGATGTTGTCCTGCTTGTAGCTGAACATGTTGACCACCGTCTGGGTGGCGGTGTCGACGAAACGTTGGCTGCGCGCCTGTTGGGCGTCGGCGTGCCGCTGCTGGACGACGAGCACGGCGAGGCAACCCGCCAGCGCGCCGATGGCCAGCACCGCCGCCGCGAACGAGATCCATGCCACCAGGGCGCGGTGCGGCCGCCGCCGCGGTGGCGGCTTGACCGACTTGAGGGCCTTGACCGGCTTGGCCGGCTGCGGTGGCGCGGCATCGACGCGCACCGTGGCGGCCTGATCCGGCTCGTCTTTCGCGGGGCCGGCCGGACGGGAGGCCCGACGACGCGCGCGCGGACTGGTCGTTGGCTCGTCTGCCACTACATCGGCCTCGGATCAAGCATCAAGTCCACCCAATTCTCGGCGCCGGACGCGCCGCTAGCACCGGCCGCGAAAATACCAGTGCCGCCTGCCGGGTCCTTGAATGCGCCCGTCTTTTCGTCATAGGTGGCATACGCCGGTCCGCTCGCCTGCGGTTGCGGCCCGGGCGGGGGGCCCCACGGCTTCTCCGGTCCCGGGCCCGCCGGCGGAGGACTGATCCCCTCCGGCGCCGGCGGCGGAGGCAGCCACTTCGGGTAGGGCAGCTGCGGCGGCACCGGCGGAACCCCGGGCGGCTGCCACGACGTGAACGGCGGTGGTGGCCCGTTGTTGTTGGGTGGCGGCGGATCGTATGCCGGCTGGTTGGGCAGCGGGCCCGGTCCGGGCACCACACCCGGTGGAGGCGGCCCGACGATGGGCGTGCCGGGATCGGGCTCGGCGTCGGGCGGGATGTATGGGAATTTGTTGGGGGGCAACACGTTCAGCCCGTTGGTTACCGGCGTGTCGTAGGGCACCGGCGGACCGCGCCACGGGTTGCGGCCGACGGGAACGTAGCCCTTCGGGTCGCGGCAGAGCTGAACGGTCGGCGCCCGTTTGCCCGGGAACTCCTGGCACGGATAATTGCGGGCGCCGCGCACGGTGCTGGGGTCGTTCTGCGCGACCTTGCAGTACATGTCCTTCGGGAGCTCGCGCAGCGTCTCGTCGGCCGGCGTGCGCATCAACGGCGGCGGCAGGAATCCGACGGCGCACGGCGGCGGGTCGTTGAGGTCCAGCTTGAAGTCGAGCTTGGCTCCCTCGTCCTGGGGTGAGCCGCCGGCGGCCGTGGTGATCGCGGCGAACAGCGCGGGCAGCACCACCAACAGCTGCTCGATCGATTTGTGATAGATGACGCCCACCCGGCCCAGGTTGGCCAGGCTGGCCGCCAACGCCGGGAACGAGGGACGTATGCCGGAGAACGCGGTGCTGGCCTCGTCGGTCGCGCCCGGGGCGGTTGCCAGCGTCGAACGCAGCTCCGGGTCGGCCTGACGCACCTCGGAGGTGAGGCGCGCCAGCCCGTCGGACAGCGACTTGATGTCGGCGCCTGCGCGAATCTGTGCTTGCAGGAACGGGCCGGCCTGGTCGATCAACTGGGAGACCTGCGGGTAGTTGGCATTGGCCTCGTCCACCAACAGCCGGGCGGACTCGAACAGCCGGGCCAGCTCGGGGCCCGACCCGTTGGTCGCGATGAACGTCTCGTGTAGCAGCTCGCGCAGCCGGGTGTCGCCCAGGCTGTTGGTCAGCGCCTCCGCCCGCTTCAGCAGGTCGGCGACGTCCTGGCCGATCCGGGTGTTCTGCCGCTCGATCCGAAAGCCGTTGCGCAGCTTGGTTGCTGCCGGTGTGCCCGATGGCACCAGGTCGATGTACTGCTCACCGACCGCCGACACGCTCTTGACGGTGGCCGTGACATTCGACGGGATGGGCGTCCCGCTGTTCAGCCGCATCTCGGCGGTGACACCGTTGGGGTTGAGCCCCACGGACTCCACCCGGCCGACCGCGACGCCGCGATAGGTGACGTTGGCGTTCTTGTACAGGCCGCCGCCGGCGACGAAATCGGCGGTCCCGGCGTACGTTCCGAGTCCGAACGTTGACGGCAGTCGCAGGTAGAACACCGCCATCACGGTCAGAGTGATGGCCGTGATCACCGCGAATATCCACAGCTGGATCCTGGTGAGTTTGTCGTGCATCTGCGTCCGCCCCCTATTGTCCTGAAGCCGTGCCGGGCGGAATCTTGAACGGGTCGGCCGCCTGTCCGGACAGGTTGGCCAATTCGCCGACCAAGAAATCGGGCGGGTTGAGAATCTCGTTCATATGGGCCATGTTCGGGTCGAAATACGCCGTGGTGAAGAACGTTTCACCCAGCCGGCGCAGCGTGAGGTCGAAGGTGCTGAACACGTTGAGGTAGTCGCCGCGCACCGCATTCTTGATGCCGAAGTTGGGGAAGGGGAAGGTCAGCAGCAGCTGCAACGACGTCACGAAGTTCTTCCGGTTGTCGTTGAGCGCCTTGGCGGCCGCGTAGAGGTCCTTGAGGTCGGCGGCGAAGTCCACCTTCGTTTTGGCCAGCACGTTTGATGTGACCATCGCCAGCTTCTTGAGAGCGGCGAACGCCTCGACGATGTGGTCGCGGTTCTTGTTCAGTACCCGAATCGCGTCGGGCAGCGTGTCCAGCGCCCGGCCCAGGTTGTCCTTGTCGCGCGCCAGGCTCGCCGAGAATCGGTTCAAGCCGTCGACCGCATCGATGATGTCATTGACCTGCCGGTTGAGCCCGGCCGTCAGTTCCGCCAGTCGGGGAACGAGGTCGGCGAACTGGCTCTGCCGGCCCGCGACGGCCTGGTACGTCTCGTCGGTGATCTCTTGCAGGGCACCGACATTGCCCTTGTTCACCACGACACCGAGGGCCGACAACACCTCTTCGGTGGTGGGATAGCGGCCGGTTTTGGACTCGGAGATTTTCGACCCGTCGGTCAGTCGGCCGACGGCCGGCTCGTCCTTCGGGCGGGCCAGGTCGATATGCATCGAACCAAGGAGCGACGTCTGGGCGACCGTCACCGTCGAGTTGGCCGGCAGCACGACGTTCTTGTCCAACGCCAGCTTCACGGCCGCATAGAAAGAACCGTCGGATCGCTGCATGGCCTCAATCCCGGCGACACTGCCGACGGTGACATCGTCGACCATGACCGGCGAGTTCTGCGGCAGCGTCGCCACGTCGGGCAGATCGACGGTGATCGAGTAGGCGCCGCCACCGTGACCGGCGGTGCCCGGCATCGACAGCGAGTTCAACCCGCCGAATTGGCAGCCGGCCAGCAGCGCGCTGCCCGTCGCCAAAGCGCTGCCACGCAACCACATTCGCTTCATCAGCCGCCCCCTCCGTCGGTAGGCGGCGGCGGTGCAGCCGCCTGGCCTGGCGGTGGTCCGGGCAGCGGCCCGAAGGCGCTGCCCCCGGCAGGCCCGGCATTTCCCAAGGCCGGACCCGGGGCCTGGCCGGTCTGCGGGGCCGTCGGGACAAGCAACGCCTGCAGGTCCGCAGGGTTCTGTGCGGCCGGCGGCGTCTTGGCGCCGTTGGCCGGGATCCAGGTCAGCTCAGGAACCGGAGTCGCCGCCTTCGCTTGAGTTTCCGGTGTGTCGTAAATGATCTGGCCCTTGTAGGCCGTAATCGTGTTGAGCGGGTGGAACATGATCGGCGGGTAATTCACGGTGAGCCGGCGCAGCACCGGCCCCAGCCGCTCACGGCAGAGTTCGGCGCGCCGGAAGTAGTCGGGCGCACGTGGGCCTGCCGCCGTTTCGAAGGATCCACCGCAGATGAACTGCACCGGGTTGGCGAATTCCGGAATCGACAACAGGCCGTTGAGCGTGCCCTGCGCCGGGTCGTAGATGTTGTAGAAGTTCGCGATGCCGGGGCCCGCCACGTGCAACACCTGCTCGATGTTCTCGCTCTGGTCGCTCAGCGTCTTCGCGAAGTCGTTGAGGTTGTTGACCGTATCGATGATCGTGGAGTTGTTCTCGTGCAGGAAACCGCGGATGTCGGACAGCGCCTTGTTCAGGGTGCCCAGGGTGGTGTCGAGGTGACGCGAGCTGTCGGCGAGCACCTGGGACACTGAGGCGACGTTCCCGGCGAACTGCACGATTTGTTCGTTGCTGGCCGACAGCGCGTTTACCAGAACCTGAAGGTTCTTGACCGTGCCGAAGATGTCGCTGCGCGAATCCCCCAGCCGCCCAGCGGCTTGCGAGAGTTCGCGCAACGCGTTGTGGAAGGACTCGCCATTGCCGTTGAGCGTGTCCGCGGCCTGGTTGATCGTCCGGCCCAAGGGGCCCTGCATCGAGCCCGCGGTGGGACCCAGCTGTGCGGCCAATTTGGTCAGCGACTCTTTGACCTCGTCCCACTCCACCGGGACCCCGGTGCGGTCCAGGCCGATGCTCGCGCCGTCGGGCAGGACCGCCCCGCCGGTATAGGCCGGTGTCAACTGAATGAACCGGGCCGCCACCAGGTTCGGCGAGACGATGATGGCCTTGGCGTCCTTCGGGATCTTCACGTCCTTGGACACCGACATGGTGATCTTGACGTCGGAGGGCCGTGGCTCGATCGTGTCGATCTGACCCACCGGGACGCCGAGGACGCGGACCTGGTCCCCGGGGTAGAGCCCGACGGCGGACGTGAAATGCCCGACAATGGTTCGCGTATTGCCGGTCGAGGACAGCACATACACGCTGGCCACCAGCACCGCGATGAGCGCGATGGCGGTGGTGTAGCGCAGCCCCCGGCTGCCGGCGATCCGCTGCATCATGGCGACTTCGGCCTGATGATCCAGCGTTCCTGGATTAAGCCGCGCAGGTAATCGGCGAGGCTGGCCGGCATCTTGCCGGGCTGGTAGAAGAAGTCGAACATCGTCGCGATCAGCGGCGCGGGGATCACACCGTAGACGTTGACGTTGAAGCCCGGCCCGGACCCCACGACCTCGCCCAGCTCGGTGGCGTAGGTGGGTAGCCGCTTGAGGGCCTCCGTGATGTAGTCGCGGCGCTCGTTGAGATTGCTCAGCACGTCGTTGAGCTTGCTCAGTGCCGGGCCGAACTCCTTGCGGTTGTCGGCGACGAAGCCGGAGATCTGCGCCGAGAGGCCCTGGATCCCCGAGATCAGCCGCCCGAGGGCGGCGCGCCGCTCGTCGAGCGCGGCGAACAACTCGTTGCCGTCGTCGACCAGCTTGTTGACCTGGCCGGCGCGCTGGGACAGCACCGCGGTCACCGACTTCGCGTGCGCCAGAAGGCTTTGCAGGGCCTCGTCACGGCGGTTCAGGGTGCGCGACAGCGTCGTCACACCGTCGAGCGCACCGCGCAGCTCGGGGGTGGCGTCGTGCAGCGTGTCGGTCAATACGTTCAACGCCTGCTCGAACTGGGGCTTGTTCAGGTTGTCGGCGTTTTGACCCAGATCCTCCAGCGCGCCGGCGAGCGTGTACGGCGTGGTCGTTCGGCTGAGCGGGATCGTGGTCGCCTTGCGGCTGCCGGCGGGAGTCACCGCGATGGACCGCTCCCCGAGGATGGTGTCGGTGCGGATGGCGGCAAGCGACTGATCACCCACGGCGACATGGCGGTCCACGCTGAAGCTGATCTTGGCACTGTCTCCGGCCAGGCCGACCGATGTCACCTTGCCGACCTTGAATCCTGAAACGTATACGGCATTACCGGGATGGATGCCGCCGGCGTCGGAGAAATAGGCGTCGTAGATCTTTCCCTGCGGCCAGAACGGAAGGCCCGCGTAGCCGAATGCGATGAGCACGACGCAGACCACCAGCACCACCCCGAAAATGCCGGTGCGCAGTGGATCGCGCTCACGCTTTGCGTTACTTGGCAAAAGCGCACCTCCCCTTACTCGGATCAACCTGGCCACCGAGGGGCAGCAGGATGTCGCTACCGGCCGGGCCGTTGATCTTGATCTGCACGGAGCAGAAATAGATGTTGAAGAACGACCCGTAGGCGCCAAGCGCGGCCAGCCTCAGGTAGTCCTCGCCCAGCTGCTCGATGTCGTTGTTGACCTCAGCCTTGCGGTTGTCCAGCTCGGTCGCCAGCGGGCGGGTGTTCTCCAGGATGCCCTGCAGCGGTCGGCGTGAATTCTTCAGCAGCTCGGTCAGATCCGTCGTCGTTGAGGCCAACGGCGGAATGGCGCCCGCGATGTTGTCGGAGTTCTTGGCCAGCCCGCTGATCAGTTGCTGCAACTGGTCCACACTGGCCGAGAACTGCGCGCTGCGCGCATCGACGGTCTTGAGCACCGTGTTGAGGTTGTTGATCACGTCGCCGATGAGTTGGTCGCGCTGTCCCAGCGCCGACGAGAACGCGCTGGTGTCGGCCAACACGTTCGACAGCGCGCCGCCCTGGCCCTGCAGCAGCTCGATGACCGCGCTGCTGATCGTGTTGACCTTGTCCGCATCCAGGCCCTTGAGGACCGGCCGAAGGCCGCCCAGCAGCGCATCGAGATCCAGCGCCGGCTGGGTGTGCTGGGCGTCGATCGTTCCGCCCGGCGGCAGCTTTCTTAGCTCCCCCGGGCCCGAGGTGATCTCCAAATAGCGGTCACCGACCAGGTTTTCGTACCGGATCACCGCGCGTGTCGAGGAATAGAGCCTATAGCGCTTGTCGAGTCCGAATGCCACGTCGATGGTGTTGTCCGGGTTGAGTTTCACGCCGGACACCGCACCGACCGGCACGCCGGCGATGCGCACCTTTTGCCCCGCCTTCAACCGCGAAACGTTGGTAAACGTTGCGTGGTAGGTGCTTTCGGGGCCGAACCGGAAGTCGCCGAAGACCACCACCAGTCCCGCGGACACGATCAGCATGGCCACCGTGAAGATGCTGACCTTGATCATCATCGACCGGTGCGTCGGCATGGCCCCAGCCGCCATCAGAAGTCGTCCCGTTCGGCGAAGGCGCCGTGGAACAGGAACTGCAACGTCGAAGGCGCGTCAAACTGCAGTTCCGTGAACGGCTCGTACGGAATGTTGGCGTTGTCGGTGACCAGGAACGGGGCGCGGTAGAACGACCCACCGGTCTGTTTGGTCGGAATGTCGGGCAGGCCACGGCAGTTCGGGCCTCCAGAGGCGTTGACGATCGGCAGGGACTCCGGGTACGTGTACGACGGCGCACCGAGCACGAAGCTCGAGGATGTGAACAGGCCCGCCTTGCGGACCCCGAGCAGCGGGGCGAATTCTTTGATGCCGCGCTCGATTCCGGCGAACAGGCAGCCGAATTCCGGTGAATAGTCGGCGGTCACCTTCAGCGGGGCCCGCAGCCGGTTGATGGCGTCGATGAAGTTCTGTTCGGCCGGCTCCAAGGTCTCGTAGGCGTTGTTGGCCAGGCCGATTGTGGCCAGCAGCGTGTCGTTGAGGTTGTTCTGCTGGTCGACGACAGTCTTGTTGATCGTCGGCAGGTTGTCGAACACGGTGTTCAGATCCGGGGCGGCGTCGGCGTAGGTGTTGGCGACCACCGCCGCCTTGCGGAAGTCCTCCCGCAGGGCAGGCAGCTTCGGATTCGCTTGCCGCGTCAGTGTGTTCAGGCCCGACAAGGTGCCGCCCAGGTCGTCGCCGTGACCGCGCAGTCCTTCGGACAGCGCGCTCAGCGTCCCGTTGAGTTCGACCGGGTCGACCTTGTGCAGCAGGTCCATCAGCGACTGGAACAGGGTGTTGACTTCCAGCTGCACCGCCGAGGCCGCGACGTGCGCGTTCGGGCGCAGCGCGGTCGGCGAAGGGTTCTGTGGCGGAAGGAATTCCACCGCCTTGGCGCCGAAAATGGTGTTCCCCGCGATGTGCACCGTCGCGTTGGAGGGGATGAAGTGCATATCGCTGCTGTTGATGCCCAACGTCAGCCGCGCCTGGTCACCGGAATAGTCGATGGTCTCGACCTTGCCGATCTGGATGCCGCGGTACTTGACCTTGGCGCCCGTCTCCATCACCAGCCCGGCCCGGGGCGCTGAGACCGTGACCTTGTCGATCGAGGCGAAAGCCGCTGTGTAGGAAAGGTAAGTGACGACCGCGAACGCCACCAACAGGCTGGCCAGCACCGCGGCTGCCAGCCTGACATGCGTTCGTCGCGATCCTGTGTCTGCCATGTTCCTTTGAGCGGTCCCGTTAGCCGGAGAGGTTGAAGTTGCCGGACGCGCCGTAAACGGCGAGTGAGATGCACAACGTGATCACGACGACGACGATCAGCGAGGTCCGCACGGCCTGGCCGACCGCGATGCCGACGCCGACCGGGCCGCCGCTGGCGTTGTAGCCGTAGTAGGTATGGACGAGCATCACCGCGATGGACATCACGATCGCCTGCAGGAACGACCACAACAGGTCCGAGGGGATGAGGAAAGTATTGAAGTAGTGGTCGTAGAGGCCTTTGGACTGCCCGTTGATGTACACGGTGGTGAAGCGGGCGGCGAAGAACGCTGCCAGCACCGAAAGCGAATACAGCGGAATGATCGCGATGAGCCCGGCGATTAGGCGGGTGGACACCAAATAGGAAACCGATTCCACCGCCATGCATTCGACCGCGTCGATCTCTTCGGACACCCGCATGGCGCCCAATTGCGCGGTGGCACCGGCGCCGATGGTGGCCGCCAGCGCGATGCCGGCAATCACCGGCGCAACGACGCGGACATTGAGAAAAGCGGACAAGAAGCCGGTCAGCGCCTCGATACCGATGTTGCCCAGCGAGGAGTAGCCCTGCACGGCGATGACCCCGCCGGAGGCCAAGGTGAGGAAGGCGGCGACACCCACGGTGCCGCCGATCATCACGAGTGCCCCAGCGCCCATGGTCATTTCGGCGATCAGCCGGACCGTCTCCTGGCGGTACTTGGTGATCGCGTGGGGGACGTGACGGATCGTTTGGCCGTAGAACAAGGCCTGCTCACCGAAGTCATCGACCGGCTCCTGCAACCGGGAGGCGAGGCTGCGCAGCCGGTAGGTGACGTCGTAGCTCATCGAGTACTCACTTCGCCGAGATTCGCACACCGATGGCGGTCATCACCACGTTGATGACGAACAGACAGATGAACGCGTACACGACCGTTTCATTGACGGCATTGCCCACGCCCTTGGGCCCGCCCTTGACGGTCAGGCCGCGGTAGCAGCCGACCAGCCCGGCCATCACGCCGAAGAGCAGCGCCTTGATCTCGGCGAGCACCAGCTCGCGCAGCCCGGTCAGGACGGTCAGCCCGTTGATGAACGCACCGGGGTTTACGCCCTGCAAAAAGACGGAGAACACGTAGCCACCGGACAGGCCGATGGCGCACACCAGGCCGTTGAGCAGCAGGGCTACCACGGTCGACGCCAGCACCCGGGGCACGACGAGTCGCTGGATCGGGTCGATGCCGAGCACCCGCATCGCGTCGATCTCTTCCCGGATGGTCCGCGCGCCGAGGTCGGCGCAGATCGCGGTGGCACCGGCACCCGCCACGACGAGCACGGTCACCACAGGACCCAACTGGGTGATCGTGCCGAATGCCGTTCCGGCGCCGGACAAGTCGGCGGCCCCGATTTCACGCAGCAGGATGTTGAGGGTGAATGCCACCAGCACGGTGAACGGAATGGACACCAGCAGGGTCGGGACCAGCGACACGCGCGCGATCATCCACGTCTGCTCCAGGAACTCACCCAACTGAAACGGCCGGCGAAAAGTCTGGCGGCCGGTGTCGATCATCATCTCGAAGAATCCGCCGACGGCGCGAGCGGGAACCGCAAGTTGTTCCATCAACTTGGCCAGCCCCCTCGCTGCTCGCGGCGAAGTCTGTGCGTCGCCTTAGCGGTGTCTTCCGTCGCACGCGGCTCGGTGTGAGCCGGATCATATTAACTCAGAACAAGTTAATGGTGTCAATGAACGGCATTTCTTTGTCTAAAACGTTAATTTGCCAGGTCAGACATCATTCCAACATTCTAAATTGACACACGTTCTACACGCTCATTTCCCCCCGCGAAGTAATGTCACACAGCGACTACTCCATCAGCCCGACTGCGGAAAAGTTCCGCTCCGGATCACGTCCAGCAAAGTACTCCTGCAGCGTCGCGCTCAGTTGAGCGGGCTCCCACGCCGGCCCCTCGGCGCTGAATCTGTGCTCCGCGGTCGGCGCCGCAACCAAGGTCACCTGGGGCCCGTAAACAATGAAGACCTGCCCGTTGACGTCTGCGGCCGCGGGAGATGACAGAAACTTGACCAGGCTGACCACATGCTCGGGCGACAGCGGGTCGATCCCGCCCGGCTCCACTTCAGGTGCGGCACCGAAGACATCGGCCGTCATGGCGGTGCGGGCGCGCGGACAAATCGCGTTGGCGCACACGCCGTAGCGGCCCAGCGCCCGCGCGGCCGTCAGGGTGAGCGAAATGATGCCCGCCTTGGCGGCCCCGTAGTTAGCCTGCCCGACCGGGCCGACCAGCCCCGCCTCGGACGCGGTGTTGACCAGGCGGCCGAAGACGGTTCCCCCCGCTTCCTTGGCCTTCGAGCGCCAGTAGGTGGCCGCGTTGCGGGTCAGCAGGAAGTGGCCGCGCAGGTGCACCGCGATGACCAGATCCCATTCCTCGTCGGTCATGTTGAACAGCATCCGGTCGCGGGTGATCCCCGCGTTGTTGACCACGATGTCGAGCCCACCGAGGCCGTCCGCCTGCGCGACCAACTCGTCGGCGGTCGCCCGTTCGCTGATGTCGCCGGCCACCGCGACGGCCTTGGAGCCCGCGGTATTGATCTCGTCGATGACGTCGGAGGCATCCAGGGCGGCGGCGATGTCGTTGACGACGACGGTCGCGCCCAGCCGGGCCAGCCCGAGCGCCTCGGCACGACCCAGTCCAGCGGCGGCACCGGTCACCACCGCAACCATTCCGGAGAGATCGGTCGCGTTCGTGCTGCTAGTCAATTTATGAATACCTCTAGTTTCTCAGGACCCACTCGGGCTCGGGTCAGTCCGCGCGCGACAGCGCGGCTCGCGGGCATTCGGCGATCGCCTGCTCGGCCAGCTGCTCCCGATCGGCGGGGATCGGGTCGAGCTTCACGACGGCGTAATCCTCGTCGTCGAGGTCGAAGATATCCGGCGCGATTCCCACGCACACAGCGTTACCTTCGCACCTGTCACGGTCGACGATCACCCGCACAGCACCCTCCTTGCACCTGGGCCTCACCTGAGGACATGCCCCATCAGTATGTAGGACCACCATAGGGTCCGGATACCGCTGGGGAAACGGTCGCTGGAATCTCAGACTAGAACGTGTTACAACCGGGAAGACGAATGGGTGTTCCTCGGCCGAGTAACGTCGGCTAATCGAGGCGGGTCACGTTAACAAAGGACGGCTGGAATGCGCATCAGTTACACCCCTGAACAGGAGGAGCTGCGTCGCGAACTGCGGTCGTACTTCACCAGGCTTATGACGCCGGAGCGCCGCGAGGCACTCACCTCGACGCAGGGCGAGGTCGGAACCGGCAACGCGTATCGCGACACCGTTGCACAGATGGGTAAGGACGGCTGGCTCACCCTGAACTGGCCCAAGGAGTACGGCGGCCAGGACCGCTCCCCGATGGACTCGCTGATCTTCACCGATGAGGCTGCGATCGCCGGCGTGCCAGTGCCCTTCCTGACGATCAACAGCGTGGCGCCGACCATCATGGCGTTCGGCACCGAGGAGCAGAAGAAGTTCTTCCTGCCCAAGATCGCCGCCGGCGAACTGCACTTCTCCATCGGCTACTCGGAGCCCGGCGCCGGCACCGACCTGGCGAACCTGCGCACCACAGCCGTCCGCGACGGTGACGACTACGTCATCAACGGCCAGAAGATGTGGACCAGCCTGATCGCCTACGCCGACTGGGTCTGGCTGGCCGTGCGCACCAACCCCGAGGCAAAGAAGCACCGCGGCATCTCGATGCTGGTCGTGCCGACGACCGCCGAGGGATTCTCCTGGACGCCCGTGCACACCATGGCCGGCGTCGACACCAGCGCCACCTACTACTCCGACGTGCGGGTCCCCGTGGCCAACCTGATCGGCGAGGAGAACGGCGGTTGGAAGCTGGTGACCAACCAGCTCAACCACGAACGCGTCGCCCTGGTGTCAGCGCAACCGATCTTCGTGGCGCTGCGCGAGGTTCGTGAGTGGGCGCAGAACACCAAGGACGGCGGCGGCGCCCGGCTGATCGACTCGGAGTGGGTGCAGATCAACCTGGCCCGCGTGCACGCCAAGGCAGAGGTGCTCAAGCTGATCAACTGGGAGCTCGCCTCGTCGAACAGCGAGTCCCTGTCGCCGGCCGATGCGTCGGCGGCCAAGGTCTACGGCACCGAGCTGGCCACCGAGGCGTACCGGCTGCTGATGGAGGTACTGGGGACCGCGGCGACGCTGCGCCAGGATTCTCCGGGGGCGCTGCTGCGCGGCCGGGTCGAGCGGATGCACCGCGCGTGCCTGATCCTCACCTTCGGCGGCGGAACCAACGAAGTGCAGCGCGACATCATCGGCATGGTCGCCTTGGGCCTGCCCCGAAACCGCTGATCCCCTCTTCGGAAAGGACGAACATCGATGGACTTTTCGACAACCGAAGCGGCAACCGACCTCGGCGGCCTGGTCGACACGATCGTGAACTCGGTATGCACGCCGGAGCATCAACGTGAGCTCGACAAGCTCGACCAACGGTTCGACCGCGAGCTGTGGGGCAAGCTGATCGACGCCGGCATCCTGACCAGCGCCTCGGCTGCCTCGGTGGGCGGCGACGGATTCGGGGTACTCGAGCAGGTCGCCATCTTGGTGGCGTTGGGTCACCAGCTGGCGGCCGTGCCGTACCTGGAGTCGGTGATGCTGGGCGCCGGCGCATTGGCCCGCTTCGGCACCGAGGAGCTGCAACAGGATTGGGGCGCACCGGCGGTCAGCGGCGAGAAGGTCCTCACCGTCGCGCTTTTGGGCGAGATGGGTGAGGGACCGGTGCAGGCCGCCCGCGCCGGTGACGGCTACCGCCTCACCGGTACCCGCACGCAAGTCGGCTTCGGCCCGGCGGCCGACGCCTTCCTCGTTCCGGCCGACACCGATTCCGGCACAGCCGTTTTCGTTGTCGCCGCCGGCGATCCCGGGGTTTCGGTGACCCCGCTGGCGACCACCGGCCTGGGCAGTGTCGGGCGCCTGGCGCTCGACGGCACCCAAGTGGACGGCACCCGGATGGTCGGCGGCGCCGAGGTGGTCGCCTGGCTCGACACGCTTGCAGCCCTGGGCCGCAGCGCGTTCCAGCTGGGCGTGCTCGAACGCGGGCTGCAGCTCACCGCCGAATACGCGCGCGAGCGCGAACAATTCGACCGCCCGATCGGCAGCTTCCAGGCGGTGTCGCAGCGGTTGGCCGACGGCTACATCGACGTCAAGGGCTTGCGGCTCACGCTCACCCAGGCGGCCTGGCGCGTCTCCGAAGACCTGCCCGCAGACATCGACGTGGCCAGCGCGGCGTTCTGGGCCGCCGACGCCGGTCACCGGGTGGCGCACACCATCGTGCACGTGCACGGCGGGGTCGGCGTCGACACCGACCACCCGGTGCACCGCTACTTCCTGGCCGCCAAGGAGGCCGAGTTCGCGTTGGGCGGTGCCACCGGTCAACTGCGCCGCATCGGCCGCGAGCTGGCGGAAACGCCCGCCTGAAAAGATCCGGTCCACGGAACCAAGACGATGAGCTTCGTGATTCCTGCCGACCCGACCGTCACGAAGCTATTGGTGCCGCTGGCCGAAATCGACGACCGTGGAGTCTACTTCGAAGACTCCTACACCAGCTGGCGGGATCACCTGCGCCGCGGCGCCGCGATCGCGGCCGCGCTGCGCGATCGCCTGGACCCGGCGAAGCCGCCGCACGTCGGCGTGCTGCTGGAGAACACCCCGTTCTTCTCGGCGATACTGGCGGCGGCCGGCATGTCCGGGATCGTGCCGGTGGGGCTCAACCCGGTGCGCCGCGGCGACGCGCTGGCCCGCGACATCGCCCACGCCGACTGTCAAGTGGTGCTGGCAGACTCGGCCTCGGCTGAGGCACTGGGTGGCATCGACCATGTGAACGTCGACTCCGCCGAGTGGGCCGACGAAGTGACCGCGCATCGCGACGCCGAGCCGCGATTCCAATCTGCCACGGCCGCGGACCTTTTCATGCTGATCTTCACCTCGGGCACCAGTGGCGAGCCGAAGGCGGTGAAGTGCAGCCACGGCAAGGTTGCCATCGCGGGCGTGACGATGACCCAGCGATTCGACCTCGGCCGCGACGACGTCTGCTATGTGTCGATGCCGCTGTTTCATTCCAACGCGGTGCTGGTCGGGTGGGCCGTGGCGGCGGCGTGCCAGGGCTCACTGGCGTTGCGGCGCAAGTTCTCCGCCTCCAATTTCTTGGTCGACGTCCGCCGCTTCGGCGCCACCTATGCCAACTACGTCGGCAAGCCCCTGTCGTATGTGCTGGCCACACCCGAGCAGCCCGACGATGCCGACAATCCGCTGCGTGCGGTGTACGGCAACGAGGGTGTGCCCGGCGATATCGAGCGCTTCGCGCGCCGGTTCGGCTGCGTGGTCCAGGACGGCTTCGGCTCCACCGAGGGCGGGGTGGCGATCGCACGCACCCCCGATACCCCTGCGGGCGCGTTGGGGCCGTTACCGCCCGGGGTCGACATCGTCGACCCCGACACGGGTGAGCCCTGCCCCGCGGGCGTGGTCGGCGAGCTGGTGAACACTACCGGACCGGGCCGCTTCGAGGGTTACTACAACGACGAGGCCGCCGAAGCCGACCGGATGGCGGGCGGGGTCTACCACAGCGGCGACCTCGCCTACCGCGACGACGCCGGCTATGCGTACTTCGCGGGGCGACTGGGTGATTGGATGCGCGTCGACGGTGAGAACCTCGGCGCCGCCCCGATCGAGCGGGTGCTGCTGCGCTACCCAGACGTGAGAGAGGTGGCCGTATACGCGGTGCCGGATCCGGTGGTCGGTGACCAGGTGATGGCCGCATTGGTGATGGCTCCGGGAGCCGAGTTCGATGCCGAGAAGTTCCGCGCCTTCCTGGCCGAGCAGCCGGACCTGGGGCCCAAGCAGTGGCCGTCGTACGTTCGGGTCAGCGCCGAACTGCCGCGCACGGTGACCTTCAAGGTGCTCAAGCGCCAGTTGGCCGCACAGGGTGTCGACTGCGACGACCCGGTGCTGCGGATCCGGCCGCAAACCGGGAAGGGGAACGTCCCGGATTCAAAATCCGGGAGGAGCTAGCTAGCGACGCGCCGCCACCGTTGATGCACTGTGCGTTAGGACCGTCGACGATAATGCGACACTGCACAGACATGTCGGAGCGAAGGAGACGCGATGGTGGGTCCGATCAGCGCATGACTTCCCGGCCCCTCGAGACCGCGCTCGAAGCGAGCTTCGAGCAGCTGTCCGCCACGGTACCCGCGGACGTCGGCATTGCGATCGCCCGGCCGGACCGCACCTACTCGCTGGGCAGATGGTGGTCAGGCGTCGCGTGGTCGACGATCAAGGTGCCGCTGGCGATCGCGGCGCTGCGCAGTGATTGGTTGCGCGCCAAGGACCTCGCCGTCAAGGCCATCACGGAATCCGACAATCGCGCGTCGGAGCAATTGTGGTCGGGGTTGGGTGATCCCGAGGAAGCCGCACGGCGGGTACAGGGTGTGATCGCCGAGGGCGGTGACACCGCCACCGTCGTCGAATCACGTCGGCTTCGGCGCGGGTATACCGCGTTCGGCCAAACCCAGTGGACCCTGCAGCGACAAGCCCGATTCGCGGCCGAGCTGCCCTCGATCCCCGATTCGGCCGACGTCATCGACCTGATGCAGCGCCTTTCCAGCGGCCACCGCTGGGGGCTGGCCGCCAAAGGCCTTGCGGCGAAGGGCGGCTGGGGGCCCGGGCTGCACGGCGACTACCTGGTGCGGCAGTTCGGGATCGTGCCCACGCCATCGGGGCAGTGGGGCGTAGCGCTGGCCGCCAGGGTTCACGACGGGGTCCTGGAAACCGGCATCGACGTCCTCAACGCGATGTCGGAGTGGGTCCTCGGCCGGCTTCCCGGGCTAGCCCGTTATTGACGGCACCACCGCGTCGATCAGGTGCGGGCCGGGCTCCCCCATGGCTTGGCGCAGCGCGTCGGCGAGTTCCCCGGCGGTGGTGACGCGGCGGGCCGGTACCCCCATCCCTTCGCTGATCTTGACGAAATCCATTGTGGGCCGGGATAAATCGAGTAGGTCAAGCGCCTTGGGCCCGGGAGCCGATCCGGCGCCTACTCGCGCCAACTCGATCCGCAGGATGTCGTAGGCGCTGTTGTCGTAGAGCACGGTGGTCACGTTGAGGTTTTCCCGCGCCTGAGTCCACAACCCCGAGATCGTGTACATCGCCGAGCCGTCGGATTCCAGGCAGAGCACCGGCCGATCGGGGGCGGCCACCGCGGCACCCACGGCGGCCGGGATGCCGTACCCGATCGCCCCGCCGGTCAGGGTCAGCCAATCGTGGGCCGGGGCCCCTGCCGTGGCCTGGGCGAGCAGCACACCGGAGGTGTTCGACTCGTCGACGACGATCGCCCCTTCCGGCAGCAGCGCACCGATCACGTCGGCCGCCGACACGGACGTCAGGGCACCCGTCGGCAGCTGCGGCCGCGCCGCAACCGCCACGGGCGCAACGGTGCCGGGCGCCACCTCGTCGGCCACCGCGGTCAGCGCCTCGGCGGCCCCGCTGTGCCCGGCGAGCAAATGCACCTCGCAGCCCGCCGGGACGAGGTCACTGGGCATGCCCGGGTAGGCGAAGAAGGACACCGGCGACTTGGCCCCCGCCAGCACCAGGTGCTTGGCACCGTCCAGCTGCGCGGTGGCGGCCTCGGCGAAGTAGGCCAGCCGCTCCACGGCGGGAATGCCCGCCCCGCGCTCCAGCCGGGTCGGGAAGGTCTCGCACAACACCCGGGCCCCGGTCGCCTGCCCGATCCGCGCGGCGGCCGCGAGGCCCGGACCTCGGGTGGCGTCGCCGCCGACCATGAGCACGGTGGGTTCGCCCGAGCGCAGCACCTCGATCACCTCGAAGGCCAGCCGCGGTTCGGCGCCCGCCGGCTCCGTGGGCATCGTCACGACAGGTTGCGCCCCGTCCGACCACGACACATCGGCGGACAGGATCAGCGTCGAAATCTGCGAGCCCGCACGGCTGGTGGCGATCGCCTCGGCGGTGTCGGACGCGACGTCCGCGATGTGTTCGGTGCGACGCACCCACCCCGAGACCGTGCCGGCCAGCGCGTCGATGTCGGATTCCAGTGGGGCGTCGTACTTTTTGTGATACGTGGCGTGGTCGCCGACGACAACCACCATCGGCACCTGAGCGCGCCGGGCGTTGTGCAGGTTGGCCAGGCCGTTGCCCAGGCCGGGGCCCAGGTGCAGCAGCACCGCCGCCGGCCGGCCGGCGATGCGGGCGTAGCCGTCGGCCGCGCCGGTGGCGACACCCTCGAACAGGGCCAGCACGCCGCGCATTCGCGGGACGGTGTCCAATGCGGCCACGAAGTGCATCTCCGAGGTGCCCGGGTTGGCGAAGCACACCTCGACGCCACCGTCGACCAGGGTGTTGATCAGGGCCTGGGCACCGTTCACGGGTTGGCCTCCAAGTTGAAAACGCGCTCGGCGTTGCCGTGCAGGAAATCCCGGCGACCCTCGTCGGTCAGGCCGAGTTCCCCCAGCCCCGCCAAGGCGTGCGCGTGGGTCATCATCGGATAGTTGGTGCCGAACAACACCTTTCGTTGCCCGGTCCCGGTTTTCATGAACGCCACCAGCTCCGGCGGCAGCCGTCGCAGGGCGTAGGCGGACGTGTCGATGTAGACGTTCGGATGCTTGCGGGTGACGGCGATCATCTCCTCCGTCCACGGATAACCGACGTGGCCGCATACGATCACCAGTTCGGGAAAGTCGAGGGCGACCTGGTCGATGTAGGGAATCGGCCGGCCGGTCTCCGATGGCCGCAGCGGACCGGTATGGCCGACCTGGGTGCAAAACGGCACCCCCAGCTCCACGCATTCGGCGAACAGCGGATAGTACCGGCGATCGGTGGGCGGGGCGTTCCACAACCACGGCACCACCCGCAGGCCCAGGAATCCTTCTCGAACGCGGCGCCGCAGTTCGCGGACCGCTTCCATCGGGCGATCGAGGTCGACGGCGGCCAGTCCGCCAAACCGCTTCGGGTGCAGGCCAAGCCACTCGGCGACCTCGTCGTTGGAGATCAAATCCTGCCCGCCGGGGCCGCGCCACGCGCTGAGCAAGCCGAAGCGAACGCCGGCCGCGTCCATCGCCGCGACGCTCGCCTCGATCGGGACGTCGGCGTCGGGTATGGAGTCGCCGGTCCAGCGCCGCAGGGACGCCAGCATGTCGCTGCGCAGGAACCGCGCAGTGGGGTGCTGCATCCACACATCGACCGTCATCGACATCCAACAGTAGACGGACGTTACGCGGCCAGTGCCGCGCGGGCGGCCGCGTGCGTCTGCGCTGCGTACCCGCCGCCGAACAGCACGACGTGCGCCAGCAGCGGGAAGAGCTGATGCAGCCCGGTCCGGTTGCGCCAGCCCTGTTTCAGCGGCCGCACCCGCTGGTAGCCGTCGAGGACCGCCTCGTAGTGCGGGCAGCCGAACAACGCGAGCATCGCCAGGTCGGTTTCGCGATGACCGGCGTGCGCGGCCGGGTCGATCAGCACAACCCCGTCGGGCGTCCACATGACGTTGCCGCTCCACAGGTCGCCGTGCAACCGCGCGGGCCGATCGTCGTCGTCGAAGTCGCCCGCGCGACAACGCGCTACGACGGAGTCGATCGCGCCGCGGGTGGGAGCGTCGAGCCGCGCCGCCGCGAGCTCGGCCATCGGGATCAGCCGCTCCTCGGCGTAGAAGTCGCCCCAGCGGCGGTGCCGCCGCAGCGACATCGGCAGGGGCTGGGACAGCGGCCCGAAGAACCCGGGCCCGTCCCATCCGTCGGGCCCGGCCCCGAAGGCGGGGGCGCCGGCTTCGTGCGTCACGGCGAGCCGGCCGCCGAACGCGTGCGCGGCATCGCGGGTGGGTGTCACCGAATCAAGCCGGCGCAGGGTCAGGCTCGTGGCATCGACCGAAACGACCTGTGCGCACGGCACGCCGCCGTCGACGCCGGCCAGCCATCGCAATCCGGCGGCTTCCCAGGCGAAGTAGCCGCGGGGTGCGGCCGGGTGTTGCTTGACGAAGTCGCTCAAGCGGTGGCGTGAGCGGCGTGGACGTCGTCGGCCGGACGCGCCTCCGTCTGCTCCTTGGCCCAGCGGTAGTCGGGTTTGCCGGCAGGTGAGCGCTTCACCTCGTCGACCAGCCAAAGGCTCCGCGGCACTTTGTATCCGGCGATCTCGGAGCGCACGAAGCGGTCCAGTTCGGCCAGCGACGGCCGGGTGCCCGGTCGGGGCTGCACGACGGCGGCCACGTGTTGGCCATAGCGGGGATCGGGAACGCCGACCACCAGCGCGTCGAAGACGTCGGGGTGGCCCTTGAGCGCCGCCTCCACCTCTTCGGGGTAGATCTTCTCGCCGCCGCTGTTGATCGACACCGAGCCGCGGCCCAGCATGGTGACCGTGCCGTCCTCCTCGACCGTGGCCCAGTCCCCGGGGATGGCGTAGCGGACCCCGTTGATGGTCTTGAAGGTTTCGGCCGTCTTCTTCTCGTCCTTGTAGTAGCCGATCGGGATGTTGCCCTTCTTGGCGATGAAACCGCGCACGCCCGAGCCGGGCTCGACCTCGTTGCCTTCCTCGTCGAGGACGACGGTGCGGTGGTCGATCGTCACGCGTGGTCCGCCGCTGTGCGGCGCGTCTTTGGCGACGATGCTGGTGCCGCCGAATCCGGTCTCCGAGGAGCCGATCGAGTCGGTGATGACCCGGTTGGGCAGCAGCTCGAGGAGTCTTTCCTTGATGCTCGGCGAGAACAGCGCCGCGGTGCTGGCGAGCAGGAACAGCGACGAGAGGTCGTAGTCGTGGTCGGTGTCGAGCGCGTCGAGCAGCGGCCGCGCCATCGCGTCCCCGGTGAAGAACAGCAGGTTCACCTTGTGCTCGTGGATCGTGCGCCACACTTCGTGGGCGTTGAATTCCGGTGCCAGCACGGTGGTTTGGCCCGAGAAGATCGACATCCAGGTGGCCGACTGGGTGGCGCCGTGGATCATCGGCGGAATCGGGTAGCGGACCATCGGCGGGTTGGCGGCCGCGGCCTTGGCCAGGTCGTGCTCGTCCTTGACGAATTCGCCTGTGGCGAAGTCGGTTCCGCCGAAGAGCACCCGGTAGATGTCCTCGTGGCGCCACATCACGCCCTTAGGAAAGCCGGTCGTGCCACCCGTATATAGCAGGTAGATGTCGTCGGCGCTGCGATCGCCGAAGTCGCGCTCGGGTGAGCCCTGCGCGATCGCCGAGTAGAACTCGACGCCGCCGTAGCGCTGATAGTCGTTGTCGGAGCCGTCCTCGATGACCAGGATGGTCTTGACGTTGGGGGTGTCCGGCAGCACGTTGGCCACCCGGTCGGAGTACTGGCGCTCGTGGACCAGGGCGACCATGTCGGAGTTGTCGAACAGGTAGCGAAGCTCGCCCTCGACGTAGCGGTAGTTGACGTTCACCAGGATGGCCCCGGCCTTCACGATGCCGAGCATCGCGATGACGATCTCGATGCGGTTACGGCAGTACAGCCCCACCTTGTCGTCCTTTTTCACCCCCTGATCGATCAGGTAGTGGGCCAGGCGGTTGGCCTTCTCCTCCAGTTGGGCGTAGGTGATCTTCTCGTCGCCGCAGATCAGGGCGACACGGTCCGGCACAGCGTCGATGGCGTGCTCTGCGAGATCGGCAATATTCAGGGCCACGGCCACCAAATTAGAACGTGTTACATTTCTTGACAAGTTTGTGGTAGCGGCGCAGGAAGGCGGACCCCGTTGAGCGAGCCCCAGGAACAGCCCGACGCCCTCGTCGAACAGCGTGGGCACACCCTCATCGTCACCTTGAACCGGCCACACGCACGCAACGCCCTGAGCACCGAAATGATGCAAATCATGGTCGAGGCCTGGGACCGCGTCGACAACGATCCGGACATCCGCTGCTGCATCCTGACCGGCGCCGGTGGCTACTTCTGCGCCGGCATGGACCTCAAGGCGGCAACCAAGAAGCCGCCGGGTGAGTCGTTCAAGGACGGTAGCTACGACCCGTCGCGAATCGACGCGTTGTTGAAGGGCCGTCGGCTGACCAAGCCCCTCATCGCGGCAGTCGAGGGCCCGGCGATCGCCGGCGGGACCGAGATCCTGCAGGGCACCGACATCCGCGTGGCCGGCGAGAGCGCCAAGTTCGGCATCTCGGAGGCCAAGTGGAGCCTGTACCCGATGGGCGGGTCGGCCGTGCGGCTGGTGCGCCAGATCCCATACACCGTCGCGTGCGACCTGCTGCTGACCGGCCGGCACATCACCGCCGCCGAGGCCAAGGAGATGGGCCTGATCGGGCATGTGGTGCCGGACGGGCAGGCGCTGTCCAAGGCGCTCGAGATCGCCGAGGTGATCGAAAATAATGGACCTTTGGCCGTACAGGCCATCTTGCGGGCGATCCGCGAGACCGAGGGCATGCACGAGAACGAGGCCTTCAAGATCGACACCCAGATCGGCATCAAGGTGTTCCTGTCCGACGACGCCAAGGAAGGCCCCCGGGCGTTCGCCGAGAAGCGCAAGCCCAACTTCCAGAACCGCTGACCACCCGTTCCTTCGCGCGCCGAGCGTGAAGCCGTTGCGAGTTTTCCGCATTTTTCTCTCCGCAGCTTCACGCTCGGCGAGGTGTCGGTCCTACCCGGCACACTCCTGCGCGTGGGAGAGCTATTCATAGGTAGCGAGGCCGTCGCATCCGGCCGCGTTACGCCCTACGCGCTGCGCAGCAGGTTTATCGCGATCCACCGCGACGTCTACGTCACGAGGGGTACCGAAATCACCGCGACGCTGCGCGCCGAGGCGGCTTGGCTGTGGTCGCGGCGGCGCGGCGTCATCGCAGGCCGATCCGCCTCGGCTCTGCACGGCGCCAAATGGATCGATGGAAACGCACCCGCCGAACTCATCTACGACAATCGGCACGCGCCCACCCAAATCCGCACCTGGGCTGATCGAATCGAGGACGACGAGGTTGCGACGCTTGAGGGAATGCCGGTGACCACACCGGCGCGCACCGCCCTCGACCTGGCATCGCGCTATCCGCCAGGCAGGGCGGTCGCGCTGATCGACGCCCTCGCCCGGGCAACCCGCCTCAAGATGCCCGATGTCGAGCTACTCGCGGAGCGCTACAAAGGACGCCGAGGCATCCGGCGGGCGCTCTGCGCGTTGGACCTAGTGGATGCCGGTGCGGAATCGCCCCGCGAGACATGGTTGCGCCTCTTGCTCATCCGGGCCGGCTTTCCGCGGCCGCGCACTCAAATCCCCGTGCGTGACCAATACGGCCAGCTGGTCGCGGTTGCCGACATGGGCTGGGAGGACGTCAAGATCGCCGTGGACTACGAGGGCGACCACCACCGCACCGACCGGCGGCGGTTCAACCGTGACATCAGACGCGCCGAAGCGCTTGCAGAGCTGGGCTGGATCGACGTCCGGGTCACGGCCGAGGACACCGAGGGCGGCATCATCGCCCGGGTATCAGCGGCATGGGATCGCCGAGCGTGAAACTGTCGCGAGATTTTCGCCGGTTTTTCGCAGCAGCTTCACGCTCGGCGCGGAGGCGCCAGGGCGCTTAGCCCAGCGGCGCGCTCGGCGCGGAGGCGCCAGGGCGCTTAGCCCAGCGGCGCGCTCGGCGCGGAGGCGCCAGGGCGCTTAGCCCAGCGGCGCGCTCGGCGCGAACGCCACCGGCATTTTCTCCAGGCCGGACACGAAATTGGCCGGCCGCAGGGGCAGCTCGGCGTCCGACGCCAGCCGCATGTCGGGCAGACGTTGCAGCAACCGGGTCTGCATGATCGACAGCTCCAGCCGCGCGAGCTGATTGCCGAGGCAGAAATGCGTGCCGAAGCCGAAGGCGAGGTGGTTGTTCGGGTAGCGCTCCATGTTGAAGGTCTCCGGGTCGTCGAAGACCTTCTCGTCGAAGTTCGCCGACTCGAACAGCAGGATCATCTTCTCGCCCTGGTGCAGCTGGGCGCCGTGGAATTCGGTGTCGGCGGTGAGGGTGCGGGCCATGTTCTTCACCGGCGCCGTCCACCGCAGCATCTCTTCGATCGCGTTGGGCAGCAGGCTCAGGTCGGCCGCCAGCCGCCGGTGCTGATCGGGATGCAGCAACAGCTGCCGCGTCCCGCCGGACAGCGTGTGGCGCGTGGTCTCGTCGCCGCCGATCAGCAGCAGCAGCACCTCGGTGACGATCTGGTGGTCCTCCAGCCGCGAGCCCTCGACCTCGGCGTGCACCAGGACGCTGACCAGGTCGTCGGTCGGTTCGGACTTGCGGGCCTCGATCATCCCCATCATGTACTGGCTGTAGGCGGCGAAGGCATCCATGGTGACCTGCATGTCCTCTTGTGCAGCCGTGCTGCTCAACGCGCCGACCAGATCGTCGGACCACTTGAGGAACATCTCGCGTTCCTCCGGCAGCACCCCGAGCATGTCGCCGATGACGGCCATCGGCAGGGGTGCCGCCAGATCCCAGACGAAATCGCACTCACCGCGTTCGCACACCGCGTCGATCAGCGTGTCACACAGCGAAACGATCTTGGCCTCTTGGTCTTTGACGCGCTTGCGGGTGAAGCCGGAGTTGACGAGCTTGCGGCGCAACAGGTGTTGCGGGTCGTCCATCTCGATCATCATCTCGACCCCGGGTTGGTCGGGGCGGATGCCGCCCGCGTTCGAGAACAGCTCGGGGTTGCGCTCGGCGTCGATCACGGCCTGATAGGTCGAGGCGGCGGCCAATCCGTTGCGGTCCCGAAAGACCGGCTCGTGCTCGCGCATCCACTTGTAGACGGGCCGAGAGTCACCGGCGTAGAAGGTCCCGTCGGTGAGGTCGACGTCGGGCCTGGTCATGGTCATGAGATCTCCTGGGCATCACCGAAGGACATTTGTACGTGGTCGACGGAACTGGACACTAGGGCGCGCTTTGGAAGACCCAACGACGCAAGCTCTTTCGAGTACGGATGGTCACCGAGCCGGACGTTCACGCCACCGAATCGGGTGCGCACGCCGTCCAGGGTGTGTTCGAAGGCGGTTTCGCGGGTGATCCCATCGCGGTGTGAGTAGGTGCGTTGCGATTGTTGGCGCGGGGTGAGCCGGAACGGCAGGCCGCGGCGAAAGTCCATGCCGATCACCGGTTGGCCGTCGATGCTGAGGTCGAACCCGAACTGCCGGCCTTCCCGAACGGTGAACTCGCCCATCACTTTCGGGTAGCCCCAGATCTTGGTTCCCGCCTCCAACGTGAACGCCTGGTCGACGGGGAGGTGGTGGATGAAGGCGCCGGCCGACTGCAGGGCGCGGGGCCCGCTCGCCTTCGAGCCCGGTGGGGTGACCATCACGCTGGTGCCGAACTCGTGATACCGGCCCAGGTCGCCGTCGATGTAGTGCATCAACATCAGCACCACGATCGCGCGGCCGGGAAGGTAGCGGCAGACCCGCAGACCGCTGTAGTCGATCATCTGCTGCGCGGCGTCGGCGTCGACGGAGAACATCGCCATGTGTTGATTTGCCTGGCGAATCTTCACCGGCATCGTCAGTACGGTGCCCGCGATGGTGTGCTGCGAGGCTGTCATCGGGCCAATCTAGAACGCGTTCTATTCATTGGGCAATACCGGGTCAGATCAGCGTGGCGAGCTCCCTGATCTGCGCCTCGTTGCGTCCGTTGACCACCATCATGGTCACGCCGGCGGCCTCCCAGACCTTGACCTGCTCACGGACGTAGTTGATGTCGCCGACGATCGCGGCGTCGTCGACCACCTCGTCGGGGATGATCGCCGCGGCCTTGTCCTTCTGGTTGCTGCGGAACAGCTTGGTCACCTCGTCCACCACCTCGGCGTAGCCCATCCGGCGGTACACGTCGGCGTGGAAATTGGTGTCCTCGGCGCCCATGCCGCCCATGTAGAGGGCCAGATAGGGCTTCATGGCCGCGAAGGCCGCGGCGCGGTCGTCGGTGATGACGATGTTGGCGGTCGCGCAGATCTCGAAGTCCTTGCGGCTGCGTCGGGCCCCGGGCCGCGCGAACCCTTCGTCGAGCCATTCGTTGTAGGTGTCCGCCATCCGCGGCGTGTAGAAGATGGGCAGCCAGCCGTCGCAGATCTCGGCGGCCAGGGCCACGTTCTTCGGCCCCTCGGCCCCCAGCATGATCGGGATGTCGGCGCGCAGTGGGTGCGTGATGGGCTTGAGCGCCTTGCCCAGGCCGGTGGTCCCCGAGCCCGTCAACGGCAGCGGATAGTGCGGGCCGTCGCTGGTGACTGGCTTCTCCCGCGCCCAAACCTGCCGCATGATGTCGATGTACTCACGGGTACGGGCCAGCGGCTTGGGGAACGGCCGGCCGTACCAGCCCTCCACCACCTGCGGCCCGGAGACGCCGAGCCCGAGGATGTGCCGGCCCCCGGACAGGTGGTCGAGCGTGAGCGCGGCCATCGCAGTTGCCGTCGGGGTGCGCGCGGACAGCTGGATCACCGAGGTGCCAAGCCGCAGCCGGCGGGTCGACGATCCCAACCAGGCCAGCGGCGTGTAGGCGTCCGACCCCCACGCCTCGGCCGTGAACACGGCGTCGAACCCGGCTTCCTCGGCCGCGGCGACGAGCTCCGCGTGATTCCCCGGCGGCTGAGCGCCCCAATATCCGAGCTGCAACCCAAGCTTCATAGTCACTGACCCTTCCTAGGGCATCCCGATGTTGAAACCGTTCTTAGAACCTGTTCTACTCGATGGCGTGACAGCCAGCTCGAGCAGCCCGACCTTGACGGATCCCACTGAGCCACCGCTCTCCGCGCCACTGACATTGGCTTTCGACTACACCCGTTCGGTCGGCCCCACGCTAAGCAAGTTCTTCACCGCACTGCGTGAGCGCCACGTCCTGGGGGTGCGCGGATCCGACGGCCGGGTTCACGTACCGCCGGCAGAATACGACCCGGTCACCTACGAGCCGCTGGGCGAGATGGTTCCGGTGTCCAGTGTCGGCACCGTCGTTTCCTGGGCGTGGCAACCCGAACCGTTGGAAGGCCAGCCGCTGGACCGTCCGTTCGCCTGGGCGCTGATCAAGCTCGACGGTGCGGACACGCCGATGATGCATGCCGTGGATGTGGGAGCCGCCGGTCCTTCGGCCATCAAGACCGGCTCGCGGGTGCACGTGCACTGGGCCGACGAGCCGGTGGGCGCCATCACCGACATCGCCTACTTCGAGCTCGGCGAAAAAGCCGAACCCGTGCCCGAACAGGCGGCGGGCGAACAGGATCCGGTGACCATGATCGTCACACCGATCTCGCTGACGATCCAGCACACCGCCTCGCACGAGGAGAGCGCCTACCTGCGCGCCATCGCCCAGGGCAAGCTGCTGGGCGCGCGCACCGGCGCGGAAGGGAAGGTCTACTTCCCGCCGCACGGCGCAGACCCGGCCACCGGCCAGCCGACCACCGAGTTCGTCGAGCTGCCCGACAAGGGCACCGTCACGACGTTCGCGATCATCAACATCCCGTTCCAGGGGCAGCGCATCAAACCGCCCTACGTGGCGGCCTACGTGCTGCTCGACGGGGCCGACATCCCCTTTCTGCATCTGGTCGCCGACGTCGACGCGCACGAGGTGCGGATGGGCATGCGCGTCGAGGCGGTGTGGAAACCCCGCGAGGAGTGGGGCTTTGGCATCGACAACATCGAGTACTTCCGGCCGACGGGGGAACCCGACGCCGACTACGACACCTACAAGCACCACCTGTAAAGGGCTTACCTATCAATGAGCGCTCGCAACGTTGCGGTCGTCGGCTTCGCCCACGCCCCACACGTACGCCGCACCGACGGCACCACCAACGGCGTCGAGATGCTGATGCCGTGTTTCGCCGAACTCTACAAGGAGCTCGGGATCACCAAGGCCGACATCGGCTTCTGGTGCTCGGGATCGTCCGATTACCTTGCCGGCCGGGCCTTCTCGTTCATCTCGGCGATCGACTCGATCGGCGCCGTACCGCCGATCAACGAATCACACGTCGAGATGGACGCGGCGTGGGCCCTTTACGAGGCCTACATCAAGATCCTGACCGGCGAGGTCGACACCGCACTGGTGTACGGGTTCGGCAAGTCCTCGGCCGGGATCCTGCGCCAGATCTTGTCGCGGCAGACCGACCCCTACACCGTCGCGCCGTTATGGCCGGACTCGGTGTCGATGGCGGCGCTGCAAGCCCGCATGGGGCTCGACACCGGTAAGTGGACCGAAGAGCACATGGCGCGCGTCGCGTTCGACTCCTTTGCCAATGCCCGCCGGGTGGACTCCGTGGAACCGGCGATCAGCGTCGCGGAATTGCTCGAAAGGCCGTTCTACGCCGAGCCGCTGCGGCGCCATGACATCGCGCCCATCACCGACGGCGCCGCCGCCATCGTGCTCGCGGCGGACGGCCGGGCGCGCGAGCTGCGCGAAAACCCGGCCTGGATCACGGGAATCGAGCACCGCATCGAAACCCCGTCCCTGGGCGCGCGCGACCTCACCGAGTCCGAGTCGACCAGGGTGGCGGCCCAAGTCGCCACGGGTGGAAAGACCGGCAACCTCGACGTGGCCGAGATTTGCGCGCCCTTCACCCACCAGCACTTGATCATCGAGGAAGCCATCCGGATACCCGGGCCGACCAAAGTCAATCCGTCCGGCGGCGCGCTCGCCGCCAACCCCATGTTCTCAGCCGGCCTCGAGCGCATCGGCTTTGCGGCGCAACACATCTGGAACGGGTCGGCCGAACGGGTACTCGCGCACGCCACCAGCGGGCCCGCGTTGCAACAGAACCTGGTCGCGGTCATGGAAGGAAAGAACTGATGGCCGGTGCAGGTGCGCACCTCGCCGCGGTACTGGGTACCGGGCAAACCAAGTATGTAGCCAAGCGCAAAGACGTTTCGATGAACGGCCTGGTGCGCGAGGCGATCGACCGTGCGCTGGAAGATTCCGGTTCGACGTTCGACGACATCGACGCCGTCGTCGTCGGCAAGGCGCCCGACTTCTTCGAGGGCGTCATGATGCCGGAGCTGTTCATGGCCGACGCGATGGGAGCCACCGGCAAGCCGCTGATCCGGGTGCACACCGCGGGTTCGGTCGGCGGATCCACCGCCATCGTGGCCGCCAGCCTGGTGCAGTCCGGGAAGTACCGGCGCGTGCTGGCGATGGCGTGGGAGAAGCAGTCGGAGTCAAACGCCATGTGGGCGTTGTCGATTCCGGTCCCGTTCATCAAGCCGGTGGGCGCTGGTGCCGGCGGGTACTTCGCCCCGCACGTGCGGTCGTACATCCGCCGCTCCGGCGCACCGTTGAACATCGGTGCCATGGTGGCGGTCAAGGACCGGCTCAACGGAGCCCGCAACCCCTTGGCGCACCTGCACCAGCCCGACATCACCCTCGAGAAGGTGATGCAGTCGCCGATGCTGTGGGACCCCATCCGCTACGACGAGACGTGCCCATCGTCGGACGGCGCCTGCGCGGTGGTGATCGGTAACGAGGAGGCCGCCGAAGCCCGGTTGGCGCAAGGCAATCCGGTCGCCTGGATTCACGCCACCGCGCTGCGCACCGAGCCGCTGCAGTTCTCCGGCCGCGACCAGGTGAGCCCGCAGGCCGGACGCGATGCGGCCGCCGCGCTGTGGAAGGCGGCGGGCATCACCAGCCCGATCGACGAGATCGACGTCGCCGAAATCTACGTTCCGTTCTCGTGGTTCGAGCCGATGTGGTTGGAAAACCTGGGGTTTGCGCCCGAGGGCGAGGGCTGGAAGCTGACCGAAGCCGGCGAAACGGCGATCGGTGGACGGTTGCCGGTCAACCCGTCGGGCGGTGTGCTTTCGTCGAACCCGATCGGCGCCTCGGGCATGATCCGGTTCGCCGAGGCGGCGATTCAGGTGATGGGCAAGGGCGGGGATCACCAGGTTCCGGGCGCGCGCAAGGCGTTGGGGCACGCCTACGGCGGCGGCTCGCAGTACTACTCCATGTGGGTGGTCGGCGCGGAAAAGCCGACGCCGGAGAAAGTCGGCGCGTGAGCGAGCATCCCGCGCACGAGGCCGGCCGGCGCTCGCGCGAGGCGGTCATCGCCAGGGACAAAGAAGCGTGGCTGGCGGTGTTCGCCGACGACGCCATCGTCGAGGACCCGATCGGGCCGTCGGCCTTCGACCCGGAAGGCAAGGGGCACCGGGGCCGCGACGCGATCTCGGCCTTCTGGGACAAGGCCATTGCCCCCACCACCAGGATCGAGTTCGTGTTCCGCGACACCTACCAATGCGGCAACGAGGAAGCCAACGTCGGGCACATCCTCATCACCCATGGCGACTACCAGGTGACCGCGGAGGGCGTCTTCACGTACAAGGCCGACGACGAGGGCAAGCTGATCGCGCTGCGCGCCTATTGGGAGATGGACCGCGCGGCCGCCTCGGCCCGGAAGGTCTAAAGCGGCTCGAGCCCGGCCAGGTGCCGCTGAGCCAGTTCGCGGTAGGCCTGCGGATTCACCTTGACCCACATCTCGGCGCCCGTTCCGGCGACCGGACCCTTGATCTGGGCGGGCGCGCCCACCGCCAGCATGCCGGCCGGAATCTGGGTGCCGGCCGTCACCAGCGAGTGGGCCGCGATCAGGCTGCGCGCGCCGATGACCGCGCCATCGAGGACCGTGGCGTGGTTGGCAATCAGGGCCTCGGATCCGACGTGCACGCCGTGAATGCAGCACAGGTGCGCCACCGTGGCGCCGGGGCCGATGTCGACCGGGATGCCGGGTGGCGCGTGTAGCACCGACCCGTCCTGCACGTTCGCGCCCTCGCGCACCACGATTGGCCCGTAATCGCCGCGCAGCACGGTGTTGAACCACACCGACGCACCGGCCTCGACGACAACGTCGCCAATCAGGGTGGCGGTGGGGGCCACGAACGCGGTCGGATCGACCCGCGGCGCCCGACCCTCGAAAGCAAACAGCGGCATCGTCTAGATATACCCCGAGCGCGCATACGCCGTGGGTATCCCGGTCGGACCCGCCGTCATTGCGCGCCCCCGCCGCAAAACTGTAACGTGTTCTAGTTAGAGGGCTCGTGAGTTGGAGGTGACAGGTGAGTACCGACACCAAGGCGGTCGGCATCCGGGAGATCGATCCCGGCGCATTGCCGACGAGGTACGCCCGGGGCTGGCACTGCCTGGGCGTCGCGAAGGAATTCCAGGACGGTAAGCCGCACTCGGTCGAGGCGTTCGGCACCAAACTGGTGGTTTTCGCCGACTCACATGGGGACCTGAAGGTTCTGGACGGCTACTGCAGGCACATGGGTGGCGATCTGTCGCAGGGCACCATCAAGGGCGACGAGGTGGCCTGCCCGTTCCACGACTGGCGCTGGGGCGGCGATGGGCGCTGCAAGCTGGTGCCGTACGCCAAGCGCACGCCCAAGACGGCGCGCACCCGCTCGTGGGCAACCGACGTGCGCGGCGGCCTGCTGTTCGTCTGGCACGACCACGAACAGAATCCGCCCGACCCCGCGGTCCGGATTCCCGACATCCCGGAAGCCGCCAGCGACGAGTGGACGGAGTGGCGGTGGAACCGCATCCTCATCGAGGGGTCGAACTGCCGCGACATCATCGACAACGTCACCGACATGGCGCACTTCTTCTACATCCATTTCGGTCTGCCGACGTACTTCAAGAACGTTTTCGAGGGGCACATCGCGTCGCAGTACCTGCACAACGTGGGCCGGCCCGATGTCAACGACCTGGGCACCTCCTACGGCGAGGCGCACCTTGACTCCGAGGCGTCCTACTTCGGACCGTCGTTCATGATCAACTGGCTGCACAACAGCTACGGCGGCTATAAGGCCGAGTCGATCCTGATCAACTGCCACTACCCGGTGACCCAGAACTCGTTCGTGCTGCAGTGGGGCGTCATCGTCGAAAAGCCCAAGGGCATGGACGAAGAGATGACCGACAAGCTGTCGCGGGTGTTCACCGAAGGCGTCAGCAAGGGCTTCCTGCAGGACGTCGAGATCTGGAAGCACAAGACCCGCATCGACAATCCGCTGCTGGTCGAGGAGGACGGCGCCGTCTATCAGCTGCGCCGCTGGTATCAGCAGTTCTACGTCGACGTTGCCGACATCCAGCCGGAGATGGTGGAACGCTTCGAGATCGAGGTGGACACCACGCGGGCCAACGAGTACTGGAATGCCGAGGTCGAAGAGAACCTGAAGGCCAGAGACGAAATGCCCGCGGAACAACACTGACTCCCATGAGCCAGGATGAACCGGCGGTACCAGACGTCGACCGGCTCGCGCGGTCGATGCTGATGCTGCACGGTGACCACCACGATCACGACGACACGCCCGTGGGCGAGGGTGGCTCGGGATCCTGGTCGAAGTCAAGGGATTTCGCCAACGATCCGCAGCGCGCCGCCGCAGTCGCCGAGGCCAGCCGCGCCGACCGGGAGCGCTACCTCACTTCGGGCCTGCTGCCGGTGGACTGCCGGTTCTGCCATGTCACGGTCACCGTCCGAAGGCTCGGGCCGGGACACACCGCGGTGCAGTGGAACACCGAAGCCTGGCAACGGTGTGCGTACTTCACCGAGGTGCGCAACTCCGGTGGCGATACCGCACGCACCCGGTCGTGTCCCAAGTTGAGCGACAGCATCGAGCATGCGGTCGCGGAGGGTTACCTGGGCGAGCCGGTGCCCGGGGACGACTGACCTACAGCCCGGCGAAGCGCTCTTTGACCGTGTCGGCGGTCAGCCCGTAATCGGCCAGCGTGTACCGGTGTTTCGGCGCGCGCTCACCGGACTGGCTGTCGGCGTGCGCCTTTTCCATGGCCGCCCTCGCCTCGTCGGTCAGCGTCAGATCGAAGTGCCGGTAGATGTCGGCCACCGTGCCGATCGGGTCGGCGATCAGCTCCTTGTAGTCGACGTCGTAGAACTGGGCCGGCGAGTATTTGGCGCGCGCGGTGTTGAAGCGCTCCAGTCCACGCGACCAGGTATCCATTGCGTCCGCACCGATCTGGGCGCCTTCGAACGTCGTCGACCATCCCTCGGTGGTGTGCTGCGCGAGCGAGCACATCGACGCCATGATCGTCTCGACCGGGCGGTGGGTTTGAATCACCAGCGCGTCGGGATAGGTCGCCATCAAAGCGTCCAACGCGAACAGATGGCTGGGATTCTTGAGCACCCAGCGCTTTTCGGCGTCATTGAGCCCGATCAGCTGGAGGTTCTTGCGGTGCCGCTGATAGGACGGCGCCCAGTCCTGCTCCGAGAGCCAGTGCGCGTAACTCGGGAGGTGTGCCAACGTCTCGTAGGACACCGAATGCAGCGACTGCCGCAGCAACTGCCAGCATTCCTCGAGTTCGTATGCGGCCATGAAGTGCAGGCCGGTGTAGCCGGGGTTGTCCTGGTGGTGCTGGTTGAATTGCGCGTCAAGCTGGCGATACATCGGGTTCGAATCCCAGGTTTCGCGCGGTGGACGCGGCTGCGGGAATTCGGCCAGCCACATGTGCAGGCCCTGATGCGCGGGGTCGGCGCCCAGTAGCCGGTGCAGCGCGGTGGTGCCGGTGCGCACCAGGCCGGTGACGAAGATCGGGCGTTCGATCACGACGTCGGCGTGCTGCGGGTACTGCTTCCACGAAGCCTCGGACAGCAGCCGAGCCACCAGCGCACCGCGCAGGAAGAACCGATTCATCTTGCTGCCCAACACCGTAAGGCCGGCTTCACGCCGGTAGGAGTCCAGCAGCACCTGAAGCGCTTCGAGATAGTTGTCGTCGTTGGTACCGAAGTCGTCGAGCCCGGTCAGCTTGGTGGCCGATGCGTGCAATTCCTCGACGGTGCCGATATCGGTGCGATCGGACATCAGTGGTGGTACTCCCCGCAGTTGACGTCCAGGGTTTGCCCGGTGATGCCGCTGGACAGGTCGCTGGCCAGGAAAATGATCGCCGAGGCCACCTCGTCTTCGGTCGGCAAACGCTTCAGATCGGAGTTGGCCGCGGTGGCCGCGTAGATCTGGTCCACCGTGGTGCCGTACTTGCCCGCCTGATGTTCGAAGTAGGCCTGCAGGGTGTCGCCCCAGATATAGCCGGGGGCAACCGAATTGACGCGGATACCCTTCTCGCCCAACTCGGTGGCCAGCGACTGCGACATGGACAGGAGCGCCGACTTGGCCATCTTGTAGGCGCCGTATTTGGCCTGCGAATGGCGCAGCACCATGGAGTTGACGTTGACAATCGATCCGTGCGACTTTTCCAGCGCGGGTGTGAAAGCCTGGATGAGCCGCAATGCGCCGAGCGCGCTGAGTTCGATCGCGTCGCGGATGTGCTGAAAACTTGTGCCCGCCAACGGCTTCATGGATGGCACCCGGAAGGCGTTGTTGATCAGCGCGTCGACCTTGCCGTAGGTCGCCATGGTGGTCTCGACGAGGTAGTTGACCTCGTCGTCGTCGGTGATGTCGGCACGCACCGCCAACGCCTTGTGCCCCGTGTCGTTGACCTGTTTAGCGACGCTTTCCAGCCGCTCCACCGTGCGCGCCGCCAGCACCAACTCGGCGCCGTCCTGGGAGCACCGGTGCGCCAGGGTGGTGCCGAGCCCCGGCCCGACGCCACTGATGACGACGACCTTTCCGTTGAGCAAGCCTGACATCGTCACCCCAGCATCCTTGCCGCAATTTGTTGTTGGCGCAGCGCTATTCGCGCCCGCCATTCGTCGTCGGAGATCTTATTGTGCTCGAAGTATGGCAACGTGGCCGGGATGGCGTCGAAGTCGACCAGCTGCACGGCGGGGCCATCCGCCTCGGTGAGTTGACGCGACACCCGCTGCCAGCGGAACTGCAAGAAGCCACGCCGATGGCCCAGCGTCTCCACCCAGTTGGTCACTCCCGGGTTCTGGTCTGCGACGACGATACGCACCTTGCCGTCCGGATCAGCTTGCGCCTGAGTGTTGTTCAGCGAAGTCTGGTGATTGATGTAGTCCAACGAGATGTACCACAGGCTGCCCAGCTGGAAGCCGAGGTAGGGCGCGTCGGAGACCGGGATGGTGATCACCAGCGCCTGATCGGATCGCAGGTCGTAGTGGCCGACCGACGAATACTGGGTCGCCAGGCCGCCCGGCGTCAACCGGGGCGCGACCATGGTGTTGACGCGAAGATCGAGATAGAACCACTGCGGGAACTGCAGCCAGGTCTTCACCCGGTTGACGAGTTGCTTTCCGGCTGTGGCGTAACGCTTTTCGATGGTCTCGCGAGTCAGGGGCGGCGGGGCGGTGCCCGCGGTGTCCAGCCGTGAAATGGCGAGCGTGCCGCGCCGCGCCGACCAGTCACCGTAGACCTCGCGGATGACCAGCTGCCCGTTACTGGTGGGCCGCACCCGCCACTCGAAGCTGCCGTCGGCAGCGATCTCGAGTTCGCGGTCGTCGAACGCGGCCTGGCTGGCCGGCACGTTGTCGTCCGTGTACTCGCCGCCGAGCAGCTGGAAGCTCAGGTCGGTCGTGGTGCCGCGCCGGCCGGTGACGACGTAGTCGTGATTGGCATGCACCCGGGTGCCGAAGTAGAGGGTGTCGGGATTGTCCAGACCCATCTTGGTGAACGGCCCGGTTCCGGACTGCAGGAAGGGGTGGTCGCGCTCGTAGTCGAAGGCCAGGTGTATGCAGGCCGAGACGCAGCCCGCCAGGTATTGCAGGCCTTCGAGCAGGTCCGCTTCGGTCTCGATGAAGGGTGCGTCGGCGACCAGTTTCTCGGCCTCGGCGATCGCTTGGGTAAGGGGATCAGAGAACACGCATAGACGCTAGAACGTGTTCTACTTTTTCGTCAATGGCGAACGTTCTCGCGCCTCGGACGGGGAGTTCACCGACGAGGCCGACTCACTAGGGCGCGCACTGCTGCGACAGGTCGATCAGATGCTGCCGCACGTCCGGATGCCGATTCAGATAGTCGATGACGTTGCCGTTGCCGCCCTCCGCCTGCGCCTTGGCCTGCAGCTGCCGGTGGAGGTCGGGATGCCGCTGCAGATACGAGTCGATGGATTGGCCGACGGTCTGATCACATTGGGGCGCCGCGTTGGCCACCGGGAACGCGATCACCGTCGCGGCGGTAGCCGCCAGCAAACCTCCGGCGAGTGCGCGGGACCGTCCGCTGCCACGAGATGTCCTGGATGTCACGGTCATGCGCGCCAGGTTACCCGCGGCAGCTTTGCGTAGCCTGTGGGCGAAGGGGCGGCTATTTGGTGGCGGCGGCGCCGCTTTCTTGCTCCCGCTTGATTTCCAGCGCGATGTCGATGAGCTGGTCTTCCTGGCCGCCGATGAGCTTGCGCTGACCCGCGCGGTGCAGCAGCTGGTGGGCCGGCACGCCGTAGCGCTCGGACTGGCGGATGGCGTGCTTGAGGAAGCTCGAGTACACCCCGGAATAGCCCATGATCAAGGCGTTGCGGTCCAGCAGGCACTCGGCGGGCATGGCCGGGGCGACGACCTCTTCGGCGGCATCGGCGATGTCGAAGAAATCGATGCCGGTCTTGACGCCGATCTTGTCGAACACCCCGATGAGCGCCTCGACGGGCGCGTTGCCTGCGCCCGCGCCGAACCGGCGGCACGAGCCGTCGATCTGCTTGGCCCCGGCACGGACGGCCTCCACCGAGTTGGCCACCCCCAGACCCAGGTTCTCGTGCCCGTGGAAGCCGACCTGGGCGTCGTCGCCGAGCTCGGCGACCAGTGCGGCCACCCGGTCGCGCACGCCTTCGAGGACCAGCGCGCCGGCCGAATCGACCACATAGACGCACTGGCAACCGGCGTCGGCCATGATTCGGGCCTGCTGCGCGAGTTTTTCCGGCGGAATCGTGTGACTCATCATCAGGAACCCGACGGTCTCCAGGCCCAGCTCGCGGGCCAGGCCGAAGTGCTGGATGGAGACGTCGGCCTCGGTGCAATGGGTGGCGATCCGGCAGATCGACCCGCCGTTGTTCTGGGCTTCCTTGATGTCCTCCTTGGTGCCCACGCCGGGCAGCATCAAGAAGGCGATCTTGGCCTCTTTCGCCGTCTCGGCGGCCAGCTTGATCAGCTCCTGCTCGGGGGTCTTGGAGAACCCGTAATTGAAACTCGACCCGCCCAGCCCGTCACCGTGCGTGACCTCGATGACCGGCACCCCCGCGGTGTCCAGGGCGGCCACGATGGCACCCACCTCTTCTTTGGTGAACTGGTGGCGCTTGTGATGGGAGCCGTCGCGCAACGACGTGTCGGTCAGCCGGACGTCCCAAACCGGGTTGAAGAAAATCTCCTTGGTGCTCATGCTTGCATTCCTCCCGCCGTCGCGGACAGGGATTCCTTCGCGATCTCCTCGCCGACCTTGGTGGCCGCGGCGGTCATGATGTCCAGGTTGCCCGCATACGGGGGCAGGTAATCGCCGGCGCCCTCCACCTCGACGAAGGTGGTGACCACCGCCTGGCCGCCGGAGTTGAGCGACGGCTCGTCGAACTGCGGCTCGTTGAGCAACCGGTATCCCGGCACGTAGGTCTGCACCTCGGCCACCACGTCGTGGATGGACTTGGCGATCGCGTCGCGGTCGGCGTCCTCGGGGATGGCGCAGAAGATGGTGTCGCGCATGATCATCGGCGGATCGGCCGGGTTGAGGATGATGATCGCCTTGCCGCGCTTGGCGCCACCGATGGTCTCCACGCCCCTGCTGGTGGTCTTGGTGAACTCGTCGATGTTCGCCCGCGTCCCGGGACCCGCGGAAACGGAAGCCACCGACGCCACGATCTCGGCGTAGGGCACGTCGACCACGCGCGACACCGCGTAGACGATCGGGATCGTGGCCTGGCCGCCGCAGGTGATCATGTTGACGTTCGGCGCGTCCAGGTGCTGGCGCAGGTTCGCCGGCGGGATTACCGCCGGGCCCACCGCTGCCGGGGTCAAGTCGATGGCCCGAATCCCCGCGGCCTCATACTTCGGGGCCGCGTCCCGGTGCACGTACGCGCTGGTCGCCTCGAACACCAGGTCGGGCTTCTCCGGCTGGGCCAGCAACCAGTCGACCCCCTCGTGCGTGGTCTCCAGGCCCAGCTTGCGGGCCCGGGCCAGGCCCTCGCTGTCCGGGTCGATGCCCACCATCCAGCGCGGCTCGAGCCAGTCGGACCGCAGCAGCTTGTACAGCAGGTCAGTACTGATGTTTCCCGACCCGACAATCGCCACTTTTAAGGCCACACTCGCCTTAGCCGGCATGACGCTCCTTTGCGAAGGTCTCGATATTTAAGTCCGACGATTTAAATCGAGACTATTCGAATGACAACTGAACGGAACCAAGCCCGGCGAAGTCGGCCACAAACTGGTCGCCGGCGTGCACGTCGATCGCTCGCGTGCACGATCCGGGTAGCACCACGTCGCCCTTGCGCAAACGTACGCCGAAGCCCTCGACCTTGCGGGCCAGCCAGGCCACCGCGGTGACCGGGTTGCCCAGCACCGCGTCGGTGCGGCCCTTGGCGACCACCTCACCGTTGCGGGTGAGGACCGCATCGATCCCCTTGACGTCAAGGTCGTGCGGCGAGACGCGAGCCTTGCCCAACACGAAGCCCGCCGACGAGGCGTTGTCGGCGATGGTGTCGCACAACTCGATCTTCCAGTCGGTGATCCTGGTGTCGATCAACTCGATCGACGGGACCAGCGCCTCGGTGGCCGCCAGCACGTCGTCCTCGGTGCAGTCGGCGCCCGGCAGGTCGGCGTTGAGGATGAAACCGACCTCCACCTCGACCCTCGGCCACAGGTAGCGACCCACCTCCACCGGGGTGTCTTCGAACAATTGCATCTCGTCGAGCAAATGCCCGTAGTCCGGCTCGTCGACCCCCATCATCTGCTGGATCGCCTTCGACGACAGGCCCACCTTGTGGCCGAGCACCCGGGCCCCCTCGGCGACCCGTTGGCGGATGTTGATCAGCTGGATCTCATACGCGTCGACGACGTCGATGTCCGGGTGGGCGGCGGTCAGCGGAGCGATCGGCAGGCGGCTCCGTTCGGCCTGCGCCAGGTCGGCAGCAAGCTCGTCTCGTGTCGCAACACTGAGCATCTGCAGAAGTCCCCTCGTCCGTGTGACCGGCCCAGTAGCGCCCGGCCCGCGCAATTCTATAACGTGTTCTACATGACAGCACAGGAGCACGACGTCGTCGTGGTCGGGAGCGGCGGAGCCGGCATGGTGGCTGCCCTTACCGCCGCTCACCAGGGGCTTTCCACCGTAGTCATCGAGAAAGCTGCGCATTTTGGCGGCTCGACCGCACGGTCCGGTGGGGGCGTCTGGATTCCCAACAACGAGGTGCTCAAGCGTGACGGCGTCCGGGACAGCGCCGAGGCGGCCCGGACCTACCTGCACGGCATCATCGGCGACATCGTCGAACCGGAGCGCATCGACACCTACCTCGACCGTGGGCCCGAGATGCTCTCGTTTGTGCTGAAGCACACCCCGCTGAAGATGTGCTGGGTTCCGCGCTACTCCGACTACTACCCCGAGGCGCCGGGCGGCCGCGCCGAAGGCCGCTCGATCGAGCCGAAGCCATTCGACGCCCGCAAGCTGGGTGCCGACATGCCCGGGCTGGAGCCGGCTTACGGCAAGGTGCCGCTCAACGTCGTTGTGATGCAACAGGACTACGTGCGGCTGAACCAGCTGAAGCGGCACCCGCGGGGCGTGCTGCGCAGCCTGAGGGTCGGCGCCCGCACGATGTGGGCGAAGGCGACCGGCAAGAACCTCGTCGGCATGGGCCGGGCGTTGATCGGCCCGCTGCGGATCGGGTTGCAGGAGGCCGGCGTTCCGGTGTTGCTCAACACCGCGCTGACCGACCTGTACGTCGAGGACGACGTGGTGCGCGGGGTCTATGTCCGCGACACCGGCGCATCGGAGTCATCCGAGCCGAGGCTGATCCGGGCCCGGCGGGGGGTGATCCTCGCCTCCGGCGGTTTCGAGCACAACGAACAGATGCGGGTGAAGTATCAGCGTGCGCCGATCACCACGGAGTGGACCGTCGGAGCCAAGGCCAACACCGGCGACGGCATCCTCGCCGCCGAAAAGCTCGGGGCCGCACTGGAACTGATGGAAGATGCCTGGTGGGGCCCGACGGTGCCGCTGGTGGGTGCGCCGTGGTTCGCGTTGTCGGAACGCAATTCGCCGGGATCGATCATCGTCAACATGTCGGGCAAGCGGTTCATGAACGAGTCGATGCCCTACGTCGAGGCCTGCCACCACATGTACGGCGGGGAATTCGGCCAGGGGCCCGGGCCGGGCGAGAACATTCCGGCGTGGCTGGTGTTCGACCAGCAATACCGGGACCGCTACATCTTCGCGGGATTGCAGCCGGGACAACGCATTCCCCGCAAGTGGATGGATTCCGGGGTCATCATCCAGGGCGAGACGCTCGAGGAGCTTGCCCAGAAGGCCGGCCTGCCCGTTGCCGAGTTCACCGCGACGGTGGCGCGATTCAACGGCTTCGCCCGCTCGGGCGTCGACGAGGACTACCACCGCGGCGAGAGCGCGTACGACCGCTACTACGGCGACCCGACCAACAAGCCGAATCCCAACCTGGGCGAGCTCACCCACGCGCCGTACTACGCCGCCAAGATGGTGCCCGGGGACTTGGGCACCAAGGGCGGCGTCCGCACCGACGTCCACGGCCGTGCGCTGCGGGACGACGGCACGATCATCGAAGGCCTTTATGCCGCAGGCAATGTCAGCGCACCGGTGATGGGCCACACCTATCCGGGGCCGGGCGGCACGATAGGGCCGGCGATGACCTTCGGATACCTGGCCGCACTGCACATTGCGGGGGAACGCTGATGCCCATTGACGTAGACGTCGCGCTGGCCGCCGAGCTGGAGCCCATCGACTTCTCGTGGACGAGCAGCGATGTCCAGCTCTACCACCTTGCGCTGGGGGCGGGTAAGGACCCCATGGACCCGCGCGAACTGCGCTACCTCGCTGACGACACACCGCAGGTTCTGCCGACGTTCGGCAACGTCGCGGCCTCCTTCCACATGACCAAGCCGCCGACCGTGCAATTCCCCGGCATCGACATCGAGCTGGGCAAGGTGCTGCACGCCAGCGAGCGGGTGGAGGTGCCCGGGCCGCTGCCGCCCTCGGGGTCGGCCCGCGCCGTCACCCGGTTCACCGATATCTGGGACAAGGGCAAGGCAGCGGTGATCTGGAGCGAGACGACGGTCAGCGCGCCAGACGGCACGCTGCTGTGGACGCAGCGGCGGTCCATCTTCGCCCGTGGCGAGGGCGGATTCGGCGGCGAGCGCGGCCCGTCGACGGGCGACGCGGCGCCGGACCGGGCGCCGGACATGGAGGTCGCGGTGCCGATCCTGCCGCAGCAGGCGCTGCTGTACCGGCTGTGCGGGGACCGCAACCCGCTGCACTCCGATCCGGAATTCGCTGCGGCCGCCGGCTTTTCGCAGCCCATTCTGCACGGCCTATGCACGTACGGCATGACGTGCAAGGCGATCGTCGACACGCTGCTGGACGGCGACGCCGGGGCGGTGGCCGCCTACGGCGCACGCTTCGCCGGGGTGGCGTTCCCCGGCGAGACGCTCAACGTCGGCATCTGGAAGGAAGGCGGGCGGCTGCTGGCCAGCGTTGTCGCGCCTTCGCGCGACAACGCTGTGGTGCTCAGCGGCGTCGAGTTGGTGCCCGCCTAGGGGCCCTCGCCCCGAGTGTGACGCTGCAGTCACATTCGGGGCCCAGCGTGACGGCAACGTCACGCTCGACAAGCCAGTGCTGCCCTTACTCGGCGAACGATGTCGGCTGGGCGGTCGCCTGCGACCACCCGGATGACTATCCATCCGCGACGTTGCAGCTTCTCTAGTCGCCTGATGTCCCAGTGGTACTGGGAGCGATCGTTGCGATGCTGGTCCCCGTCGTACTCGACCGCGACTTTGACATCTTCCCAACCCATGTCCAGATATGCGATTGCACTCCCGAATTCGTCGAACACCGGGATCTGCGTCTGTGGCCGTGGCAGACCCGCCTGCACCAGAACCAGGCGCAACCAGGTCTCCTTCGGCGACTGCGCGCCGGCGTCCACCAGGTCGAGTGAGCCGCGTGCTCGTTCAATTCCGCGACGTCCGCGGTATCGAGCCACCAACAGTTCGGCGTCGGCCATCTTGACATCGGTGGCGCGAGCCAGCGCGTCAATCGCGGCGACCGCTGTTGTCTGTGGATACCAGCAAGCGAGGTCGAGCGCGGTGCGCGCCGGAGTCGTAACCGCGATGCCGTCGATCAGCCCGACCTCGTCACTTTCGAGCCGATCCCCCCATATCTGCAGACCCGGCAGTGCATGCCGGTTGTCATGGATGACGTCCACGGGCCGATGTGCGTCGACCCACTCACTACCGTGCAGATCCGCGGCCGAGAAGCCGGCAATGACACCGCGGCGGCCCGACCACAGCCACGCGGCCCGGGCACGAAGCCGATGAGTGAGCTCGGTTCCTTCGGTTACATAGACATCGCGGAACACCCGCGTGTACTTCCGGCGCAGTTGACTATGCGATAGGGCTCCGGCGGCCACGGCCTCGCTGCCGATGAACGGTTCTCCCATGGCCGCAGTGTGTCAGCGACCACCGACACGGCTCGAGCGTGACGCTGTGGTCACGGTCGCGGCCCAGCGTGACCGCAGCGTCACGCTCGAGGCCAAAAGAGTCGGGTTAGCCGAGGATGAGGCCCGAGGTCGGCACACCGGTTCCCGCGGTGACGAGGACGTGCTCGACGTCGGGGACCGGGTTCACCGAGGTGCCGCGCAATTGCCGCACGCCCTCGGCGATCCCGTTCATCCCGTGGATGTAGGCCTCGCCGAGTTGCCCGCCATGCGTGTTGATGGGCAGCCGGCCACCAACCTCGATTGCGCCGTCGGCGATGAAGTCCTTGGCCTCGCCCTTGCCGCAGAACCCCAACTCCTCCAACTGAATCAGCGTGAAGGGGGTGAAGTGGTCGTACAGGATGGCGGTCTGGATGTCGGAGGGCTGCAGGCCGGATTGCTGCCACAGCTGCTGACCCACCACGCCCATCTCGGGCAGACCCAGTTCCGGCCGGTAGTAACTGACCATCGTGTATTGGTCGGGGCTCGAGCCCTGCGACGCCGCCTCGATGACGGCCGGCCGCTGCTTGAGGTCCCGCGCGCGCTCCACGGACGTCACCACGATCGCGACCGCGCCGTCGGTTTCCTGGCAGCAGTCCAGCAGCCGCAGCGGCTCGGCGATCCACCGCGAATTCTGGTGGTCCTCAATGGTTATCGGCTTCTCGTAGAAGTAGGCCTTCGGGTTCTTGGCGGCGTGCTTGCGGTCGGCCACCGAGATGACACCGAAGTCGCGACTGGTCGCACCGGACAGGTGCATGTAGCGCTGGGCGATCATGGCGACCTGCGCGGCCGGGGTCGAGAGCCCGTGCGGGTAGGAGAACGCATTGTCCGCCGCGGTCGAATCGGCCTGTGCGCGGGCATCTCCGGCCAGTCGGGTCTGCACCTGACCGAACCGCATGCCCGACCGTTCGTTGAACGCCCGGTACGCCACCACGACCTCGGCCACCCCGGTGGCGACGGCGAGCGCCGCCTGCTGGACGGTCGCGCACGCGGCGCCGCCGCCGTAGCCGATCTGCGAGAAGAACTTCAGGTCACCGATGCCGACCGCGCGCGCGACCGCGGTCTCGTTGTTGGTGTCCATCGTGAAGGTGGTCAGCCCGTCGACATCCGACGGCGAAAGACCGGCGTCGTCCAGGGCGTCCAGCACCGCCTCGGCCGCCAACCGCAGCTCGCTTCGACCGGAGTCCTTCGAGAAGTCGGTGGCGCCGATTCCGGCGATCGCCGCTTTACCGGAGAGCATCAGGAGTCCCCCATCGTGAGCGTCACGGTCGCGATGACGTGGTCGCCAAGGCTGTTGCGCCCGAACACCTTCACCGTGATGAGGCCGTCGTCCACGGCGGTCACCTCGCCGGAGAAGGTCACCGTGTCGTAGGCGTACCACGGCACGCCGAGCCGCAGCCCGATGGACTTGATCAGCGCGGAGGGTCCCGCCCAGTCGGTGACGTAGCGCTGCACCAGCCCGGTGTCGGTCAGGATGTTGACGAAGATGTCCTTCGACCCCTTGGCCTGCGCCAGATCGCGGTCATGGTGCACGTCCTGAAAGTCCCGCGTCGCCAGGGCCGTCGAGATGATGAAGGTCGGGTCGCCGTGCAGCTTCAGCTCAGGCAGGACGGTGCCGACTTGGATGGCGGGTGCGCTCATGCCGCGGGCTCCCAGGCATACAGGGTCCACTCGGGGCCGGCGGGGCCGGCCGGGAAGTCGATATAGGTTGCGCGGACCGGCATTCCGATTTTCACCTTGGCGGGGTCCACCCCGCGCAACTCGCCCAGCATTCGCACGCCCTCGTCGAGCTCCACCAAAGCGATGACGAACGGCAGCGTACGGCCGGGCACCTTCGGGGCATGGTGCACGACAAAGCTGAACACGGTGCCCTTGCCGCTGGCCACCACGTAGTCGATCGGGGCGGCTTTGTCCTGCCACACCGCCGGCACGGGCGGGTGCTGCAGGCTGCCGCCGGGCCGGCGCTGGATCCTCAGCTCGTGTGCGTTGACGCCCTCCCAGAAGAAGGCGGTGTCGCGCGACGACGCCGGACGCATCATGGCGTCGGGATCGAGGTCAGCGGGCACCTGGGACGTCTCAGACTCCGAGCGCGGCTTGAATTTCAAGATGCGCCAATTCATCTCGGCGACGTCTTCGTCTCCGACGCGCCAGATGATGTGCTGGTTGATGAACCAGCCCTCGCCCAGTGCGGTCTGCTTGGGCCCGACCACGTCACCCATCTCCGAGGTGATGCTGACGTGTTCACCGGGCTGCAGGTAGCGGTGATAGGTCTGTTCGCAGTTGGTGGCGACCACGCCGATGTAGCCGGCGTTGTCGAATAACTCCATGATGGGGCCCATCGGGTCGTCCTTCGGACGCTCCCCGCCCAGGCCGAACATGGTCCACACCTGAATCATGGCCGGCGGGGCGACAATTCCCGGGTGTCCGACGGCTCGTGCGGCGGCCTCGTCGACGTAGATGGGGTTGCTATCGCCGATGGCCTCCACCCAGTTGTTGATCATCGGCTGGTTCACCGGATCGCGGCCGGAGCGCGGCTTGGGGTCGCCCGCCGCCTTGATCTCGGCGATCGCTTCCTGAATATCGGTCACCGTGGCACCCTCGGCACTTTGAGGCCCGCGGCCGCGATCATTTCCCGCATGACTTCGTTCACGCCTCCACCGAAGGTGATCACCAGGTTGCGCTTGGTTTGCGAGTCCAGCCAGCGAAGCAGCTCGGCGGTATCCGAGTCTGCGGGATTACCGTACTTGCCGACGACCTCCTCGGCGAGTCGGCCGATGTACTGAATCTTCTCCGTGCCAAAGACTTTCGTCGACGCCGCGTCGGCCACGTTGATGTCCTCACCCGCGGCGGCCACCTGCCAGTTCAGCAGCTCGTTGATCCGCCACATCGCGTGGATCTCACCGAGTGCCCGCTTGACGTCGGCGTGGTCGATGGGCGTGACCCCGTCACTACCCGGCTTGGACGCCCAGGCATGCACCCGGTCGTAGATGCCGGCGGTACGGCCCGCGGGGCCCAGCATGACCCGTTCGTTGTTGAGTTGGGTGGTGATCAGCCGCCACCCGCCGTTCTCCTCGCCGACCAGCATGTCGGCGGGCACCCGCACGTCGTTGTAGTAGGTGGCGTTGGTGTGGTGGGCGCCATCGGACAGGATGATCGGCGTCCAGGAGTAGCCAGGGTCCTTGGTGTCGACGATCAGGATCGAAATGCCCTTGTGCTTCACGGCTTCGGGATCCGTGCGGCAGGCCAGCCAGATGTAGTCGGCGTCATGGGCGCCGGTGGTGAAGATCTTCTGCCCGTTGACGATGTACTCGTCGCCCTGGCGCACGGCGGTGGTGCGCAGGGAAGCCAGGTCGGTGCCCGCCTCCGGCTCGGTGTAACCGATCGCGAAGTGCACCTCGCCGGCCAGGATCGCCGGCAGGAACTTCTTCTTCTGCGCCTCGCTGCCGAACTGCTGCAGGACGGGACCGACCGTCTGCAACGTCACCGCGGGCAGCGGCACGTCGGCCCGATGCGCCTCGTTGACGAAGATCGACTGCTCGATCGGGCCGAAGCCCAAGCCGCCGAACTCCTTTGGCCACCCGACGCCGAGCTTGCCGTCCCGGCCCATCCGCCGGATCACCGCACGATAGGCCTCGTTGTGGCGATCTTGCTCCATCGCCTTCATCTCGTCGGAGGAGATCAGGTTCGAAAAGTATTCCCGCAGTTCCGCTTGCAGCTGACGCTGTTCCGGGGTCAGGTCTATGAACATTGCGCCCCAACCAGATTCTCTGCGTGGCGACCCGCTGCGCCCGGCTTCGCCGCGCTTGCGATCGCCACGAGGTCGAGACGATGAGAAGGCCCGCCCAGCAGCCGGGTCAGGTCTTTGACAGTGGAGTAGTACCGGTGCATCGGATAGGTGATGTCCATGCCCATGCCGCCGTGCAGGTGGTGGCAGAGCTGCATCACCGGCGGCGCCTGCGAGGTGATCCAGTAGCCGAGGACATCCAGGTCGTCGTCGGCGTCCCGTCCTTCGGACAGCCGCCAAGCGACGGACTTCGCCGCCAAATCGATGGTGCGCGAAGCGATGTAGACCTCGGCGAGTTGGGCGGCCACGGTCTGGAACGTCGAAAGCGGTTTGCCGAATTGCTTGCGGTTGGCCACGTAGTCCGCGGTGAGGCGCAGCGCCCCGGCCACCAGCCCGTCGGCGTAGGCGCCGATGGCCGCCAGCGCCAGCTGATTGACCCGGTGCGCCGTCGCGCCCGCGAGCACGTCGGAGTCAGCGACCGCGACGTCTGCGAACGTCACCGTGTACTCGTCGGAGCCGTTCGATGTCGGCGTCCGAACCAGCTGGACGCCGTCGGCCGTCGGCGACACCACGACCACCGCGTTGTCGGCGGTCACGACGATCCAGTCCGCCGACGAGGCATATGCGACACCGACTTTGGTGCCCGACAGGCGGCCACCCGCGAAGGCGGTCGTCGGTCGATCGGGCAGGGCGGTGCCGGGCTCGTTGAGCGCGGCCGTCAGCACGCCGCCCTTGGCGACACCGGCCAAAATCCGGTCCTGCTGTTCGTCGGAGGCCAGGTCGAGCAGCGGCAGCACGCCGAAGCCGAGCGTGGCCAGCGCCGGCGTGACGGCGCCGTGGCGACCGACCTCGGTCAGCACCGTGGCGACCTCGAGCAGGCCGACGCCGTCGCCGCCGAGACGCTCGGGCACCGGCAGCGCCGTCACGCCCCCGTTGACCATTGCATCCCAGCTGAGCTCCCGGTCCAGAACTGACGTCACCACATCGGCGACGGCCTGTTGCGTCGCAGTGAGGTCGAAGTCCATCAGGACGTCACCGCCGCCTTGCGGGTGTAGTCCACCTGCCAATGCTTGATCCCGTTGAGCCAGCCCGACCGCAGCCGCTCGGGCTCACCGATCGGCTCGAGGTCCGGCATGTGATCGGCGACCGCGTTGAAGATCAGGTTGATGGTCATGCGGGCCAGGTTCGCGCCGATGCAGTAGTGGGCGCCCGTCCCGCCGAAACCGACATGGGGATTCGGGTCGCGCAGGATGTTGAACGTGTGCGGGTCGTCGAAGACCTCTTCGTCGAAGTTGGCCGACCGGTAAGACATCACCACCCGCTCACCCTTCTTGATCCGCACGCCGGACAACTCGGTGTCCTCGCTGGCGGTGCGCTGGAAGGCGGAAACCGGGGTGGCCCAGCGGATGATCTCGTCGGCGGCGGTCGACGGGCGCTCCTTCTTGAAGAGCTCCCACTGATCGGGGTTGTTGGCAAAAGCGATCATGCCGTGGGTGATCGAGTTGCGCGTGGTCTCGTTGCCGGCCACAGCGAGCATGACCACGAAGAAGCCGAACTCGTCATCGGAAAGCTTTTCGCCGTCGATGTCGGCCTGGATGAGCGTGGTGACGATGTCGTCGGTGGGATTCTGGTTTCGCTCCGCGGCCATCGCCATGGCGTACGTGATCAGTTCCATCGAGGATTGCGCGGGATCGACGTCGGCGTACTCGGGGTCGGTGCCGCCGGTCATCTCGTTGGACCAGCGGAAGAGCTTGTCGCGATCCTCCTGCGGAACCCCGAGCAGGCCCGCGATGGCTTGCAACGGCAGCTCGCACGCCACCTGCTCGACGAAGTCGCCGCTGCCCTCGGACGCCGCGGTCTTGGCGATGTTCTGGGCGCGCTGGGCCAGTTCCGCTTCCAGCCGCCCGATGGCCCGGGGCGTGAACCCGCGGGAGATGATCTTGCGCAGCCGGGTGTGATGGGGTGCGTCCATGTTGAGCATGACGCTGCGCTGCAGTTCGACCTGCTCACGCTTCATCTCCGGCGGCCATGTGGGGATGGCGCCGTTCATCCAGCTCGAGAAGACGTCGCTGCGCCTCGACACCTCCTTGACGTCGGCGTGCTTGGTGACGATCCAATATCCGTGGTCCTCGAAGCCACCCGCGCCGTTGGGGATCTCGACCCAGTGGATCGGCTCCGCCTTGCGCAGCCAGGCGAGTTCCTCGACTGGCAACCCTGCGAGGTTGACGTCAGGATCGAGAAAGTCGAAGTCGGCGGGGATGTTGGGGGGTGCCATGATGTGTGCGCTCCTCAATTGCAACGTGTTCTAGTGCCAGTAAAACACGGCTCTTCCGCAGATAAAAGGCAGGTAGCCATCCTCGCTTGTCAGACTAATGAAACGTGTTCTAGCCTGACGGAATGGGTAACCCGGTAATCGTCGAAGCCACGCGCAGCCCGATCGGCAAACGCAATGGATGGCTGTCAGGGCTGCACGCCACCGAGCTCCTCGGTGCGGTGCAGAAGGCATTGGTTGAGAAGGCCGGCATCGACGCCGGCGACGTCGAACAGGTCATCGGCGGCTGCGTGACGCAGTACGGCGAGCAGTCCAACAACATCACGCGGGTGAGCTGGCTCGTCGCGGGGCTGCCGGAGCACGTTGGCGCCACGACCGTGGACTGCCAGTGCGGCAGCAGCCAGCAGGCCAACGGCCTCATCGCCGGCCTGATCGCGGCGGGCGCCATCGACATCGGCATCGCGTGCGGCATCGAGGCCATGAGCCGCGTCGGACTCGGCGCCAACGCCGGCCCCGACCGCACCATCCTGCGGCCCGAGTCGTGGGACATCGACCTGCCCGACCAGTTCACCGCGGCCGAGCGGATCGCCAAGCGGCGTGGCATCACCCGCGAAGACATCGATGAGTTCGGCTACCAGTCCCAGGCCAAGGCCAAGCTGGCGTGGGAAGAGGGCCGGTTCGACCGCGAGATCTCCCCGATCGAGGCGCCGGCGCTGGACGAGAACAAGCGACCGACGTCGGAGCGGGTCATCATCTCCCGCGATCAGGGCCTGCGCGACACCACCCTCTCGGGACTGAGCGCGCTGAAGCCGGTCATCGAGGGTGGTATCCACACGGCCGGAACGTCGTCGCAGATTTCCGACGGCGCCGCGGCCGTGCTGTGGATGGACGAGGACAAGGCCAAGGCGCTCGGGCTGCGGCCGCGGGCGCGCATCGTCAGCCAGGCGTTGGTGGGCGCCGAGCCCTACTACCACCTGGACGGCCCGGTGCAGTCGACGGCCAAGGTGCTGGAGAAGGCGGGCATGAAGATGGGCGACATCGACCTCGTCGAGATCAACGAGGCGTTCGCGTCGGTAGTGCTGTCCTGGGCGCGCGTCCACGAGCCCGACATGGCCAGGGTCAACGTCAACGGCGGGGCCATCGCGCTGGGTCACCCGGTGGGCAGCACCGGCAGCCGGCTGATCACCACCGCGCTGCACGAACTGGAGCGCACCGACCAGAGCACCGCGCTGATCACCATGTGCGCGGGCGGCGCCCTGTCCACCGGCACCATCATCGAGCGCATCTAGCCCCTCGGTGCTGGTCTCCGCAGAGAGCCGCATCGCCGCGGCGCAGTCGTACATCGACGCGCTCGTCAGCCATGACGGCGACTCCGTTCCGTTCGCCGCCGGGTGCACCCGCATCGAGCAAGGGATGAAGAACGGGTTTTCCGGAAACCATTTGCGCCGCAGCCTGAATCGCGGCCCCCAGTACCGATTGCTCGCGGACACGACGCCGCCGGACTACCGGGTCGACGGCGACCGGGTGCATGCCGCGTACGTCGTGCTGACCAAGGCGGCCTTCGGCGGCCGGCGACTGGCCGCCCGGGTCAACGAGACCTTCGTGATCCCCGCCGAAACTCCGAGCGGGAGAGCCGAAATCCAGCACATCAAGGTTCGCTTCCAACCGTTCATCCAGCGCTAAGGACTGTCGTGGAAAAGCCCAAATCATTGAATTCGCCCATGACCGGTTTCATCATCAAGTGGATGTCGCGAGGCAATACCTGGATGTATCGCCTCAGCAAGGGCAAGTGGGGCGGCACGTTTCAGAAGAACCCGGTCGCGCTGCTGACCACCACCGGACGCAAGACCGGGCAACCGCGCGTGAGCCCGTTGCTCTACATGCGAGAAGGCGATCGCGTGCTGCTGGTGGCATCACAAGGCGGCCGCGACAAGCACCCGCTGTGGTATCTCAACCTCAAGGCCAACCCGAAAGTATCCGTGCAGATCAAAGACGAGGTGTTGCAGTTACAGGCGCGCGACGCCACACCCGAAGAGCGCGCACAGTACTGGCCGAAACTGGTGGCGATGTACCCCAACTTCGACGACTACCAGTCGTGGACGGATCGGGTGATCCCGGTCGTCATCTGCGACCCGTAGCGTTTTCCCAGGGCGCCGGGCGGGAATCACCCGAGCACGATGCCCAACTGGATTCGCAACTCACGACCGATCGCCCTGCTGCTGAAGTACTTCGCGCGTGCGCACGTTTGGGTGTATCGGCGAACCGACGGCAGGATCGGCGCGAAGCTGCTGCGCTTCCCAGCGGCGCTGCTGACCACGACCGGACGCAAGTCGGACGAGCCGCGCACCACCGCGACGCTGTACCTGCGCGACGGCGAAAAAGTGATTCTGCCGGCGTCCTTCGGGGGCCGGGAGGATAACCCGTCGTGGTACCTCAACCTCCAGGAGAATCCCGAAGTGCAGGTGCAGATTCGGGCGCAGCGGCTCGATCTGGTCGCCCGCGACTCCACCGCAGAAGAGCGCGCCAAGTATTGGCCCCAGCTAGTCGAGATGTACCCGCGCTACCGCGAGTACCGCGAGGCCGCCGACCGGGTAATCCCGTTGGTGGTGTGCGAACCGCTTCGGCGAAAGTGAAACTGTTGCGAGAAAAGTCGCGTTTTTTCGCAACAGTTTCACGCTCGGCGCAAACGGCGGCCGCTAGGCGCCGTACACCGGGACCGGCGGGCGCGCCTTGGCGAGCAGGTCGGCGACGACGGGCCCGAGCTCCGCAGGGTCCCACTTCGCACCTTTGTCGATCTGCGGGCCGTGCGCCCAGCCCTCCGCGACCCGGATCTTGCCGCCCTCGACCTCGAACACCTTGCCGGTGACGTCACGGGATTCGGCGCTGCCCAGCCACACCACCAGCGGCGCGATGTTCTCCGGCGCCATCGCGTCGAAATCCTGGTCCTGCGTTGCCATCATCTCGGCGAAGACGGTCTCGGTCATGCGGGTGCGCGCCGACGGCGCGATGGCGTTGACAGTCACGCCGTACCGGCCCATCTCGGCCGCGCCGACGAGAGTCAGCGCCGCGATGCCCGCCTTGGCGGCGCTGTAGTTGCCCTGCCCGACGCTGCCCTGCAGGCCGGCACCGGAACTGGTGTTGATGATGCGCGCGTCGACGGTCTTGCCCTCTTTGGACAGCCCACGCCAGTACGACGCGGCGTGCCGCATCGTGGCGAAATGGCCCTTGAGGTGCACGGCGATGACGGCGTCGAACTCCTCCTCGCTGGTGTTGGCCATCATCCTGTCGCGCACGATGCCCGCGTTGTTGACCAGAACGTCCAGCCCGCCGAAGGTGTCGACGGCGGTCTGGATCAGGCCGGCCGATTCGCTCCAGTCGGCGACGTTGGATCCGTTGGCGACGGCTTCCCCACCGGCGGCGATGATTTCGTCGACCACGCCCTGGGCGGCGCTGCCCCCGCCGGCCGGTGAGCCGTCCAGGCCCACGCCGATGTCGTTGACCACCACGCGCGCGCCCTCGGCCGCGAAGGCCAGCGCATGCGCGCGGCCGATGCCGCCGCCCGCTCCGGTGACGATGACGACGCGGCCGTCAACCACTCCCATTGTTCGTGTCTCCTCTATTTGATCGCGTTGGCGTTGGTGGTGGCCAGATAGTGCGGCGGCTCGCCGCCGCCGTGCACCTCCAGCGAGGCGCCGCTGATGTAGGACGCCGCGTCGGACGCCAAAAATGCCGCGGCCCAACCGACATCCTCGGGCTGGGCCAGCCGACCCAACGGCACGTTCTTGGAGATCGCGGCGATGGACTCGGCGTCACCGTAAAACAGTTCGGACTGCTCGGTCTCGACCATGCCGACCACGCACGCGTTCACCCGGACCTTCGGGCCCCATTCCACGGCCAGTGTCTGCGTGAGGCTTTCCAGGCCGGCTTTGGCCGCCCCGTAGGCGCCGGTGCCGGGCGAGGGCCGTCGACCGCTGAGACTGCAGATGTTGATGATCGACCCGCCGCCGTCCTGGGTTTGCATCTTGTCATTCGCGTGTTGTGAAACCGACAGTGCGCCAATCAGATTGAGCTCGATGATCTTGCGGTTGAACTTCGCGCTGGACTCCGCGGTCAGCACGTAGGGCGAGCCGCCGGCGTTGTTGACCACCACGTCCAGCCGGCCGTGCTGGTCGACGATGGAGTCGATGAGCGCCTGCACGGCGTCGTCGTCGCGGACGTCGCAGGAGTGAAACTCATAGGGCAGGCCCTCGACGGGCCGCCGTGCGCAGGTGACGACCGTGGCGCCCTGCCCGGCGAAGACGGAGCTGATGCCGGCGCCCACCCCGCGAACCCCGCCGGTGACCAGAACCACCCGCCCGGCCAGCCCCAAGTTGATGGCGTCGGGTGCTGAGGCGCGGGTCACTGTGCTAGCGTACCAAGCAAGTGCTTGCTTAGGTAGTTGCCCCCGGAAGCCCCATAAGGAAGTGGCACCTTGCCCATCACATCGACAACCACCGAACCGGGCATCGTCGCGGTCACCGTCGACTTTCCCCCGGTCAACGCCATCCCATCGCGCGGCTGGTTCGAGCTGGCCGACGCCATCACGGCCGCCGGCCAGAACCCCGAGACCCACGTCGTCATCCTGCGGGCGGAGGGCCGCGGCTTCAACGCCGGGGTCGACATCAAGGAGATGCAGCGCACCGAGGGATTCACCGCGCTGATCGACGCCAACCGCGGCTGCTTCGCCGCCTTCCGCGCGGTCTACGAATGCCCGGTGCCCGTCGTTGCCGCCGTGAATGGGTTCTGCGTCGGCGGCGGCATCGGCCTGGTCGGCAACTCCGACGTCATCGTGGCCTCCGACGACGCCACCTTCGGGCTGCCCGAGGTCGAACGCGGCGCACTCGGCGCGGCCACCCACCTGTCCCGGCTGGTGCCGCAGCACATGATGCGGCGGCTGTTCTTCACCGCCGCCACGGTGGACGCCGCCACCCTGCACCACTTCGGCTCGGTGCACGAGGTGGTGCCGCGCGACCAGCTGGACGAGGCCGCGTTGCGGGTCGCGAGAGACATCGCCGCCAAGGACACCCGCGTCATCCGCGCGGCCAAGGAGGCGCTCAACCTCATCGACGTGCAGCGCGTGAATTCGAGTTACCGCATGGAACAAGGCTTTACGTTCGAACTCAATCTGGCCGGGGTCGCCGATGAACACCGCGATGCGTTCGCCGGTACGGCAAAGGGCAAGGACAAGTGACCGACAAGCGAACCACCCTCGACGAGGCCGTCGCGCAGTTGCGCAGCGGCATGACGATCGGCATCGGCGGCTGGGGCTCGCGGCGCAAACCGATGGCGTTCGTGCGGGCCATGCTGCGCACCGACGTCAAAGACCTGACGGTGGTCACCTACGGCGGGCCCGACCTGGGGTTGCTGTGCTCGGCCGGCAAGGTCAAGCGCGTCTACTACGGCTTCGTATCGCTGGATTCCCCGCCCTTCTACGACCCCTGGTTCGCCAAGGCCCGCACCAGTGGCGCCCTCGAGGCCCGGGAAATGGACGAGGGCATGCTGCGCTGCGGCCTGCAAGCCGCCGCGCAACGCCTGCCGTTCCTGCCGATTCGCGCCGGGCTGGGCAGCTCGGTGCCGGACTTCTGGGAGGGCGAGTTGCAAACCGTGACTTCGCCCTACAAAACGGACGGCGGGCACGAGACGCTGATCGCCATGCCGGCGCTGCGCCTGGACGCGGCCTTCGCGCACCTCAATCTCGGAGACTGCCGGGGCAATGCGGCCTACACCGGGATCGATCCCTACTTCGACGACCTGTTCCTGATGGCCGCCGACAAGCGCTTCCTGTCGGTCGAGCGCGTCGTCTCCACGGAGGAGCTGGTCAAGGCCGTTCCCCCGCAGGCCCTGCTGGTGAACCGGATGATGGTCGATTCCGTGGTCGAGGCGCCGGGCGGCGCCCACTTCACCACCGCCGCACCGGATTACGGCCGCGACGAGAAGTTTCAGCGGCACTACGCCGAGGCGGCCGCCACCGACGAGGGCTGGCAGGCCTTCGTCCAGACCTACCTGTCGGGCAGCGAGGACGACTACCAGGCGGCGGTCCGCGCGTTCGCAGAGGAGGGCTGAAAAGTGAGCAGCACCCGCGCCGAAGTGTGCGCCGTCGCCTGTGCCGAATTGTTCGCCGGAGCGGGCGAAATCATGGTCAGCCCGATGACGAACATGGCCTCGGTCGGCGCGCGGCTGGCCCGGTTGACCTTTTCACCGGACATCTTGCTGACCGACGGCGAGGCACAGCTGCTGGCGGACACGCCGGCTCTGGGCAAGACCGGACCCGTGGAGGGCTGGATGCCGTTCGGCCGGGTGTTCGAGACGCTGGCCTGGGGGCGGCGGCACGTCGTGATGGGCGCGAATCAGGTTGACCGCTTTGGCAATCAGAACATCTCGGCGTTCGGTCCGCTGCAACACCCGACCAGGCAGATGTTCGGCCTGAGGGGCGCTCCCGGCAACGCGATCAACCACGCGACCAGCTATTGGGTGGGCAACCATTCCAAGCGGGTGTTCTGTGCGGCCGTCGACGTGGTCTGCGGCATCGGCTGGGACAAGATCGACTCCGGCAATCCGGCGTTCCGCTTCGCCAACCCGTATCGGGTGGTGTCCAACCTCGGGGTGTTCGACTTCGGCGGGCCGGACCACAGCATGCGCGCCGTGTCCCTGCATCCCGGGGTGTCGCCCGGCGACGTCCGCGAGGCCACGTCGTTCGAGGTGCACGGCCTGGACGAGGCCGGCGAGACCAGGCTGCCGACGGAGGACGAGCTGCGCCTGATCCGCGAGGTGATCGATCCGAAGTCCCTGCGCGACAGGGAGATCCGTTGATGAGGTTGCGCACGCCGCTGACCGAGCTGGTCGGTGTCGAGCACCCGGTGGTGCAAACCGGGATGGGCTGGGTTGCCGGTGCCCGGCTGGTGGCCGCCACGGCCAACGCGGGCGGGCTGGGCATCCTGGCGTCGGCCACGATGACGCTGGACGAGTTGGCGACGGCGATCGGCAAGGTCAAGGCCGCCACCGACAAGCCGTTCGGGGTCAACATCCGCGCCGACGCCGCCGACGCAGGCGACCGCGTCGACTTGATGATCCGCGAGGGCGTGAAGGTGGCGTCGTTCGCCCTGGCGCCCAAGCAGGAGCTGATCGCCCGGCTGAAAGAGGCCGGTGCGGTGGTGATTCCGTCGATCGGCGCGGCCAAGCACGCGCGCAAGGTCGCGGCCTGGGGCGCCGACGCGATGATCGTGCAGGGCGGCGAGGGCGGCGGGCACACCGGACCCGTCGCCACGACGCTGCTGCTGCCCTCGGTGCTGGACGCCGTGCAGGGCACCGGAATCCCGGTGATCGCGGCGGGAGGATTCTTCGACGGGCGCGGGCTCGCGGCGGCGCTGAGCTACGGCGCCGCCGGGGTGGCGATGGGCACCCGTTTTCTGCTGACCTCCGACTCGACCGTGCCCGACGCGGTCAAGCGGCGGTACCTGGAGGCGGCGCTGGACGGCACGGTGGTCACCACGCGCGTCGACGGCATGCCGCACCGCGTGCTGCGCACCGGCCTGGTCGAGAGGCTGGAAAGCGGCTCGCCGGTAAGGGGTCTCACGGCGGCGGTGCGTAACGCGGCGAAGTTCAAGCACATGTCGCAGATGACCTGGCGGTCGATGATCCGCGACGGCCTGGCGATGCGCCACGGCAAGGAGCTGACCTGGTCGCAGGTGGTGATGGCGGCCAACACCCCGATGCTGCTGAAGGCCGGGCTGGTCGAGGGCAACACCGAGGCCGGGGTGCTCGCCTCCGGCCAGGTGGCCGGCATCCTCGAGGACCTGCCGTCGTGCGCCGAACTGATCGACTCGGTGGTGCGCGACGCGATCAAGCATCTGCAGGCGGCTTCGGCGCTCATCGAATCCGGCGACTAAAGACCCTGGCTTCGGCTCCGGCCCATGGGTCATCGTGGGGTCATGAGTGCGCTGCTACCCGAGACGTGGCCCAAGCCGTTGCTGGGCGCGATCCGCGTTTCCAACAGATACCTGCTCAACCCACTGATGTTGCGCCTGGCCGGCCGCAAGCATTGGTACGCATCGGTCGTCCATCACACCGGGCGACGGTCGGGCAAGCAGTACGCCACCCCGGTCGTGGCGGACCGGACGGACGGCGGGTTCGTCATACCGCTGCCCTACGGCACGGAAGTGGACTGGTTGCGGAACGTCCTTGCCGCGGGGCAAGCGACCATTTCCTCCCGCGGCGAGAGCTACGAGGTGGCGCAGCCCGAGATCATTGATGCGGCCGCGGCCCTGCCCATGCTGTCGGCCGATCGGCGACGCTCCTTCTCCCGGCTCGGCATCGAGCACTACCTGAGCGTGAAGGACAAGTAGCACCTCGACCTCGATGGCGGATTAAGCTTTCCTCTAAATTTTGGCCGAATGAAGCTATAATCTTCATATGATTGGAATGAAGGCTGAGCCTTCAATCTGCGCGACTTTGATCGGCGATGTCGTGGGATCCCGGCGGGCCGGCGACCGGCCCGCCCTGCATCGACGCGTCGCCACCGCCCTCAGCCAGGTCGCGGCCGGCGCGATCGCCCCGCCGTTCTTCACCGTGGGGGACGAGTTTCAGGGCAGCTACCCCACCCTTGGTGGTGCCATCGATGCGGCTCTGACCGTGCGGCTGCTACTTGCGCCCGAGATCGATGTCCGATTCGGGCTTGGATGGGGCGCGGTGACCATCCTCGATGCCGACGCGGGAATCCAGGACGGGCCCGGGTGGTGGACGGCCCGGGAGGCCATCCAGCAGACGGCGGAAGCCCAGCGGCAGCCCGGCCTCACGCTGGTGCGCACGATATTTCGGGCAGCCGCAGAGACGCGCGCCGACGTCGACGCGGTCAACGCGGCGCTGATTTGTCGGGACCATCTGCTTGGATCGCTCGATGAGAGATCGTTGCGGATCGTGAGGGGGCTGATGAGGGGCCAGACCAAAAAGGGGCTCGCCGCGGCCGAGGGCATCAGTCCGTCGGCGGTGTCACAGCGCGCGAGCCGCGACGGTTTGGACCTGATTGTCCTTGCCAGCCAATACCTTCGGGGCCTACCGTGAGCGCCGTCGCGGTCCTGCTTACGGCGTTCGGCATCGCCGACCTGTGTCGGCGAGCGGTCCGGGCGCCATGGGTCGCGCTGGCGGTCGGACCGGTCGTGGTGGCGGCGTTCTCGGCGCTGGGTACCCTGTGGCACGCCGGCGACATCCCACTGCTCGTCCTGGCGGCCGCATCGGTCGTCGCATGGGAATGGCTGTGCGCGCGCAGCGAACGCAGCGGCGGCCACCAAGGCGCGCCGCTGGCGGTGTTCGCCGCGGCGCTCACCCTGCTGACGCTGTTGTCCGGATGGTCGTCGGCGGTCAACGGCGCCATTGCGCGGTGGGTGGGCTGGGCGCACTTGCCATTCAGCCATGTCGCCCCCACCCGGCTGCTCATGATCGTCGGCGTGGTGCTGGTGCAGTTCGCGACCGCGAATCAGCTGGTGCGCCTGGTGCTCGGTTCAGTTGGAGCGGTGCGCCCGGCCGGTGAGCCGCAGCCGTCGGACCGGCTCAAGGGCGGGCGGCTGCTGGGCCCCATGGAGCGCCTGCTGATACTGAGCCTCGGTGTCGGCGGCCAGGTTGCCGCGGCCAGCGCCGTCGTTGCCGCCAAGGGCATCATCCGGTTTCCCGAGTTGAGCGCCCAGAAAGGCCGCAACGGCGAGGTCGGCATCGACGAGGTGACCGAGTACTTCTTGGTCGGCAGCTTCACCAGTTGGCTGCTGGCCCTCGGCGGGATCGGACTGGTGCTGGCGACCCCGTAATTGCAACGGCCAGACGGACCCTGAGCCGGCTAGAGCCGCTCGATGATGGTGACGTTCGCGGTGCCACCGCCCTCACACATCGTCTGCAGGCCATAGCGGCCGCCGACGCGCTCGAGTTCGTTGAGCATGGTGGCGAATAGCTTGGCGCCGGTGGCGCCCAGCGGGTGACCGAGCGCGATCGCGCCGCCATTGGGGTTGACCTTCTCCGGGTCGGCCTTGATCTCCTTGAGCCAGGCCATAACTACCGGCGCGAACGCCTCGTTGATCTCGACGGTGTCGATGTCGCCGATCGACAGCCCGGTCTTGTCCAGCGCGTAGCGGGTGGCCGGAATGGGCCCGGTCAACATCAACACCGGGTCGGCGGCGCGGGCGCTGATGTGATGGATGCGGGCCCGCGGGGTCAGCTTGTGGTCCTTGACCGCCTGCTCGGAGGCCAATAGCACCGCGCTGGCGCCGTCGGAGATCTGGCTGGCCATCGCCGCCGTCAGCCGCCCGCCCTCGACGAGCGGCTTGAGGCCGGCCATCTTCTCCAGTGAGGACTCGCGCGGGCCCTCGTCGACCCGGAACGGCCCGGATTCCGTTTCGATGGTGATGATTTCGTTGTCGAAGTGACCGGCGCGGATCGCGGCGAACGCACGCTCGTGGCTGGCCAGCGCGTAGCGCTCCATCTCTTCGCGCGACAGGTTCCACTTCTCGGCGATCATTTCCGAGCCGCGGAACTGAGAGATCTCCTGGTCACCATACCGGTGCAGCCACTGCTTGGATTCATTTGTGGGCGAGGTGAATCCGAATTGCTCGCCCACCGTCATCGCCGACGAGATCGGGATCTGGCTCATGTTCTGCACGCCCCCGGCCACGATGAGGTCCGCGGTGCCGGACATGATCGCCTGTGCGCCAAACGAAATCGCCTGCTGGCTGGAACCGCACTGCCGGTCCACGGTGACGCCGGGAACCTCTTCGGGGTAACCCGCGGCCAGCCACGAGAGCCGGGCGATGTTGCCGGCTTGGGCACCGATGGCGTCGACGCAGCCAGCGATCACGTCGTCGACGGCGGCGGGGTCGACATCGACCCGGTCGAGCAGTCCGCGCCACGCGTATGCGCCGAGGTCCAGGGGATGCACCCCGGCGAGCGATCCATTTCGCTTGCCAACCGCGGTACGCACAGCGTCGATGACGTACGCCTCAGCCATGGTGTCGCTCCTCCTCATCGCTTCGTCCCCCGCAAGCGGGCGGTCCCCCCACTGCATCGTCGCCGACACGTGCCATTGTCAGACTCCTTCTTTGGTAATCCCACCAAGAACGATGGCGAGGTATTGCTGACCCACTTGTTGTGCGGTGAGGGGTCCGCCGGGCCGATACCAGCGCACCGACACCCACGTGGTGTCGCGAATGAAACGGTAGACGAGGTCGACGTTGAGGTCGGGCTGGAAGTAGCCCTCGTCGATGCCCTGGTTGATCACCTCGACCCACATCTTGCGTTGCTGCCGGTTCATGTCCTCGATGTAGGAGAACCGGGGCTGCGACAACAACCGTTGGGCCTCGTCCTGATAGATGACGACCTGCGCGTGCCGATGTTCGATCGCCTCGAACGACGCCATGAACAGCCCCTTGAGCCGCTCCAAGGGGTTGGTTTCGCTCTCCACGATCTCGCGGTAGCGGTTGAACAACCAGTCCAGGAAGCTGCGCAGCACCTCGTCGACCATCTCCTCCTTGGAGGAGAAGTGGTGATAGAGGCTGCCGGACAGGATGCCGGCGCTGTCGGCTATGTCGCGGACGGTGGTGGCGCGCAGGCCTCGCTCGGCGAACATGGTCGCGGCGAGCTCTAACAGCTCGTCACGGCGGGTGTTGGCCTGACCGGCCACTCGGTCCATCCGGCCAGAATATCAACCAAGCGCTTGCTTGGCTAGCGAGGCACTCACGGGTGCTGGCTGGACACCGAGATGACCTCGCCGGTGAGGTAGCTGGAGTAGTCGCTGGCCAGGAACGCGATGGTGGCCGCGACCTCCCACGGCTCGGCGGCCCGCCCGAACGCTTCACCGGCCGACAGCCGGTCGAGGAGGTCGGCCGAGGTCGTCTTGTCCAGGAATTTGTGGCGGGCGATGCTCGGGGACACCGCGTTGATCCGCACCCCGTATTCGACGGCTTCGATTGCGCTACAACGGGTTAACGCCATCACACCCGCCTTGGCCGCGGCATAGTGCGACTGCGAGTGCTGCGCCCGCCAGCCCAGAACGCTCGCGTTGTTGACGATCACCCCGCCGTGGCCCGCCTCCCGGAAGTACCCCAGCGCCGCCCGGGTGGCCCGGAACACCGACGACAGCGTCACGTTCAGGACGCGGTCCCACTCCTCGTCGGTCATGTCGACCACCGGGGTCTGACCGCCCAGCCCGGCGTTGTTGACCAAAACGTCGAGCCGGCCCATCCGCGCGGTGGTCGACGCGATCAGCGCGTCCACCTGCACGCTGGACGTGACGTCGCAGAGCACGCTCTCGACTCGGCCCAATCCCAGCGCGGACAGTTGGTCGGCGGTCTCCCCCAGCCGTCGTTCGTGGTGGTCGGACACCACCACGTCGGCGCCCTCCACCAGGGCGCGGCGCGCCGTCGCCGAGCCGATACCGGTGCCCGCCGCCGCGGTGACGACGACCACCTTGCCTTGCAGAAGCCCATGTCCGGCAACCTCTTTCGGAGCTTCGGACAGGCTCATCCCTTTACCTCCCGGGGCAGGCCGAGCACGCGCTCGGCGATGATGTTGCGCTGGATCTCGTTGGATCCGCCGTAGATGGTGTCGGCGCGGGTGAACAGGAACAACCGCTGCCATTCGTCGAATTCGCCGTCGGTCATCGTCATCGAAGGCTTGCCGATTACGTCCATCGCCAACTCCCCGAGAGCGCGATGCCAGTTGGCCCACAGCAACTTCGACACGTTGTCCTGGCCGGGCTGCTCAACGTCCATGGTGGCCAGCGCATACGAACGCATCGCGCGCAACCCCGTCCACGCCCGGGTCAGCCGCTCGCGGATGAAGGGGTCGTCGGCGGCGCCGTTGCGCCGGGCGAGGTCGGCCAGGTTGGAAAGCTCACGGGCGTAGCGGATCTGCTGGCCCAGCGTCGATACGCCGCGCTCGAAGGTCAGCGTGCCCATGGCGACCCGCCAGCCGTCGCCGGGCTGGCCGACCACCATCGAAGCATCGGTGCGGGCGTCGTCGAAGAACACCTCGTTGAACTCCGCGGTGCCGGTGATCTGGACGATCGGGCGGACCTGCACGCCCGGCTGATCCAACGGCACCAGCAGATACGACAGCCCCGCGTGCCGCTTGGAGCCCTTCTCCGTGCGCGCGACCACGAAGCACCACTGCGACAGGTGGGCCAGCGACGTCCACACCTTCTGGCCGTTGATCACCCACTGGTCGCCGTCGAGTTCGGCGGTGGTCGCCACGTTGGCCAGGTCGCTGCCGGCGCCGGGTTCGGAATAGCCCTGGCACCAGAGCTCGGTGACGTCGAGGATCCGCGGCAGGAAGCGCTGCTGCTGCTCGGGTGTGCCGAAGGCGATCAGCGTCGGGCCGAGCAACTCCTCGCCGAAGTGGTTGACCTTGTCCGGGGCGTCGGCGCGGGCGTACTCCTCGTAGAACGCCACCCGGTGCGCGGTCGAAAGTCCACGGCCGCCGTGTTCCACCGGCCAGCCCAGACAGGTCAGACCGGCCTTCGCGAGATGCTGATTCCACGCCAGCCGCTCTTCGAACGCCTCGTGCTCGCGCCCGGGCCCACCAAGGCCCTTGAGAGCTGCGAATTCGCCGACCAGATTGTCGGCGAGCCAACCGCGGACCTCCGCCCGGAACTCCTCGACGCCCTGCATGCCCTGTAGGCTAACCTACCAAGCACTTGCTTTGTTAGAGAGGCAATGATGACCGACGATCCGCGCACCGTGCCGGCGGCGCTCGATCGTTTGGCGCAGCAAATTCCCGACCACGACGCGCTGATCACCGAGGAGCGCTCCTTCACGGCTGCCGCCCTGCGCGCCGAGGTGCACCGGGCCGCCGCGGCGCTCATCAGCCTCGGCGTGCAAGCCGGCGACAGGGTGGCGATCTGGTCGCCCAACACCTGGCACTGGGTGGTCGCCTGCCTGGCGATCCACCACGCCGGCGCGGCCATGGTGCCGCTGAACACCCGCTATACCGCCGAAGAAGCCGCCGACATCCTGGTCCGCACCCGTGCGCCCGTGCTGTTCGCGATGGGCAGGTTCCTCGGCAACGATCGCGTCGCCGACCTTGATCGCGACGCCCTGCCGGCGCTGCGGCACATCGTCCGAATCCCGATCGAGGCAGCCGACGGAACGTGGGACGACTTCACCGACCGCGGCTCCCACCCGGAAGCCGTAGCCGCGGTCGCCGCCCGTGCCGCCGCCGTCACGCCGGACGACGTCAGCGACATCCTGTTCACCTCCGGCACCACCGGCCGCAGCAAAGGGGTGCTCTGCGCGCACCGGCAGTCGTTGTCGGCCTCGGCGTCGTGGGCCGCCAACGGCAAGATCACCAGCGACGACCGCTACCTCTGCATCAACCCGTTCTTCCACAACTTCGGTTACAAGGCGGGCATCCTGGCCTGCCTGCAGACCGGCGCCACGTTGATCCCGCACCTGACGTTCGACCCGTTGCACGCGCTGCAGGCGATCGAACAACACCGCATCACCGTGCTTCCCGGGCCGCCCACCATCTACCAGACCCTGCTGGACCATCCGGCCCGCAAGGATTACGACCTGAGCTCGCTGCGGTTCGCGGTGACGGGCGCGGCCACCGTGCCCGTCGTGCTGGTGGAGCGCATGCAATCCGAACTCGACATCGACATCGTGCTGACCGCCTACGGGCTGACCGAGGCCAACGGCATGGGAACCATGTGCCGCGCCGACGACGACGCGGTCACCGTCGCCACCACGTGCGGGCGCCCGTTCGCCGACTTCGAATTGCGCATCGACTCAAGCACTCCCGGCCAGCCGGGAGAGGTGCTGCTGCGCGGGCCCAACGTGATGCTGGGCTACCTCGACGACCCGGACGCGACCGCGGCCGCGATCGACTCCGAGGGCTGGCTGCACACGGGCGACATCGGCGCCGTCGACGCGGCCGGCAACCTGCGCATCACCGACCGGATCAAGGACATGTACATCTGCGGCGGATTCAACGTCTACCCCGCCGAGGTCGAGCAGGTGCTGGCCCGGATGGAGGGGGTGGCCGACGCCGCGGTCATCGGAGTCCCCGACGAGCGGCTCGGCGAAGTCGGCCGCGCCTTCGTGGTGACCCGGCCCGGCGCCGGCCTGGACGAGCAATCCGTGATCGCTTACACCCGTGAGCATTTGGCGAACTTCAAGGCGCCGCGGTCGGTGCGGTTCGTCGATGCGTTGCCGCGCAACCCGGGCGGCAAGGTGGTCAAACCACAACTGCGGGAGCTGGCCTGATGGATCTGGAATTGGACGAAGCGACCCTGGCCTTTCAGGCCGAGGTCCGGGAATTCTTGTCGGCCAACGCCGAATCGATCCCGACGAAGTCCTACGACAACGCCGAAGGGTTCGCGCAGCACCGGCACTGGGACCGCGTGCTGTTCGACGCCGGGCTGTCGGTGATCACCTGGCCGAAGAAGTACGGCGGTCGCGACGCGCCGCTGCTGCATTGGGTGGTGTTCGAGGAGGAGTACTTCCGCGCCGGCGCCCCGGGCCGGGCCAGCGCCAACGGCACCTCGATGCTGGCGCCGACACTGTTCGCGCACGGCACCGAAGAGCAGCTGGACCGCATCCTGCCGAAAATGGCCAGTGGCGAACAGATCTGGGCGCAGGCGTGGTCGGAGCCGGAGTCCGGCAGCGATCTGGCCTCGCTGCGGTCCACCGCGACCGAGACCGACGGCGGCTGGCTGCTCAACGGCCAGAAGATCTGGAGTTCGCGCGCGCCGTTCGCCGAAATGGGCTTCGGGCTGTTCCGGTCGGACCCGGAGGCCGAGCGGCACAGCGGCGTGACGTACCTCATGTTCGACCTGAAGGCCAAGGGCGTCACGGTGCGGCCCATCGTCCAGCTGGGTGGTGATACCGGCTTCGGCGAGATCTTCCTCGACGACGTGTTCGTCCCCGACCGAGACGTGATCGGCACCCCGAACGACGGCTGGCGCGCCGCGATGAGCACGTCGAGCAACGAGCGCGGCATGTCGCTGCGCAGCCCGGCCCGCTTCCTGGCCGCGGCCGAGCGGCTGGTGCGGCTGTGGAAAGACCGCGGCTCGCCTGCGGCATTCGCCGACCGGGTGGCCGATGGCTGGATCAAGGCGCAGGCCTATCGGCTGCAGACCTTCGGCACGGTGACCAGGCTGGCCGCCGGCGGTGAGCTTGGCGCCGAATCGTCGGTGACCAAGGTGTTCTGGTCCGACCTCGACGTCGACCTGCACCAGACCGCGCTCGACATCCTCGCCGCCGACGGCGAGCTCGCCGGCGCCTGGACCGACGGCCTGCTGTTCGCGCTGGGCGGCCCGATCTACGCCGGCACCAACGAGATTCAGCGCAACATCATCTCGGAGCGGCTGCTGGGCCTGCCGCGCGAGAAGTCCGGGGGCAAGAAATGAAATTCGCGCTAGACGAACAGCAGCGCGACTTCGCGGCCAGCATCGACGCCGCGCTCGGGGCGGCCGACCTGCCGGCCGCGATCCGCGCGTGGTCCGCCGGCGACACGGCGCCGGGACGCAAGGTGTGGGGGCAGCTCGCCGACCTCGGCGTCACAGCGCTGGCGGTCCCCGAGAAGTTCGACGGCATCGAGGCGCATCCGGTCGACCTGGTGGTCGCGATCGAACGCCTGGGGCGCTGGTGTGTGCCCGGCCCGGTGGCCGAATCCATAGCCGTCGCACCGGTTTTGCTCGCCGCTGACGAACGCTGCGCCGCGCTGGCCTGCGGCGAAATGATCGCCACCGTCGCGCTGCCGCCGCATACGCCGCGGGCGGTGGACGCCGACACGGCCGGGCTGGTGCTGCTGGCCACCGGCGACGGTGCCGCCGAGGCCGCCCCCGGCGAGCGGCACCAGTCCGTCGACCCCAGCCGGCCACTCTACGACGTGACCGCGACAGGGCAGGCCTGGCAGGCAGACGTCCAGCGCGCGTACGAATTCGGGGCGCTGGCCACCGCCGCGCAACTGGTCGGGGCCGCCGAGGCGCTGCTACGCGGCACCGTCGACTACGCCAAGCAACGGGCGCAGTTCGGCCGCGTGATCGGTTCGTATCAGGCGATCAAGCACAAGCTCGCCGACGTGCACATCGCGATCGAGCTCGCCCGTCCGCTGCTGTACGGCGCGGCATTGTCGTTGGAGGCCCGCGATGTCAGCGCGGCCAAGGCGGCGGCGTCCGAGGCGGGCCTGCTGGCGGCGCGTTCGGCGCTGCAGACCCACGGTGCCATCGGGTTCACCCAGGAAAACGACCTGTCCCTATGGTTGCTGCGGGTGCAAGCATTGCGTTCGGCCTGGGGTACTCCCGAGGCGCATCGGCGGCGAGTGCTGGAGGCGCTGTGACTGAAGAGCGGGAGATGCTGCGGGAGACCGTCGCGGCGCTGGTGGCCAAGCACGCGAACCCCGCCGCGGTGCGCGCGGCGATGGAGTCCGAGCGCGGCTACGACGAGTCGCTGTGGCGGCTGCTGTGCGAGCAGGTCGGCGCCGCCGCGCTGGTCGTCCCCGAGGAATTGGGCGGCGCGGGCGGCGAATTGACCGATGCCGCAACCGTTTTGCAAGAGCTGGGCCGCGCCCTGGTGCCTTCCCCGCTGCTCGGCACCACGCTGGCGGAGCTGGCGCTGCTGGCCGCGCCCGAGCCGGACGCGAAGACACTGGGTGAGCTCGCCGAGGGTACCTCGATCGGCGCGTTGGTGCTCGACGCCGACTACGTGGTCAACGGCGGCATCGCCGACGTCGTGGTCGCCGCCACCGACGGCCGGCTGGTTCGGTGGACGCGGTTCAGCGCGCAACCCGTCGCCACCATGGACCCGACCCGTCGGCTCGCGCGGGTCGAGGCGGAGGAGACCGAGACGATCGGCGCCGATCCCGGCCTCGCCGACACCGCGGCCATCCTGCTGGCCGCCGAGCAGATCGGCGCCGCCGAGCGCTGCCTGGAGCTGACCGTCGAATACACCAAGAACAGAGTGCAATTCGGCCGGCCCATCGGCAGCTTCCAGGCGCTCAAACATCGCATGGCCGACCTGTACGTCACGATCGCCGCGGCGAAGGCCGTCGTGGCCGACGCGTGCAACGAACCCACCCCGACCAATGCGGCCACCGCGCGCCTCGCCGCCACCGAGGCGCTGTGCACCGCGGCCGCCGAAGGCATCCAGTTGCACGGCGGAATCGCGATCACCTGGGAACACGACATGCACTTGTATTTCAAACGCGCCCACGGCAGCGCGCATCTGCTCAGCACACCGCGACAAGTGCTCGCGCGACTCGAGGCCGAGGTGCTCGAGACGTCGTGAACGACCATGTCGCGCGGCGCGCCGCCATCCCCCCGTTCTATGTGATGGACGTGTGGCTGGCGGCCGCCGAACGCCAGCGCAGCCACGGCGACCTGGTGAACCTGTCGGCCGGCCAGCCGAGCGTGGGCGCGCCCGAGCCGGTGCGCGCCGCCGCGGCCGCCGCCCTGCACCTCAATGAACTGGGTTACAGCGTGACGCTGGGCATTCCCGAGCTGCGCGCGGCGATAGCGGCGGATTACCAACGGCAGCACGGACTTCGGGTCGAACCCGACGATGTGGTGGCCACCACCGGTTCCTCCGGCGGATTCCTGCTAGCGTTCCTGGCGTGCTTCGACGCGGGTGATCGGGTGGCGCTGGCCAGTCCTGGCTACCCGTGCTATCGAAACATCCTGTCCGCGTTGGGATGTGAGGTGGTCGAGATCCCCTGCGGGCCGCAGACCCGTTTCCAGCCGACCGTGCAGATGCTCGCCGAACTCGACCCGCCGCCCCACGGCGTCATCGTCGCCAGCCCGGCGAATCCGACCGGGACCGTGATAGCGCCATCCGAGTTGGCAGCCATCGCCTCATGGTGCGAGGCGTCCGGTGTGCGGCTGATCAGCGACGAGGTTTACCACGGCCTGGTCTACGAGGGCGCGCCGCGGACCAGCTGCGCCTGGCAGACATCGCGAGACGCCGTGGTGGTCAACAGCTTTTCGAAGTATTACGCGATGACCGGCTGGCGGCTGGGCTGGATGCTGGTGCCGCCCGCGCTGCTGCGGGCGGTGGACCGCCTGACCGGCAACTTCACCATCTGCCCGCCGGTGCTCTCGCAGATCGCCGGGGTGGCGGCCTTCACCCCGGAGGCGACCGCCGAAGCCGACGGCAACCTGCACCACTACGCGACCAACCGCGCGCTGCTGCTGGACGGGCTGCGCCGCATCGGCATCGACCGACTCGCACCCACCGACGGCGCGTTCTACGTTTACGCCGACGTCTCGGCCCACACCACGGACTCGATGGCGTTCTGCTCGAAACTGTTGAACGACACCGGCGTTGCCATCGCGCCGGGGATCGATTTCGACACGACACACGGCAATTCGTTCGTGCGGCTGTCGTTCGCCGGGCCTACGGGCGACATCGAAGAGGCGCTGCGGCGGATCGGTTCCTGGCTCTAGGCGTCCAGGATCTTGTCGAGGCGAGCCTCGAGTGCGCCGCGCTCGCCGACGTCGCACACGTTGACGCCGAACCGCTCGCTCAGGGTGTCGACCACCGCCGCCGCGTCGTCGAGGCGGATCTTCTCGCTGCCGTCAGCGCGATGGATGGCCAGGTTCCGGCCGGCCAGGTTGATTCGGGCGTCGTCGGTGACGCGCGCGGCCGTCAGGCCGGTCACGAAGTGCGACGTGGGGTGCGTCGAGACGAACCAGCTGCCCACTTCCAGGTCGATGCCGGGCGCGGTCCGGGTGCTGAACTCATAGAGGGGTTGCCACTCGCCGCGGAGCTGGGCCTGCAGGACCAGGCCGTCACCGCGGTCCTCCAGCCGGTAGGGCTCGTGCGTTGTCTGCTGGACGGTGCCGGTCTCGATGCGCAGCGGCGAGGTTGGGGTCTGCCCGCCGAAACCCACGTCGACGAGGTACGAACCGTGGGAGCCCGGGAACGTCACCGCCAACGCGGTGTGGGTCTGCGGCGGCGACGGCGCGTCGGGCGGCCGCATCCAGACCACCCGGCCGGCCAGGCGCCGCACCCGGAAGCCGAGCTCGGCGAGCACGTATCCCATCAAGCCGTTCTGCTCGTAGCAATAGCCGCCGCGGCCCCGGTGGACCAGCTTGCGGGCGAGGGCTCCCGCGCTCAGGTCGTCGACCGGTACCCCCATCACCGGATCGAGGTTCTCGAAGGGAATCGCCTTGGTGTGGGCGCTCACCAAGGCCTGCAGTACCTCGAGGTTGGCCGCCGCGGCTCCGCCATAGCCGATCCGATCGAAGTACTCGCCCACGTCCAGCGTCATAGACCCATTCTGCTGCCAACGCCCAGGCGTGCGACGGCCGCTAGCGGGTATGCCGTCCTCATTCCGGTTCTTAGCGCGAAGGAGGAAACCCGTGGCCGACGTCGACCTGTATCTCGATCCCGTCTGTCCGTTCTCCTGGGTGACCGCACGCTGGCTCCGCGACGCCGCGCGGTCGACCCACACGCCGGTCACGCTGCGGCAGATGAGCCTGGCGGTCCTCAACGAGGGTCAGGACGCCGACGCGAAGCAGCAACGCATGATGGAGCGGTCCAGGCGGCTGGGACGGCTGTTCGCCGCGGCCGCCGGCGAGGGTGGCACGGACGCGTTCGCGGGCCTGTATGACTCGATCGGTCGGCGCGTCCACGTGCGCGGGGAGGAGCTCGACGCAGCCGCCATCCGCGAATCCCTCGCCGAGAACGGCCTCGAGGAAGGCCTCGCCGAAGCGCTGGATGACAGCGCCCTCGACGACGCGGTCAGGCGGGCGCACCACGCCAGCCAGGATGCCCTGGGCGACGAGGCCGGCAGCCCGATCATGGCGGTCGATGGCCGCGCGTTTTCCGGACCGGTCCTGACCCGGGCACCGAACGCGCAGGACGGCGTTCGGCTGCTACAGGCCGTGCTCACCATGGCCGGCGTGCCTGAGTTCGCCGCGCTGCAACGGCCGCACGAGGGCCCACCGACGATCGACGGCTGAGCACGCGACCCGGCGAACCGGCTAACTGCTCCGGGTACCGATCGCGGCCCGGTGAACCAAGGTTGCCGAAAGACGCACCGACGAGGTTCCGAGCGCTTAACCTTGAGCTCGCCCATCATATATTTCGCGGAGGGTTGAGCGTCAGCAAATGCCTGAAGAGCCCAGGCCCGACAGTGTCGCCCCGGTACCGAGCGGCATCGCCGCGGAGCTGGCGGCCGCGGGATTCGAGGACGCCCGCCAGGTGGCCCGGGGCGGGGCGGGGGTCATCTACTGCTGCTACGAGACGGCCCTGGGGCGAAGCGTTGCGGTGAAGGTGCTGCCGTCGCACATCGACGACGACAGCCGGGAGCGGTTCCTCCGTGAGGGCTACGCGATGGGCGGGCTCTCCGGCCATCCGAACATCGTCAACATCCTGCGGGTGGGCGTCACCCCGAGCGGCAAGCCCTACATCGTGATGCCGTACCACTCGGCGGACTCGCTGGCGGTCCGGCTGCGCCGGGAGGGGCCGGTCGCCTGGCCCGAGGCGTTGCACATCGGCGTAAAGCTGTGCGGCGCACTGGAAACCGCGCACCGAACCGGAACCCTGCACCGCGACATCAAGCCCGCGAACATCCTCGTGAACGATTACGGCGAGCCGCAACTCAGTGATTTCGGGATCGCCCACATCGAGGGCGGGTACGAGACGGCGACCGGGTTCTTCTCCGGCACCATCGACTACACCGCGCCCGAGGTGATGACGGGCAACCCGGCGACGGTGGCCTCCGACATGTACTCCCTGGGCGCGACGCTCTACGCACTGATCGCGGGCAACGCCGCACACGAGCGCAAGAAGGGCGAGGACCTGATCGCGCAGTATCTGCGGATCAGCACCACGGGCGTCCCGGACATGCGGCCCGACGGGATCCCGGACGCGGTGTGCTCGGCGATCGAGAGGGCGATGTCGATCGACCCTGCCGAGCGGCCCGCCTCGGCAGAGGAGTTCGGCCGCGAGCTGCAGGCCGCCCAGCGCCGCAACGGTCTAAAACCCGACGCGATGGCCATCACCGGGCGCCCCTCGGGCGTGGCTGCCGATGTCCCGTCCGCCGCGCCTGCCCCGCCCGGCGGGCACAGCGAGGTGGCGCGGCCGTCGGCCCTGGACACGTCGAGCATGCCCGCCCCGCCGCGCGGGCCGACAGGGCACGACGACCCGACCTCCGCGATCAGCACGCCGCTCGAACACGAACACGCGCTGGAGACCGAGGCTCTTCCGCAGCCGGGTGCCGCCGAGTTGTCCAAAATGGCCGGCTTGTTGCGCGGCGGGTCGGCCACGCAACCGAAGGTGCGGCCGTCCAAGGCTGCCGCGCCGCCAGGCGACAACGGCGGCACCCAGGGCCCGCCGCGCGGCCCCAGGGCGCGGGCGGCCGCGTGGTTCGCGGAGCCCGGAAAGAAGCGGAGCCGCGTCGCGTTGGCGGGCGGCGCGCTCGCGGCGGTCCTGCTGTTGGTCATCGGCGGTGTCTATTTCGCGCTTTCACCCGACAACAACTCCGGTTCGAAGGGCGCTTCGGGGCAACCGACCGCGGAGCCCCCCATGCAGTGGAAGCCGATCACCAACGCGCGCATCTCGCGCGACGCGGCGGCCACCACGCAGGCCGACGGCACGATCTGGATCTTCGGCGGAATCCGCAGCGACGGCGCCCTCACCGGACTGCAGGAGGGCTATGACCCCGTTATCGACAGCTGGAAGGGCGGCGACGACCTACCGGTCCCCGTCTCGCACGCGATGGCGGTCACCTGGCAGGGTAACCCCGTCGTCCTCGGCGGCTGGAAATCCGAAGGCGGCAAAAACGTTGCCACCGACCAGGTTTGGCGCGTGGTCAACAGCCGCTGGGTCGAACTTCCGCACCTGCTGCAGCCCCGGGCGGCCGCGGCGGCGGCCGTGGTGGGTGACCGCCTGGTCGTTACGGGCGGAGTCGACGCGAGTGGTGCGCTGCTGAACACCACCGAGGTGTTCGACGGCAACACCTGGACCCTCGGCGCGCCCATCCCGACCCCGCGCCAGCTGCTGGCCGGGGCCTCGGACGGCAAGCTGGTGTACACCGTGGGCGGCACCAACGGCACCGCGGACCTGGCCACGGTCGAGGCCTACGACCCGGCCGCGAAGACCTGGACACCGCTGCCCGCGCTGGGCCAACCGCGCAGCGACCTCGGCGTGGCCATCGTCGACGGGCGCCTGGTCGCCGCCGGGGGCGTGTCCGCGGGGCAACCGCTCAAGAGCGTGTCCGCGTTCGACCTGATGACGAAGGCGTGGTCTGGACTGCCCGACATGACGACCGCGCGGCACGGCATGGCCGTCGACGCGGTGGAGAAGTCCGTCTACGCGATCGGCGGGTCGACCGCGGTCGGCGACGGCCAGCCGACCTCGTCGGCGGAGGCGCTCAAGCTGCCGGCCCGCCGGATCCAGCCGGCGTCGCAGTGGCGCTCGCTGCCGGACGCACCGACCCCCCGGCTGATGACGGCGTGGGCCGTGCAGGGCGACAAGATCTGGATCGTGGGCGGCCTGCGGAACGGCGTCGCGCTGCAGACCGTCGAGAGCTACGACCCGCACACCGGCGTCTGGCAGACCGGGCCGCCGCTGCCCATCCCGCTGCACCACGCGACGGCCGCGACCTACCGCGGCGAGGTGGTGGTGCTCGGCGGTGCGAGCGATCAACTCGCCAACGCGTCGGACAAGGTGTTCGCTCTGCGCGGCGGCAATTGGGTTGAGCTGCCGCATCTCGGGCACCCGCGCGCGGCGCCGGCCGCAGCGGTGGTGGGTGACAAACTCGTCGCGGTGGGTGGGCAGAACGCCAAACAGATCGTCCCGCAGACCGAGGTCTTCGACGGCAGTTCGTGGAAGGACGCCGCCGACATGCCAACCCCCCGCGAACACCTGGCCGCGGTGTCGGACGGCACCTACGTGTACGCCATCGGCGGGCGGTTCCTCTCCGCCGACAAGAACTCCGCGGCGAATGAGCGGTTCGATCCGCAATCGGGTACCTGGACCAAGTTGGTGGGTATGCCGACCCCGCGTGGCAGCTACGGCGCGACCTACATCGACGGCCGCATCGTGGTGGTCGGCGGCGAGGAGCCGACGATGGTGCTGAACGTGGTCGAGATGTACGACATCGCCGACGCGAAGTGGAGCACCTTGCCGCCCATGCCCACCGCCCGCCACGCCGAGGTGGTGGCGACGGTGGGTAACACCGTCTACTGCATCGGCGGCGCGAACCGGCCCACCCACGAGGGCCCGATCGCGACGGTGGAGGCGCTGGACTTCATGTAGCGACGCCGACATGGGCGCGCGAAGGGTCGTGGACCGGTTGTACGGCGCCACGCGGTGGATGTAATCACCCATGACGATCCGTCTGCTCCGCAATGGCGCGGCCACGCGGGCAGCCGCTGAGGAACAGCACCGCAAGACCAGCCGGACGCCGTTTTCGCAACCTGTTGTTTTACTTGCGCCAAATACGGGGACCCTGCTACGAGCCAGTGCCCCGCACAGCCGACAGCCGATCCGATGGGAGCCGACGATGAACAGCAGCACTATTTGGATCGTGGTCGCCGCGGCGGCGATCTTGTTGATTCTCGTCGGCCTCCTCGCGTTCACCGGCATGCGACGCCGTCGACGGCAGCGGCAGGCCGAGCAGATTCGCGAGCAAGCGAGCCTGGCCGCGGCCAAGGTGGAGCGGCGCGAAGCGCTTGCGCAGGAGACTGCCGCCAAGGCTCGCGCTGCGCAGGCCGAGGCGGAGGTCAAGGCGGCCGAAGCCGCACGGCTGCAAGAGCGGGCGGCCGAGCATCAAAGCGAAGCCGCGGCATCGCGCGAGCAGCTCCACGAGCAATGGAGCCGTGCCGACAGCCTTGACCCCGGAAAGAAGGCGGCCGATCCCGAGGCCGTGGAGGCCGGCAAAAGCCGCGACACCGGATCGGGTCGGCCGGCCAGCGACTGAAAAAGGGCCACTGGGCTACTCGCTGGATCGCCCCCTCAACGAGCCATCGGGTAGCCCACTTACACCGGGCCGGGGCACCGCCCGCTTGCGAGGAATCGTCGGCGCGAAACGTCGAGGGGACGCCACGGCGCCACATCCGCAACGCGGGCGATGCCCCGGCTCGCGCAAACGTTTAGAGCCAGGTGTCCTGGGTGGTGGCGGTGAGGAACGCCTCCAGGTCGTCGCGCCACTGCGCCGGCGTGGTCTTGTCCGGTTCGATCCCGGTGTACTCCCCGCGATAGAACAGCAGCGGGCGCGGCTTGATCTTTGGTGCCTCCGACAACGATTGGACCGCGCCGAACACCACGAAGTGGTCGCCGCCGTCGTGCACGGACGCCACCGTGCAGTCGATGTGGGCCAGCGACCCGTCGATGATGGGCGAGCCGAGTTCCGAGGCGTGCCAGTCGATACCGGCGAACTTGTCGGGTTCCTTCGACCCGAAGCGCGCGGAGACATGTTTCTGCTTCTCGGTCAGCACGTTGACGCAGAACCGCCCGCTGGCCTGGATGGCCTGCCAGGACCGCGATACCTTGGTCGGGCAGAACAACACCAACGGCGGGTCCAGCGACAACGCCGCGAAAGACTGGCAGGCGAAGCCGACCGGGACCTGGTCGTGCACGGTGGTGATGATCGTGATGCCGGTGCAGAACTGGCCCAGCACCTGCCGGAAGGCCCGCGGATCGATCTGCGCAGACATGGCTATCCGCGCGCGCCGACCGTGAAGTCGTGGCCCCACAAACTCACGGCGGTGCTTTCCCGGGCGACCCAGTCAGTGTCCTCGACTTGCCTTCCCTCGCAACCGAATTCGACGTCGAACCCGCCGGGTGTCTTCATGTAGAAGGACAGCATCAGGTCGTTGACGTGTCGGCCCAGCGTGGCCGACATGGGCACCTTGCGGCGCAGCGCCCGGTCCAGGCACAGCCCCACGTCGTCGGAGTTCTCGACCTCCACCATCAGGTGCACGATGCCGCTGGGCGTCGGCAGCGGCAGGAAGGCCAGGCTGTGGTGACGCGGGTTGCAGCCGAAGAACCGTAGCCACGCGGGCGCCCCGTCGGCGGGCCGGCCCACCACCTGCGGCGGCATCCGCATCGAGTCGCGCAGCTTGAATCCCAGCACGTCCCGGTAGAAGTGCAACGACTCGTCGTCATCGCGGGTGGACAACACCACGTGCCCCAGGCCCTGCTCGCCGGTGACGAACTTGTGCCCGTACGGGCTGACGACGCGGCGGTGCTCCAGCGCGACCCCGTGGAAAACCTCCAGGCAGTTGCCGGAGGGGTCGGAGAACCGGATCATCTCGGCGACCCGGCGATCCGCCAGCTCGGCGGCGGTGGCCTCCTTGTACGGCACGCCCTCGACGTCGAGCCGGTTCCGGATCTCTTGCAGCCCTTCGGCGTTGGCGCATTCCCAGCCCGCCTCCATGAGGTGGTCCCGCTGGCCGGGCACGATCACCAGCCGGGCCGGGAAGTCGTCCATCCGCAGGTACAGTGCGCCCTCCGTGTTGCCCTTGCCCTCGACCATGCCGAGCACCTTCAGGCCGTAGTCACGCCAGGCCGCCATGTCGGTGGCCTCGATGCGCAGATAGCCCAGCGAACGGATGCTCATCACGCACCTCCCAGGAAATCAACGGTCAACTTGTTGAACTCGTCGAACTTCTCCACCTGCGCCCAATGCCCACATTGCCCGAAAACGTGGAGCTGCGCACGCGGAATGGTCTTCAGCGCGACCAGCGCGCCGTCCAGCGGGTTGACCCGGTCCTCGCGGCCCCAGATCAACAGCACGGGCTGGCGCAGCCGGTGCACCTCCCGCCACATCATGCCGAGCTCGAAATCGGCCCCCGCGAACGACATTCCCATCGCCCGCGTCGCCCTCAGCGATTCCGGCGTGCTGGCCAGCGCGAACCGCTCGTCGATCAGCTCGGGCGTGATCAGCTTCTGGTCGTAGACCATCACCCGCAGGAATGCCTCGAGGTTCTCCCGAGTGGGTTCGGCCGAGAACTTTCCCAGCCGCTTGACGCCTTCGGTCGGATCGGGGGCGAACAGGTTGATGCTCAGCCCGCCGGGTCCCATCAACACCAGCCTGCCGGCCCGGTCCGGATAGTCCAGGGCGAAGCGGACCGCGGTGCCACCGCCCAGCGAATTACCCACCAGCGGAACGCGTCCCAGCCCGAGCTGGTCGAAGAGACCCTTGAGCGCCCGCGAGGCGTAGTGGTTGAACTGCCCGTGTTCGGCGCGCTTGTCGGAAAGCCCGTAGCCGGGCTGATCGACGGCCAGCACATGAAACCGCTGCGCCAGCACCGGAATGTTGCGGGAGAAGTTCGTCCAGCTCGCCGCGCCGGGACCGCCGCCGTGCAGCAGCACAACGGTCTGGCCGTTGCCGACCCCGGCCTCGTGGTAGTGCAGCTTCAGCGGTCCGTCGACATCGACTTCAGCGAAACGCGAGGTGGACTCGAACGTCAATTCCTCGGTCGCGGTCATGCGCTAGACCATCGTGTCGCCAGGCGGCAACCCGAACTCGTTGTTTCCGAAGATCTGGTAAGCCCGCTCGGGATCGTTGGCCGCGTGCACCCGGCCGGCGTGTGCGTCCCGCCAAAAGCGTTGCACGGGTTGGTCGTTGGCCAGGGCGGTGGCGCCGGAAGCCTCGAACAGCCGGTCGATGGAGGCGATCGCGCGCCCGGTCGCCCGCACCTGGTCGCGGCGGGCGCGGGCGCGTAGCCCAAAGGGGATCTCCTTGCCGGCGGACAACAATGCGTACTCGTCGGCGACGTTGCCGCTCAACTGGCGCCACGCCGCGTCGATGTCGCTGGCCGCCTCGGCGATGCGCACCTTGGCGAACGGGTCGTCCTTGGCCTTCTCCCCGGCGAACGCCGCGCGCACCCGCTTGCCCTGGTGCTCCACGTGCGCGTCGTACGCGCCGTAGGCCATGCCGACAATCGGAGCGGAGATGGTGGTGGGATGCATTGTGCCCCAAGGCATCTTGTAGACCGGGGCGGTGTTCGTCTGGTAGCCGCCGGCGGTGCCGTCGTTCATCGCCTTGTAGGACAGGAACCGGTGCCGGGGCACGAAGACGTCCTTGACGACGAGCGTGTTGCTGCCGGTGCCGCGCAGGCCGACGACATGCCACACGTCGTCGATGCGGTACTCGGTGCGCGGGATGAGGAAGCTGCCGAAGTCCACCGGCCGGCCGTCCTTGATGACCGGGCCGCCCACGAACGTCCACGAGGCGTGGTCGCAGCCCGACGACCAGTTCCACGAGCCGTTGACCAGGTAGCCACCGTCGGTCACGACGCCCGCGCCCATCGGGGCGTACGACGACGAGATGCGGGTGTTGGGGTCGTCGCCCCAGACCTCCTCCTGTGCCTGCTGGTCGAACAACGCCAGGTGCCAGTTGTGCACGCCGATGATCGAGCTCACCCAGCCGGTCGAGCCGCACGCGCTGGCCAGGCGGCGGACGCCCTCGTAGAACAGCGCGGGGTCGCACTGCAGTCCGCCCCACTGTTCGGGCTGCAGCAGGGTGAAGAAGCCGATGTCCTGCAAGTCCTGAACGGTCTCGTCGGGCAGCCGGCGCAAATCCTCCGTCGCCTGGGCGCGCTCCCGAATCCGCGGCAGCAGATCGTCGATGCCGGCCAAAACAGACTGCGCGTCACGTTGTTGAATGGACGTCACTAGGTTTGCCTCCTGGAGTGCGGACTTACACCAGAGACTAGAACACGTTCCGATTTGTGTCGAGCAGGGTATTCCTGCGGCTGGTAGCGATACGAATCCACTTTTCTGTAACATGTTCTAGTTGTAGCGAGAGGGAGGATGGGTCTTGGCCGAGGCCAATCTCGACGAGCCGCTCGGCGACCACGTCCTTGAACTGCAGATCGCCGAGGTCGTCGCCGAGACGGACGACGCGCGGTCGCTGGTGTTCGCGGTCCCCGACGAGCCGGGCGACCCCGCCATCCCGCCCGAACGGCTCCGCTATGCCCCCGGCCAGTTCTTGACGCTGCGCGTTCCCAGCGAGCGCACCGGGTCGGTGGCCCGCTGCTACTCGCTGTGCAGCTCACCGTTCACCGACGACGCGCTCACCGTCACGGTCAAACGGACGGCGGACGGATACGCGTCGAACTGGCTATGTGAGCACGCACGGGCGGGCATGCGGATCCACGTGCTGGCCCCGTCGGGCAACTTCGTGCCGAAAACGCTCGACGACGACTTCCTGCTGATGGCGGCGGGCAGCGGGATCACCCCGATCATGTCGATCACCAAATCGGCCCTCGCCGAGGGCGGCGGCCAGGTGACGCTGCTCTATGCCAACCGCGACGAGAAGTCGGTCATCTTCGCCGATACGCTGCGCGAACTGTCCGCCAAGTATCCCGACCGGTTCACGGTGGTGCACTGGCTGGAATCGCTGCAGGGGCTGCCGAGCGTGACCGCGCTGGCGAAGCTCGCCGCCCCGTATACCGATCGCCCCGTGTACATCTGCGGGCCCGGCCCGTTCATGGACGCCGCCCGCGAAGCGCTGGAATCGCTGAAAGTTCCTGCGCCGCAAGTCCATATCGAAGTGTTCAAGTCTTTGGAATCCGACCCGTTCGCGGCGGTGAAGATCGACGACACCGCGCCGGGCGACCAGCCGCCGGCCACCGCGGTGGTGCAGCTGGACGGTGAAACCCATACCGTGTCGTGGCCGCGCAACGCCAAGTTGCTCGACGTGCTGCTCGCGAAAGGTCTGGATGCGCCCTTCTCCTGCCGCGAGGGCCACTGCGGCGCGTGCGCTTGCACCTTGCGCAGCGGGAAGGTGAGCATGGAGGTCAACGACGTGCTCGAGCAGCAGGACCTCGACGAAGGCCTCATCCTGGCCTGTCAATCTCACCCGGAATCTGATTCGGTGGAAGTCACCTACGACGAATAGTCGCGGGGCTAGGTTCGCCCCTGGCGTTGGCGAACCGAAAGGGGAGCAGCATGAAGCGACTGATAGCGGGGTTTGCGGTGGTCGGAACGGCGTTGACGTTCGCCCCGGCTGCCGGCGCGGCCAGCAACACCGCCACCACGTTGTTCCCGCTGGACGGACCCAACCAGCTGGAGACGCGCGTGGTCCTGAATTGCTTCAAGTCCGACGGCCACTGCGACTTCACCGCCGGGGCAGACATGCTGACGCCCGACGGGGTGACCGGCTTCCCGCCCGGCCTGTGGGCCCGCCAGACCACTGAGATCCGGTCCTCGAGCCGGCTGGCCTACCTGGACGCGCACGCCACCGGCCAGTACGAGCGGATCAACAAGTCCATGGGGTCCGACGAGATCACCACCGTCTACTTCGGTGAGGGACCGCCCGACAAGTATCAGACGACCGGGCGCATCGACTCCACCGATTGGCAGACGGGCCAACCCAAGACCGACAACAACGTCATCGTCTGCACCCACATCCAGGTGGTCTATCCCGGGGTCAACACCACCTCCCCCAGCACCTGCGCCCAGACGACGTTCTCCTAGTTCTCCGGGGATTCGCGGATCTGGCCCGGCCGTCGCTCAACGCACCGGCCTTCGGCCTAACTGCCGCGCCACGTGCGGTCACGAAGTGACCGCGCGACACGCCCGGTGGCCCGGGCGCTGCGCGGCGAGCCACGTCAGCTCCTTGTCCCAGATGACACTGGGGAAGACGTTTTGGAAGTGATCGATGAGCATGACGGAGTCCAGCCGCATCGCCCGGGCTCCGAGAAGGAAGGCGCGGGTGGCACCGAGCGGGGGCTGGGTGCCGAGCTGCAGGCCCACCGAGATCCCCGAATAGGTCACGACGGCCTCACCCGGCGAGGATGCCGGTGCGCGGTGACGGTCTTGTAGAGCTCGAACCAGGCGACACCAATGATTCCGGCGACGACGGCCACACACCATTGACCGAGCGTGATCTGGCCGAACTTGAACGCGTGGCGCAGCCCCGGAACGGACAGCACGGGAACGAGAAGCACGGCCGCACCGCCCAGGATCCATTTGAGCGCCGGGTTGCGGCGCTGCTGGAACGCTCGCCACACCGGAAGCCTCCATGAGCGATTCACCAAAATCAGTGCCAGGTTGCCCACGACGAGCGTCGCGAAAGTGATCGAGCGCACCACATCGTCGGCCCTTCCGCTGAGCACGGCCCACACGTAGACCGCCGCGGTGGCGGTCAGCGCCGACAACCCCTGCAGCGCAGCGATGGTCAGCACGCGCCGGCCGAACATCGGCTCGTGCAGCCCGCGCGGTGGTTGCCGCATGATCGCCGGATCGATCTGCTCCGCCTCGAAGACGACCGAGCAGGCGGGGTCGATGATGAGTTCCAGGAACGCGATCTGTACGGGCAGCAGGACCAGCGGCCAGTGCGCGACGAAGACGGGGATCAGCGACATGCCGACGATCGGCAGGTGCACCGCGATGACGTAGGCCATCGCTTTGCGCAGGTTGTCGAAGATGCCCCGGCCCTGACGTATGCCGCCCACGATGGAGGTGAAGTCGTCGTCGGTGATCACCAGCGCCGCCGATTCACGGGCGACGTCCGTGCCGTGTGCTCCCATCGCGATGCCGATGTCGGCGGCGCGCAGCGCGGGCGCGTCGTTGACGCCGTCGCCCGTCATCCCGACGACCTCGCCGTTGGCCTGCAGTGCCCGGACCAGCGCGAGCTTCTGGTCGGGAACCATCCGCGCGAACACGCTAACCGAGCGAATGCGTTCCGCCAGTTCGGCTTTCGGGATCGTGTCGAGTTCGGCACCGGTGACGCAGCCGGCGGCGTGGTCCAGGCCGATTTCGCGCGCGATGGCCAAGGCTGTCCCGGGATAGTCGCCGGTGATCATAACGGTCCGTATCGCCGCGCCCCGGCATTCCTCGACGGCGTCGGCCACGCCCGGGCGAACCGGGTCCTGCAGGCCGACGAGACCGAGGAATTCGAAGTCGAAATCATGCTGCTGGACGGGCAACGCGCTGTCGGCGTCGAATCCTGCGCGCGCAACGGCCAGCACCCGCTGACCGCCGGCGGTGGCCTGTTCGACTTGAGCGGCCAGCGACGCAAGCCGTTCGGCGCCGAAGTGACACAGGTCGGCGATCGCCTCCGGGGCGCCCTTGGCGGCAATCACATAGCGTTCCCCGCCGGGTGAGCGCCACACGTGCGAGAGGGCCAGCAGCGCTTCGGACAGCGGATACTCCCGGACCAGTTCCCAATCCGCGTGCACATGCGGGCTGCCGAACAGATACTTTGCGCCGAGATCCTTGAACGCCTTGTCCATCGGATCGAACGGATCGATCGGAGAGGCCAGCACGGAGAACTCCGCGAGTGTGTGAAACTCCTCCGGCAGCGGTTGGCCATCGCAGGTGAAGGCCTGCCCGTCGACGATCAGCTGCCGCACCGTCATCTGGTTCAACGTCAAGGTGCCGGTCTTGTCCACGCACAGCACGGTCGCCGATCCCAGCGTTTCGACCACGGGGGGCCTGCGCGTGAGCACATGCCTGCGGGACATTCGCCAGGCGCCCAGCGCCATGAACACGGTGAGCACGACGGGAAACTCTTCGGGCAGCAGCGCCATCGCGGTCGCGATGCCGGCGAGCAGCCCGGCCAGCCAATTGCCGCGGGTCAACCCGTAGACCACCACTACGACGGCCGCGGCCGCCATCCCGAAGACGGCCAAAACCCGGACCAGTCGGTCGATTTCGCGCTGCAGCGGGGTGCGCTGCGGCTCGATGGTCCGCAGGGCCGCCCCGATCTTGCCCAGCTCGGTGCCCGCGCCGGTTGCCTTGGCGACGGCCATACCATGGCCTTTGACCACCAGGGTGCCCGAGAAGACCCACGGCGTCGCATCACCACCCGCACGCCCCATCGCCGCCGACAAGGCCGAAGAGTCGGCCGCTACCTTCCGCACCGGCACGGACTCACCCGTCAGCGCCGATTCGTCGACGGAGAAGTTCGCACAGTCCACCAGCGCAGCGTCGGCGGGCACCCGGTCACCCTCGGCCAGCATCAGCAGGTCGCCGCGCACCACGTCCCTGCCCGCTATGCGCCGTTGCACGCCGTCACGCACGACGAGCGCCCGCGGTGACGACAGATCCCGCAGCGCGGCCAACGCCCGCTCGGTCTTGTGCTCCTGGTAGATCGAGATCACGATGACCACGACCACGAACGCCATCAACATCGCGCCGTCGAGCGGCTCGGCCAGAAGGAAATTGACCGTGCCGGCACCGAGCAGAAGCAACAGCATGGGCTGGCGGATCACATCCCACGCCTCACGGAAGATATTGCGGCGCTGAGCCGTGGGCAACTCGTTCGGCCCGTCGACCGCCAGCCGGCGCGCGGCCACCTCCGACGTCAGCCCAACGGCCAGACCATCAGCTGTAAGCGACACGTGACGCCCTGCTCCCGTCGTTCGTGCAAGACCGCGGCATGTCGCGCGCCCGCGACATGGCTCCCTCCCCACACCGGTGTTTGACTCAGTAAAGCGAGCGTCGGTCGTGCCCGGCCAGTGCCGAAAGGCCCCGGCGGGGCGACGCCCCACCCGAGCTTAGCCGCAAGGCCGCACGAGATGCTGGCGGCGTTGCAGCGGAGCCCATTGCCATTTTGCCGCGAACCCCGTTGCGCACGAGCACTTCTCGCCAGGCAAGACCGGCCGCGACCGGTACGCCCCATGGAGGCCCGTGGCTGAGGACTTCGTCCTCTACCTCCCGGTGCGTCGGAAGGCCCAAACTAGTCTGGCAATGAGCTGATGAAGGGGATCGACATGAAACGCGAAGTCTGCAACTCGTTCCCGGGATTGCCGCCTTTGCGGCGTGCGGTGTGTTCACGATTTTGACATGCGGGCTTCCCGGAGAAATTGCACCTCAAGCGCCAGGCGGTGCTCGTGACGCCCGCACTCCGGGCGCTGGGCGTCCTCGCACGGCCCTCAGCTGAGCGCCGTCGGCAACCCCGCACTGACCATGGCTGATCACATAGAGGTCAGCCTCAACGGGACGCAGCAGACCGCGCTGGTCACCCTCTACGGCAAGGCTCTGGACAGCCGACGGCCCGATTCCATCCTCGGCGACCGGGAAGCCGACAGGGCCGTGCGGCGCCTCGACTACGACTTCAGCACCCTGCGCATGCGCCCTCGCGATCAACAATCCTCCGCGGTTCGCTCCAAGGCCTACGACCGGCGGGTGATGCGCTTTCTCGACGATCACCCCGACTGTGTCGTACTGCATCTGGGCTGCGGACTCGACACGCGGGCCTACCGCGTCAACCCGCCGCCCACTGCCGACTGGTATGACGTCGATCTACCCGACGTTATCGCGTTGCGCCGCAAGCTGTTTGAACCGCGCGCGGGATTGCACCTTGTCGGCGCCTCGGTCACCGACCCGAGGCTGGTCGGCGAGATCGCCGGGGACCGGCCGGTCCTGGTTGTCGCAGAGGGGCTGACACCGTATCTACAGCGCGCCGACGGCGTGGCGATGTTGCGGCGCATCGTCGGGCATTTCCCCGCGGGTGAACTGCTTTTCGATGGCTACAGCCGGGCTGGAGTATGGCTCATGCAGCACTATCCTCCGGTCAAAGCCTCTGGCGCGCAGTTGGATTGGAGCATCGACGATCCGCGCGACCTCGAACGGGCCGTACCGGGGCTGGTGTTCGACGGCGAATGGTGGTTCGCCGATGCCCAAGAGATCAAACGGCACTACTCACCGTTGTATTGGCGAATGATGCAGATCTTGTTCCGCATCAGGCCGATAAGGCGACTCGGGCGCGGCCTGCAATACCACTTCGGGTCAGACGCGTGAGATCAAATCCGGGGCCGGAGGGTCTTTCGGCCGTGCAGGCGCGAAGTCCGTCAGCGCGGTAGGCCGAGGAGCCGCTCGGCGGCGACGGTGAGCAGGATCTGCTCGGTGCCGCCGGCGATGGTGAGGCAGCGGGTGTTCAGGAAGTCGAACACCGCGCGGTTGCGCACCAGGCCGCCGCCCTCGGAGACGTCCATCGTGTACTCGGCCAGCGCCTGCCGGTAGCGCACGCCGATGAGCTTGCGGACGCTGGATTGCGCCCCCGGATCCTGCCCGCCCACGGCGAGCTGGGCGATCCGCTGGTCCAGCAGCGCGCCGGTCTGGGCGATGGCGATCAGCCGGCCCAGCCGGTCCTGCTGCGCGGCATCGAGGTCGAGCTCGGCCAGCACCTCGAGCAGCTCCTCCATCGGGTTGCCCAGCGCGGTGCCGGTCGCCATCGCGACGCGCTCGTTGGCCAGCGTGGTCCGGGCCAGCCGCCAGCCGTCGTTGACCGCGCCGACCACCAGCTCGTCGGGGACGAACACGTTGTCCAGGAAGACCTCGTTGAACAGCGAGTCACCGGTGATCTCGCGCAGCGGGCGGATCTCGATACCGGGTGAGGCCATGTCCACCAGGAAGTAGGTGATGCCCTTGTGCTTCGGCGCGTCGGGGTCGGTGCGCGCCAGGCACACACCCCACCGCGCCTTGTGTGCGGCCGACGTCCACACCTTCTGGCCGGTGAGCAGCCAGCCGCCCTCGCCGCGCACGGCCTTGGTGCGCAGCGACGCCAGATCGGAGCCGGCTCCAGGCTCGGAAAATAGCTGGCACCAAAGGAATTCACCGCGCAGGGTGCCCGGCACGAAGCGCTCGATCTGCTCCGGGGTGCCGTGCTCGAGGATGGTCGGCGCGGCCCACCAGCCGATCACCAGGTCCGGACGAACCACGCCCGCCACCGCCAGTTCCTGATCGATCAGCAGCTGTTCGGCGGGCGACGCCCCGCGCCCGTGCGGCGGCGGCCAGTGCGGCGCCTGCAGCCCGGCCTCGGCCAGGGCGGCCTGCCGCTTCTCCTCGGGCAGCGCGGCGATTTCGGCGACGGCGGCGGCGATCTCCACGCGCTGGTGTTCGACGTCGGTGAGGTCGATCCCCAGGCGCCGCCGCACACCGGCCTGGGTCAGTTCGGTGATGCGACGCAACCAGCGCTCAGCGCCACCCAAGAAGCGGCCTATGGCATGCGCCCGGCGCAGGTACAGGTGCGCGTCGTGCTCCCAGGTGCAGCCGATGCCCCCGAGCACCTGGATGCAGTCCTTGAGGTTCGCCTTCGCGGCAGCGATGCCGATGGCGGCGGCCACAGCGGCCGCGACCGAGAACTGCTCCGGATCGGAATCCGCTGCTGCACGGGCGGCGTCGGCGGCCGCCACCTCGGTCTGCTCGGCGCGACACAGCATCTCCGCGCACAGGTGCTTGACGGCCTGGAAGCTGCCGATCGGCTTGCCGAACTGCTCGCGGACCTTGGCGTAGGCGACGGCGGTGTCCAGCGCCCACCGGGTCAGGCCGGCCGCCTCGGCCGCCAGCACGGTCGCCGCGAGCTCCTCGACACGTTCGGGGGAATCGATGACGGTGGCCGGCGCCGACGTCAGCACCACGCGGGCCAACGGCCGGGAGAAGTCGGTGGCCTCCAGCGGCTCGAGCTGCGCGCCGTCACCGGCGGTGTCGACCAAAAGCCACGTCCCGGCGGCCGGCAAAAGCACCACAGCGCCGTCGGCGGCGCCCAGCACGAGCGGCAGCGTGCCCGACGCGCGCTCGCCGTCGAACCGGGCGTCACCGTCCAGCGCCAGCCCGGCGAAGCGTTCGCCGGCGGCCAGTTGCGCCAACAGTTCCGGGTCGGTGACGACCAGCGTCGCCAGCGCGGTGGTCGCCACCGGACCGGGAATCAGCGCCTTGGCCGCTTCCTCCACCATGGCGCACAGGTCCTCGACGCTGCCGCCTGCCCCACCGTGGTCCTCCGGGATTGCGACGCCGAAGATGCCCAGCTCGGCCAGGCGGGCGAAGACCGGGCGCCACGCGTCCGCGTCACCCTGTTCGACCTCGCGGATCGCCGTCGTCCCGCCCGGCCCCGACGTCGAATTGCGGGCCCAGTCGCGCACCAGGGCGCGCGCGGCAAACTGCTCGTCTGTGACGGTCGCTACCACCCTCGGGACCTCCGCGTCCTTCGACTCGACGTGACGTGGGGCCTACGACCCCTAGCTCTCGATTCTCCTGCTCGCCTCGGGTGACTGCGCAACCCGCCTCGTCGCAGACTAGAACGTGTTCTAATAGTGCCAGCGATCGACCGTCAAGTCGAACGCCATCACAGCAGCACACGCGGTTGTCCCGGCGGTACGGAGGTGGGAAATTCACACTCAGGATGCGTATCGTTTGCAAGCGAGCCGCCAGAAAGAGGAGCAACCCGTCAGATGCCAGCCAGTGCCAACTCGAAGGCCAACGCGAGCCGCGCTTCCGACTCGCAACCGCGTGAGGTGATGAACGTGGCGGTACTGGCAGAGTCCGAACTCGGCTCGGAGGCACAGCGGGAACGCCGCAAACGGATCCTGGACGCCACCATGGCCATCGCGTCCAAGGGTGGCTATGAGGCGGTTCAGATGCGCGCCGTCGCGGACCGCGCCGACGTGGCGGTGGGCACGCTGTACCGGTACTTCCCGTCCAAGGTGCACCTGCTGGTGTCTGCCCTGGGCCGGGAATTCGGGCGCATCGACGCCAAGACCGACCGCTCGTCGGTCGCCGGGGGGACGCCGTTTCAGCGGCTGAATTTCATGGTCGGCAAGCTCAACCGCGCGATGCAGCGCAATCCGCTGCTCACCGAGGCCATGACGCGGGCCTACGTCTTCGCCGACGCCTCGGCGGCCAGCGAGGTCGACCAGGTCGAGAAGCTCATCGACTCCATGTTCGCCCGGGCGATGGCCGACGGCGAACCGACCGAGGACCAGTACCACATCGCCCGGGTGATCTCGGACGTGTGGCTGTCCAACCTGCTGGCCTGGCTCACCCGGCGCGCCTCGGCGACCGACGTCAGCAAGCGGTTGGACCTCGCCGTGCGGTTGTTGATCGGGGACACCGAGTCCAGCGAAACCTAGGCCGGCGGCCCGGCCGTGCGGCCGCGGATCAGCGCGGTGTCCAACACGTCGACGACCGGCAGGCCCGACCGCGGCGGGCTCAACAACAACTCACCCGCCCGGCGGCCCTTCTGCAGGCTCGGCTGGGACACCGTGGTCAACCCCCGGCCGATCGCGTCGGGCACGCCATCGAAACCGGTGACGGTCATCTGACCGGGAACGTAAATGCCACGCGCGCGAAGGTAATCCATGGCGGACAGGGCCAAGATGTCCGCCGTGCACATCAGGGCGGTGATTCGCGGATTCGCCTCCAGCGCCGCCTTGGCGGCCGCGCCACCGGATTCCGGCAGGTGCTCGTAGCTCTCCACCACGGTCAGCGCATCGAGGTCGACGCCGGCGGCCGTCATCGCCTCCCACACCCCGATGATGCGTTCGCGCTGCACGTCGAAGGCCGGCGACCGCAGCCGGTCGGCGTCCACCAGCCCTTGCCGGCGGTCCCGGCCCAGCCGCATGGTCAGCAGCCCGATCTCGCGATGCCCCAGCCCGAGCACGTAGTCCGCCAGCTCGCGCATCGCCGCCCGGTCGTCGATGCCCACCCGGGACACACCAGAGAGTCCCTTCGGCTGGTCGACGACCACGACCGGCAACCGGCGCTGCATGACGACCTGTAGATACGGGTCCTCTTCGCACACCGAATACACCACGAAGCCGTCCACGCCGGCGCCGAGCACCGCGCTCGTCCCGTCCTGGATGCTGCGGCCGGGCCCGACGGCCACCAGCAGCAGGCCCTGCCCCAGCTCTTCGCAGGACTGGGCGACGCCGGCAACGAAATCCCGCGCCGCCGGATCGCTGAAGAAGTAGGTCAGCGGCTCCGCCATCACCAGGCCGACCGCCCCGGCCTTGCGGGTGCGCAGCGATCGCGCCACCGGGTCGGGGCCCGGGTAGCCCAGCCGCTTGGCCGTGGCGAGCACGCGTTCGCGTAGGTCGGCGGAGAGTTGATCCGGCCGGTTGAAGGCGTTCGAGATGGTGGTGCGCGAAACCTTCAGTTCGTCCGCCAACGATGCGAGAGTCGCACGCCGGTGCGGGGGTACCTCCCGCTTGCGGGGGAGTGCGGGGCTCACAGTCGGTGACGCTACAGCCGATCCGCATGCGCGCCTACGCGGCTTCCACCCGTCACTTTGTAATGGAAACGATTTTCATTAGTATTGTGGGTCGGCCGACCGGCCGGCGAGAGGACATCGGACGCACGCATGGGACGAATCGGAGCGGGCCGCGCGCTGCGTTGGCTGCCGGCCGTGCTGGTCCTGCTGGCGGCCGGCACCGCGCCCATCGGGTGCGGCAGCCCGGCGCACCCGCGTGCGGCCACCGTCGTGGCCTCCACCGGTGTGTGGGGCAGCGTGGCGAGCGCCATCACCGGCCGTCACTTCGTGGTCGAGTCCATCCTGACCGGGGGCGACACCGACCCGCACTCCTACCAGGTCAGCCCGTCGGACGCCGCCGCCATCGCCGACGCCACCCTGGTCGTGTACAACGGCGGCGGTTACGACCCCTGGGTGGACCAGGTGCTGGCCGGGCATCCCGGCGTGAGGTCGATCGACGCCTATTCGTTCCACAAGGACTCGGCGGAGCGGCCGGCCAACGAGCACGTCTTCTACGACCTCGACGTCGCCAAATCGGTCGCCTTCGCCATCGCCGACCGCCTCGCCGCCCTCGACCCCGCCCACACCGGCGACTACCGCGCCAACGCCGCCGAGTTCTGCCGCGGCGCCGACGCGATCGCCATCTCCGAACACGCCATCGCCAGCGCCTACCCCGGCGCCGGGATCATCGCGACCGAACCCGTCGGGTACTACCTGTTGAGTGCGTCCGGCCTGGTGAACCGCACGCCGCCCGCGTTCACCGCGGCCAACGAGAACGAGACGGACCCCTCGCCCGCCGACATGGCGTACGTCCTCGACCTGATCGACCACCGTCAGGTGTCGGCCCTGCTGGTGGACCCGCAGACGTCCACCGCCGCGATCAACGGCGTCCGGGACGCCGCCCAGCGCGCGGGCGTGCCGGTGACCGAGGTGAGCGAAACTCTGCCCGCCGGCACGGATTACCTGACCTGGCAACGCAACACGGTCAACCAGCTGCTGGCCGCGCTCCAGTCCCGCCGGTCAGTACAGCCGTGAGCCTCGACGCGGTCCGGGATGTCGGCCGCTACCCGGATACCGTCTCGCTGCGCGGTGCCCGGCTGGCTCTCGGTGACCGCGTGCTGTGGGACCACCTGGACCTGTCGGTGGCGCGCGGCGAATTCATCGCCGTCCTCGGACCCAACGGCAGCGGCAAGACGTCGCTGCTCAAGGTGTTGCTGGGGCAGTTGTCGCTGTCCTCCGGTGTCGCTCTGGTGGATGGAAAGCCGATGAGCTCGGGCAGCGGGCGCGTCGGCTACGTGCCGCAACACCGACCGATGGACCACGACGTGATGCTGCGGGGACGCGACCTGGTTCGCCTGGGCGTCGACGGGCATCGCTGGGGCGGCATGCCGCTGAAACCCGCCGACCGGGTCCGACGGCGCGCGGCCGTGGCCGAGGCGCTGCGGCAGGTCAACGCCGAACACCTGGCGGACGTCCGGGTGGGCCTGATGTCGGGCGGCGAGCTGCAGCGGATGCGCATCGCGCAGGCGCTGGTCAGCGATCCGATGCTGCTGCTGTGCGACGAGCCGCTGCTGGCGCTGGACCCCGCGAACGCGAAGCTGGTGTCCGGCCTGATCGACCGCCGCCGCCGCGACGCCGCGACCACCGTCATCGTCGTCACCCATGACCTCAACGCGATCCTGCCGTACGTCGACCGGCTGGTTTATCTGGTCGACGGACGATTCCGGATCGGCACCGTCGAAGAGGTGATGACCACCGAGACGCTCTCCATGCTGTACCGGGCCGACATCCAGGTGGTGAAGGTCAAGGACCGCTACGTGGTGGCGGGCGAGACGAACGACTGGGCCCACCAGTGAATCACCGGCTCACCGGCGTGCTGGCCCACCTGCTCGACTTCGACGTCACCGCCCACCTGCTCGGCCACGACTTCGTCCAGCAAGCGTTGCTGGCCGCTGCGCTGCTGGGACTGGTGGCCGGGCTGATCGGGCCGTTCATCGTGATGCGCCAGATGTCGTTCGCCGTGCACGGCTCCAGCGAATTGTCCTTGACCGGAGCGGCTTTCGCACTCCTGGTCGGCGTCGAGGTGGGGGTGGGCGCCCTGATCGGCAGTGCTTTGGCGGCCGCGCTGTTCGGCGTGCTGGGCCGGCGGGCCGGCGAACGCGACTCGGTGATCGGCGTGGTGCTGGCGTTCGGACTGGGCCTGGCGGTGCTGTTCATCTACCTCTACCCGGGCCGGACCGCGACCAGCTTCGCGTTGCTCACCGGACAGATCGTCGGTGTCGGCTACACCGGGCTGACGATGCTGGCGCTGGTGTGCCTGCTCGTCATCGCCGTCATCGCGACGTGCTACCGCCCGCTGTTGTTCGCCACCGTCGACCCCGACGTCGCCGCGGCCCGCGGCGTGCCCGTTCGCGCGTTGGGCATCGTGTTCGCCGCCCTGGTCGGTGTGGTGGCCGCGCAGGCCGTGCAGATCGTCGGGGCGCTGCTGGTGATGTCGTTGTTGATCACCCCGGCGGCCGCGGCCGCCCGGGTGGTGGCGTCGCCGGCCGCGGCGATGGTGGCCTCGGTCGTCTTCGCCGAGGTATCCGCCGTCGGCGGCATCGTGCTGTCGCTGGCGCCCGGTGTTCCGGTGTCGGTCTTCGTCGCGGGGATATCGTTCTTGATCTACCTGTCCTGCTGGCTGCTGGGGCGCCGCAGCGAGGCCACCACTTAGCGTGCCCATAAGCTGGGCGGGTGGCCGGTATCGACCTCAACGCCGACCTGGGCGAGGGCTTCGGCGTCTGGCGCCTCGGTGACGACGACGCCCTGCTGCGGATCGTCACCAGCGCCAACGTGGCGTGCGGATTCCACGCCGGGGATCCCGCCGGCCTGCTGCGGGTCTGCCGGTCGGCCGCCGAGCGCGGCGTTCACATCGGGGCGCAGGTGAGCTATCGAGACCTGGCCGGGTTCGGCAGGCGCTTCATCGACGTCGCCCCCGACGACCTCGCCGCCGACGTGGTGTATCAGATCGGCGCGCTGCAGGCCATCGCGCACGCATCCGGTTCCGCGGTGTCCTACGTCAAACCGCATGGCGCGCTGTACAACACGATCGTGACCAACCGCGACCAGGCGGCCGCGGTCGCGGAGGCGGTGCGGATGGTCGACCCGGCATTGCCGGTGCTGGGCCTGGCCGGCTCGGTGTTTTTCGACGAGGCGGCGCGCCGCGGGCTGCGCACGGTGGCCGAGGCGTTCGCCGACCGCGCCTACCGGGTCGACGGCCAGCTGGTTGCTCGCCGCGAGCCCGGCGCGGTGCTGCACGACCCGGCAGCGATCGCCGACCGCGTGCTGAGCATGGTGACCGCCGGCCGGGTCAACGCCATCGACGGCACGCAGATCGCGGTCAGGGTGGAATCGGTTTGCGTACACGGTGATTTGCCCGGTGCGGTGCAGATAGCGACCGCCGTGCGCGAACGGCTCGAGGCCGCCGGCCTCGAGATCGGGGCGTTCAGCTGATGCGGCTGAAACTCGGTCGGCCCGACATCGCGCGCTACGCGGACCGGTTCGACGCGCCCGCCGCCGCTCCCGGGTCCTTGTCGGTGACGTGGATGGGCGTGGCGACGCTGCTCATCGACGACGGCTCGTCGGCCTTGCTGACCGACGGCTACTTCTCCCGCCCGAGCCTGGCGCGGGTGGCCGCCGGCAAGGTGGCGCCGTCGCCGCCCCGGGTGGACGGCTGCCTGGCGCGGGCCAAGGTGTCCCGGCTGGAGGCCGTCGTCCCCGTGCACACCCACATCGACCACGTGCTGGACTCCGCGCTGGTCGCCGACCGCACCGGCGCGCGACTGGTCGGCGGTGAGTCGGCGGCCAATGTCGGGCGCGGGTACGGGCTGCCCGAGGACCGCCTCCTGATCGCCGCCAGCGGGGAGCCAATCGGATTGGGCGCCTACGACGTGACGCTCGTGGAATCCGCGCACTGCCCACCGGACCGGTTTCCCGGCACGATCGACGCCCCGGTGACGCCGCCGGTCAGGGCGTCCGCCTACCGGTGCGGCGAGTCCTGGTCGACGCTGGTGCACCACCGGCCGACGGGCCGGCGGCTGCTGATCCAGGGCAGCGCCGGTTTCGTCGAGGGCGCGCTGGCGGGCCAGCGCGCCGACGCCGTCTACCTGTCCGTCGGGCAGCTGGGTCTGCAGCCGAGGTCATACCTGGTGGACTACTGGACCGAGACCGTGCACGCGGTGGGGGCGCGCCGGGTGGTCATGATTCACTGGGACGACTTCTTCCGGCCGCTGTCAAAACCGCTGCGGGCCTTGCCCTATGCGGGCGACGACCTGGACTCCGCCATCCGCGTCCTCGACGACCTGGCCGCACGGGACGGCGTCGCGCTGCACCTGCCGACGGTCTGGCGACGCGAGAACCCCTGGGCGTGAAGCGGTTTTCCATTGACTTTGACCATTGCGCTGGCGCTGCTCGCTGCCGTCCTGGCCTTCGCCGTGGTGCGCCCACGGGGCCTGCCCGAGGCGGTGGCGGCGGTTCCCGCGGCCCTGATCCTGATCTCGGCCGGGGCCATATCGATGCGTCAGGCCGTCGAGGAGGTGACCGGGCTTTCGGCGGTGGTCGGGTTCCTGGGCGCGGTGCTGGTGCTGGCCAAGTTGTGCGACGACGAGGGCCTGTTCGAGGCGGCGGGCGCGGCGATTGGGCGCGGGCGCGTCGGGTCGAGCGGCCTGCTGCGGCGGGTGTTCGTGGTCGCCGCACTGATCACCGCCGTGCTGAGCCTGGACACCGCGGTGGTGTTGCTGACCCCGGTGGTGCTGGCCGCCGTCCGCCGGCTGCGGACCCCGGTGCGGCCGTATGCCTATGCCACCGCGCACCTGGCCAACGGTGCCTCCCTGCTGCTGCCGGTGTCGAACCTGACCAACCTGTTGGCCTTTCACAGCGCCCACATTTCATTCACGCGGTTCACCCTGTTGATGGCGTTGCCGTGGGCGGGTGTGGTGGCCACGCTGTACGCGGTGTTTCGGTGGTTCTTCGCCGGTGACCTGCGGGTGCAGCCGCACCCGGAGCAACCCGGGCCGGCGCCGCGGCCGCCGGTGTTCGTGTTGGCGGTGGTCGGGCTGACGCTGGCCGGGTTCGCGGTGGCCCAGTCCGTCGGGGTGGCCCCGGCCTGGGTGGCGCTCGCCGGCGCCGCCGTGCTCGCGGTGCGCAGCCTGAGCCGACGGCACACCTCGTTGGTCGAGGTGGCGCGCTCGGCGCACGTGTCGTTTCTGGTGTTCGTGCTGGCGCTGGGCGTGGTGGTGCGGGCGCTGATGGTCAACGGGATGGACAGCGCGATGTCCGCGGTGTTGCCATCGGGCTCGGGTCTGCCCGCATTGGTGGCGATCGCGGCGATCGCCGCCGTGTTGGCCAACGTCGTCAACAACCTGCCCGCGACGCTGGTGTTGCTGCCGCTAGTCGCGCCCGGCGGGCCGGTAGCCGTTCTCGCGGTGCTGATCGGGGTCAACATCGGCCCCAACCTCACCTACGTGGGTTCGCTGTCGAACCTATTGTGGCGCAGGGTATTACGCCAGCACCACGTCGACGCCGGCGTCGGGGAGTACACCCGCCTCGGGTTGTGCACCGTGCCGGGGTCCCTGGTGGTCGCGGTGCTCGGGCTGTGGGTGTCGGCGCGGCTGCTCGGCGCCTAGCGCGGCGGTAGGGCGGCGGCAGCGGCATTCCGAATTCGGCGAGCACGCCGCGCAACAGCGTGGGGTAGTCGGTGATCAGCCCGTCGACCCCGTCGGCGATCTGTTCGCGCATGGCGGCCGCGTCGTCGACCGTCCACGGGATCACTTGCAGCCCCAGCGAATGCGCGCGATCGACATACGGTTTGCCGGTGACCAGCCGGTACTCGGGCGAGACGATGTCCGCACCCACCAGCTTCGCCCCGATCATCGGGTCTCCGATGGCGCCGGCGTCCTCACCGGCCAGCCACGGCGAATCGCGCACCCAGGTGTCTTCGTCGTACAACGCCGCCAACGGAATTGACGGCTCGGCCCGGCGAACCAACGGCAGCGTGCGCCAGTCGAAGCTCTGTATCTGCACCCGGCCGACCTTGCCGGCCGACCTGACCGCAGCCAGTATCACGTCGACGAACTGCTGGGGCTCGGCGGACGTGCCGGGGTTGTCGGCCGCCACGTTCGCCTCGATGTTGTAGCGCACGGCGGCGCGGTAGGAATCGGCGAGCGCGAACACCTCCGGCAAGATGGCTATCTTGTTGCCCCGCACCACCTCGGCGTCGGGAAAGTCGGGTAGCCACCGTCCGCAGTCGAGGGTGCGGATCTGCACCAGGGTGAGCTCGTGCACCAGCTTGCCGACGTAGGGATACTGCGGATCGCCGCCGAAGGCGGGTCCGGTGTCGGCGCATTTCTCGGCGTCGATCGTCGGATCGTGCCACACCAGCGGCTGCCCGTCTCTGGTGATGTTGATGTCGAGTTCGAGTGTGCTGACGCCCAATTCGAGCGCTTTCGCGAAGGCCCGCAACGACTCCTCGGTGGTCTCTCCGCGGCCGCCGCGATGGGCCTGCAGGTCGAATTCGGGGGCTTGGGCACCGGCCGCGGGCGCCAGGGCAACAAGGAGGACCAGCACGGCGCAGAGGCGCACGGGCCAGCGGCGCACCGCGGTTAAGCCCTGCGCTGGCGGGCGATCTCGGCGAGCACTACCCCGGCGGCCACCGAGGCGTTCAGCGATTCGGCGTGCCCGGCCATCGGGATGGAGACCACCTCGTCGCAGTTCTGCCGCACCAGTCGGGACAGCCCTTTGCCTTCCGACCCGACGACCACCACCAGCGGGTCGGCGCCGTCCATGTCGTCGACCAGGGTGTCGCCGTCTGCGTCCAGGCCGATCACCCGGACTCCGCGGTCGGCCCAATCCTTGAGCGTCCTGGTGAGATTCGTGGCCCGCGCCACCGGGATGCGCGCCGCGGCCCCGGCGCTGGTGCGCCAGGCCACCGCCGTGACCGACGCCGAGCGCCGCTGCGGGATCAGCACACCGTGACCGCCGAATGCCGCGACCGAGCGCACGATTGCACCGAGGTTGTGCGGATCGGAGATGTTGTCCAGCGCAACCAACAGCGCCGGCGGCGAGTTGGTGGCGGCCGCCAACAAGTCGTCGGGGTGTGCGTAGTTGTACGGCGGCACCTGCAACGCGATGCCCTGATGCAAGTGGTTGCTGGTCATCCGGTCCAGGTCGGCACGTGGCACCTCAAGGATCGAGATGCCCGAATCCGCCGCGCGCGAAACGCATTCGGTGACCCGCTCGTCGGCGTCGATGCCCACGGCCACGTAGAGCGCGGTCGCCGGGACCCCGGCCCGCAGGCACTCCAGCACCGGGTTGCGGCCGAGCACCGTTTCCGTCTCGTCGGTGGTCCGCCGGGCAGGCCGGCGCGACTGCGACTGGGCGCGTTTGGCGGCGGGATGGTGGGGACGCAGGTGCGCCGGCGGTGTGGGACCGCGTCCCTCCAGCGCGCGGCGACGCTGGCCGCCCGAGCCCACGGTCGGTCCCTTCTTGGTGCCCGCCTTGCGTATCGCCCCGCGGCGCCGCGAATTGCCGGCCATCTACTTGGTGCGCTTTTCTTCGCGGGCCAACAGCTCCCACTGCGGCCCGTCGGCGGTGTCGGTGACCTCGATGCCGGCGAGCTTCAGCCGATCCCGGATCTCGTCGGCAAGCGCCCAATTGCGTTGCTCGCGGGCCTTTTCCCGGTTCTCCAGTTCCGCGCGCACCAGCACCTCGACGGCGGCCAGCGCGGCCGACGTCTCGTCGCGGGTCTCCCAGCGCTCGTCGAGCGGGTCGCAGCCCAGGATGCCCATCATGGTGCGGATCGCGCGGGCATGCTGCAGCGCGCCTTCGTGGTCGCCGCTGTCGAGAGCCCGGTTGCCCTCGGCCCGGGCGTGGTGCACCTCGGCCAGCGCGGCCGGCACGGCCAAGTCGTCGTCGAGCGCCCCGGCGAACCGCGGGGTCCATTCCCCGGGCTCGACGGCGCCGACGCGGACGCGGACGCGGTGCAGGAATTCCTCGACTCCCACATAGGCTTTCACCGCGTCCTGCAGGGCGGTGTCGGAGAATTCCAGCATCGAACGGTAATGGGCGCTGCCCAGGTAGTAGCGCAGCTCCGCCGGTCGCACGCGCTGCAACATCGTCGGTATGGCCAGCACGTTGCCCAGCGACTTGCTCATCTTCTCGCCGCCCATGGTGACCCAGCCGTTGTGCAGCCAGTAGCGGGCGAATCCGTCGCCCGCGGCGCGGCTCTGCGCGATCTCGTTCTCGTGGTGGGGGAAGACCAAGTCCATCCCGCCGCAATGGATGTCGAATTCCGGCCCCAGATAGGTGCGTGCCATCGCCGAGCACTCCAGGTGCCAGCCGGGGCGTCCGCGGCCCCACGGTGTGGGCCACGACGGCTCACCGGGTTTGGCGGCCTTCCACAGCGTGAAGTCGCGCTGATCGCGCTTGCAGGTGGCCACGCCTTCGCCTTGGTGGACGTCGTCGATCTTGTGGCCGGACAGCTGGCCGTACTCCGGGTAGCTGAGCACGTCGAAGTACACGTCGCCGCCCGCCGCGTACGCGTGGCCCGTTTCGATCAGGCGATCCATCAACTCGACCATCTGGGTGATGTGCCCGGTGGCGCGTGGCTCGGCCGACGGCGGCAAGACGTCCAGGGCGTCGTAGGCGGCGCTGAATGCGCGCTCGTACGTGGCTGCCCACTCCCACCACGGCCGGTCGGCCGCGGCGGCCTTGTTGAGGATCTTGTCGTCGATGTCGGTGACGTTGCGAATGAACAAGACGTCGCAGCCGCGCGCCATCAGCCACCGGCGCAGGATGTCGAAGGCCACGCCGCTGCGCACGTGGCCGATGTGCGGCAGGCCCTGGACCGTGGCGCCACACAGGTAGATGGAGACGTGGCCCTCGCGCAGCGGAACGAAATCACGCACGGCACCGGTTGCGGTGTCGTGTAGCCGCAAGCGGGCGCGATCGGTCACGACGTGCCAGCTTACCGGGTGGTTCCAGGCTGCCCGGCGCTGCGCGCCTCAGCCAACGGCGACTATCAGCGCGGTGGCGATGGCAGCGCGGCCCTCGCCGCGGCCGGTCAGGCCCAGCCCGTCGGTCGTGGTCGCCGATACCGAGACCGGCGCCCCCAGCAGCTCCGAGAGCAACCGCTGCGCCTCGTCACGGCGCGGACCGACCTTCGGCTGGTTGCCGATCAGCTGCACGGCGGCGTTTCCGACACGAAAGCCATCCCGCGATACCAGGTCCGCGACATGGCGCAGCATGGCGGCGCCGCTGACGCCCTTCCAGCGCGGGTCGTCCACCCCGAAGACGGCGCCGATGTCGCCCAGCCCCGCGGCCGACAACAGCGCGTCGCACAGTGCGTGCGCCCCCACGTCGCCATCGGAGTGGCCGGCGCAGCCGTCGGCGCCGGGAAACAGCAGACCCACCAGCCAGCAGGGCCGCCCGGGTTCGATCGGGTGCACGTCGACGCCCAGGCCGACGCGCGGCAGCTCGCTCACCGCCGCACGATCGCTTCCGCGAGCAGCAGATCGAGCTGGGTGGTGATCTTGAACGCCAGCGGGTCGCCGTCGACTACCTGGACCTGGCCACCGACGTGCTCGACGAGCGAGGCGTCGTCGGTGAAATCGGCGGTGCCGGCGCGCTGGTAAGCGCGCAGCAGCAAGTCGCGGGAGAAACCCTGCGGTGTCTGCACGGCGCGCAGGCCGGCCCGCTCGGGCGTGCCCAGGACCACACCGTTGGCGTCCACGGCCTTGATGGTGTCATGCAGCGGGAGTGCGGGCACGACTGCGTTGTGCCCGGCCCGCAGCGCGTCGACCACGCGCACGATCAAGGCGGGCGGTGTCAGGGCGCGGGCGGCGTCGTGCACCAGCACGAACTCGGGATCACCGGGGATGGCGGCCAGCGCCTGGCTCACCGATGTGATGCGGTCAGGCCCGCCGGCGACGACGGTCGCTCGCCCGTCCAGGGCCCGCTTGGCTTCGTCGACCCGCGCCGCCGGGACCGCGACCACCACGTGGTCGACAACCCCGGAGTCCAGCAGACCGCCGACGGAACGGTCCAGCAAAGTGCGCCCGTCGACTTCACAGAAAGCCTTCGGAATACCGGCGCCCAGCCGCTCCCCCGACCCTGCGGCCGGGACCACCGCGACAACGCTGCCCCCGACCACCAGAGCTCAGGGCCTTCAGGAAGCGGCGGCCAGAACCTCGTCGAGGATGGTTTCCGCTTTGGCGTCGTCGGTGCTTTCGGCCAGCGCCAATTCGCCGACCAGAATCTGACGGGCCTTGGCCAGCATGCGCTTCTCGCCCGCGGACAAACCACGTTCCTGGTCGCGACGCCACAGGTCGCGCACTACCTCGGCCACCTTGTTGACATCGCCGGAGGCCAGCTTTTCCAGATTGGCCTTGTAGCGGCGCGACCAGTTGGTCGGCTCTTCGGTGTGCGGGGCCCGCAACACCTGGAACACCTTGTCCAGGCCTTCCTGCCCAACGACGTCGCGCACACCCACGTACTCAGCGTTCTCGGCGGGAACTCGAACTGTCAGGTCTCCCTGCGCCACCTTCAAGACGAGATATTCCTTTTGTTCCCCTTTGATGGTGCGGGTTTCAATCGCCTCGACTAACGCAGCACCGTGATGTGGGTAAACAACGGTGTCGCCGACCTTGAAGATCATCTGATTCGAGCCCCTTTCGTTACTTCATCCTAACACGGCCGCCCAATCGCGCGCGGAGCAACGATGCAGGTCAGGGGCACAACACGCGCAAATTAGGGGTTGACAGGGGGAGCAGAACGTGCAGTGATGCACATTACCAATGCCTTCACTCGGCCCTGGAAGGGGCCCCAATGCAGCCCTGACGGGCCGCGCGGACGGGCTCCCGGGCTGGTCCGACGCCCCGCGCTATCGCGCGCGAAACCTTCCTACTACTGTGCATAGTTGCATCAGTCGAACCGGCCCAGCAGGAGGCATTGAGTGAACCGATTCGAGATCAGCCTCCCCGTCCGCCTGCCCGCGCCGACCGCTCGGGCCGCGCTCGTCGGCCTCGTCGCGGTGGTCGCGGTCCTGCTCAGCGGCTGCAGTGCGGGCCAGGTCTCGCAAATGGCCGTCCAGGAGCCCGCCATCAACGGCAACAAGGTCACGTTCAACAACGTGGCGCTGCGCGACATCCGCATGCAGGCCGAGCAGACCGGTGACTCCGTGCAGCCGGGACAGACCGTGGACCTGGCGCTGGTCGCCGTCAACCGGTCGCCGGACATGCCGGACAGATTGGTGAGCATCACCAGCGACGTCGGCTCGGTGGCCTTGCGCGGAGATGGTCGACTGCCCGCCGGCGGCATGCTGTTGATCGGAACGCCGGAGGGGCAGAGGGTGGGGCCCGGCCCCATGGGCTCCAGCAACGCGACCAAGGCGACCGTGACACTGGCCAAGCCGATCAGCAACGGCCTGCTGTACAACTTCACCTTCAACTTCGAGAAGGCCGGTCACGCCACCGTCCTGGTGCCGGTTTCGGCCGGGCTGGCCCCGCCGCAGCAAAGCTAGACGGGCGTAACCGCCTGTCATAGCGGGGATTTGTCGTACCCGCTCGATACCGTCATGGCGTGGCAAATGCACGCTCCCAGTACCGCTGCTCCGAATGCCAGCACGTCACCGCCAAGTGGGTCGGCCGCTGCCTGGAGTGCGGCACCTGGGGCACCGTCGATGAGGTGCCGGTGCTGACCGCGGTCGGCGGCCGCCGCGCGGGGGTCGGTTCGGCTTCGGCGTCGCGACCGGTCCCGATCACCTCCGTCGAACCCAACGCCAGCCAGCACCGCTCGACGGGCGTCGGAGAGCTCGACCGGGTGCTCGGGGGAGGTGTCGTGCCCGGTTCGGTCACGCTGCTGGCGGGTGATCCCGGCGTGGGGAAGTCGACGCTGCTGCTCAAGGTGGCCCATCGCTGGGCGATGTCGGGCCGGCGCGCGCTGTACATCTCCGGCGAGGAGTCCGCCGGCCAGATCCGGCTGCGGGCGGACCGCATCGGCTGCGGCGCCGACGAGGTCTACCTGGCAGCCGAATCCGACGTCCACACGGTGCTGGATCACATCGCGACGGTGCGGCCCGCGCTGGTGATCGTGGACTCGGTCCAGACGATGTCCACGACGGAGGCCGAGGGCGTCGCCGGTGGGGTCACGCAGGTGCGCGCGGTCACCGCCGCGTTGACCGCGGCCGCAAAGGCCAACGGCGTCGCGCTGATCCTGGTCGGCCACGTCACCAAGGACGGGGCCATAGCCGGGCCGCGCTCCCTGGAACACCTGGTGGACGTGGTGCTGCATTTCGAGGGCGATCGCAACGGGTCGCTGCGGATGGTTCGGGGGGTCAAGAACCGATTCGGCGGGGCCGACGAGGTCGGCTGTTTCATGTTGCACGACAACGGGATCGAGGACGTCTCCGACCCGTCGAACCTCTTTCTGGATCAACGGCCGGCGCCGGTCGCCGGGACCGCGATCACCGTGACGCTGGACGGTAAGCGGCCGCTCATCGGGGAGGTCCAGGCGCTGCTGGCGTCACCCGGTGGCGGCTCGCCGCGGCGCGCCGTCAGCGGGATCGACCACTCCCGGGCCGCGATGATCAGCGCGGTGGTAGAAAAGCACGGCCGGCTGGCCGTCGGCGTCCACGACATCTACCTGTCCACCGTGGGCGGCATGCGGTTGACCGACCCCTCCTCCGATCTGGCCGTCGCGATGGCGCTGGCGTCGGCGTACTCCGACCTGCCGTTGCCGACGACGGCGGTGATGATCGGCGAGGTGGGGCTGGCCGGCGACCTGCGCCGGGTCAGCGGCATGGAACGGCGGCTGAGTGAGGCCGCGCGCCAGGGATTCACCAGCGCGCTCATCCCGGACGGCGACGACCCCCGGCGCGAGATAGTGCCGAGCGGGATGCGGGCGCTGCGGGCACCGACCATCGTCGCGGCGCTGCAACACATGAAAGCGATCGCCGGGCCCCGCAACGGCTGGACGCACGACGCGGTGTGGCCGCACAATGACACGCTGTGACCCGTCCGACACTGCGTGAGACCGTCGCCCGCCTGGCGCCGGGCACCGGTCTGCGGGACGGCCTAGAGCGCATCCTGCGGGGCCGCACCGGCGCGCTGATCGTCCTCGGCAACGACGAGGCCGTCGAGGCCATCTGCGACGGCGGCTTCGCGCTCGATGTCCGGTACGCGCCGACCCGGCTGCGCGAGCTGGCGAAGATGGACGGCGCCGTGGTGCTGTCCACCGACGGCAGCCGCATCGTGCGGGCCAACGTGCAGCTGGTGCCGGACCCGTCGATTCCCACCGACGAATCGGGGACGCGCCACCGCTCCGCGGAACGGGCGGCGATCCAGACCGGTTACCCGGTGATCTCGGTGAGCCACTCGATGAACATCGTGACCGTCTACGTGGGCGGGGAACGCCACGTGGTGGCCGATTCCGCGACCATCCTGTCGCGCGCCAACCAGGCGATCGCGACCCTGGAGCGGTACAAGACCAGGCTCGACGAGGTCAGCAGGCAACTGTCGCTCGCCGAGATCGAGGACTTCGTCACGCTGCGCGACGTGATGACGGTGGTGCAGCGGCTCGAGCTGGTCCGGCGCATCGGGCTGGTGATCGACTCCGACGTCGTCGAGCTGGGCACCGACGGGCGCCAGCTGCGGTTGCAGCTCGACGAGTTGCTGGGCGGCAACGACATCGCGCGGGAACTGACCGTGCGCGACTATCACGCCAGCCCCGAGCCGCTATCCAAAGCGCAGATGACCGCGACCCTCGACGAGCTGGACGCCCTCTCGGACACCGAACTGCTCGAACTCACGGCGCTGGCAAAGGTTTTCGGCTATCCGACCACGGCGGAGGCGCAGGACTCGGCGGTCAGCCCGCGCGGCTACCGCGCGCTGGCCAGCATCCCGCGCCTGCAGTTCGCCCACTCCGACCTACTGGTCCGGTCATTCGGGACGCTGCAGGGCTTGCTGGCGGCCAGCGCCGGCGACCTGCAGTCGGTCGAGGGCATCGGCGCGATGTGGGCCCGCCACGTGCGGGAGGGTCTGTCGCAGCTCGCGGAGTCGACAATCGCCGACCCGCTCAGTTAGCCGGCGGGGACCGGCGCGACCGGCGGCGCCTCCGGCGGCGGCGCGGCGGCCGGCTGACCCGGCCCTGGCACCGGGCCCGGCGGCGGAGGCGGCTGGTTCATGATGAACGGCACCGGCTGGGAACGCAGGTTGCCCAGCTGGACGACGAGGTTGTAGGTGCCCGGGCCGATCGCCGGCCGCGGCAGCGGACAGTGCGGCGCCGATCCCATCCCCGTCCACGTCACCGCGGTCGTCACTTGCTCGCCCGGCGTGAAGGTCTTGATCAGCGTCTCGTTGGACGGCGCGCAGTCCAGGTTCGACCACAGCCGCTTGTTGTCCAGCGAGTACACGTAGGCCGCCAGCACCGCGGCGCCGACGTCGCGCTTGCAGGACACCAGGCCGATGTTGGTGACGACCATGGTGAACTTGGGCTGATCACCGATGAAGTATTGGGGCGCGTTGGTCAGGCCCTTGACGGCCAGCGTTGAATCGGGGCAGTCATCGCCCTCCTTCAGCACCGGCGGCGGCTGCACCGCGGCGGTCGGTGTGGGCATCTCCGGGTTCTGGCCCTGTTGCGGCGCCGCCGGGGTGGGCTGCTCCCCCGGCGCGGCCGGCGGGGGCGCCTGCGGCGCGGGCGAGCCGGGCTTGCTTTGAGCGGAGTTGGGCTTGTCGGCAGTGGTGGGCTTGGCGCCCGAGTTGTGTCCCATGAAGGCAATGACCGCGGCGACCACGATCCCTACGACGACGACCGCGACGCCCACGGCCAGGCCACGGCGCCGCCAATAGATCTCGGTAGGTAGCGGGCCACGCGGTTCCAGATCCAGCACGTTTGCAGCGTAGGCCCAGGTCACGTCGAGTTGACTGACCCGCCCCGGCGTGTCGCGGGGTTTGCTGGCTCACGGCCGTGTTAGTGACGGGCCGCGCCGCGCCCTATTCGCCGATGTCGCCGACGTGGTCGACCAGGGCCGCGCGCCCGTCGGCGAGGTGATAGGTGGCGCCCGCTATCGCAAGGGTGCCGGCGGACACCCGCTCGGCGATCGCGCTCGAACGCGACATGAGCTGGGCGATCGTTTCGCTCACGTGCCGTGCCTCGAACTCGTCGACGCGGCTGAGGCCGTCGCGGCGGCCCATCAGGATCGACGGTGTGACCCGCTCCACCACGTCTCGCAGGAAACCGCCCGGTATCGCGCCGTCCTCGATCGCGGCCAGCGCCGCCTTGACCGCACCGCAGCTGTCATGGCCCAGAACGACGATCAGCGGCACGTCGAGCACCATCACCGCGAACTCGATGGAGCCCAGCACCGCCGAGTCGATGGCCTGGCCGGCGGTGCGCACCACGAACATGTCGCCCAGACCCTGGTCGAAGATCAGTTCGGCCGCCACCCGGCTGTCCGAACAACCGAACACCACCGCGATGGGCCTCTGCCCGGCGGCCAGGCTGGCCCGGTGGTCGACGCTCTGGCTGGGATGCTGGGGCTGGCCCGCGACGAATCGCTCGTTACCCTCTTTGAGTGCTTTCCACGCGGTTACCGGGCTGGTGTTAGGCATGGCTGCAATCATGCCGCAACCGCCGCTGAACCGCCCAGAACACATATCAGTTACCGACCTTCTCGACTGGTACGAACGATCTCGCCGCGACCTGCCCTGGCGGGCGCCCGGCGTCAGCGCATGGCAGATCCTGGTCAGCGAATTCATGCTGCAGCAGACACCGGTGTCGCGGGTGCTGCCGATCTGGTCGGACTGGGTGCGGCGCTGGCCCACCCCGTCGGCCACCGCCGCGGCCAGCGCCGCCGACGTGCTGCGCGCCTGGGGCAAGCTGGGGTACCCGAGGCGGGCCAAGCGTTTGCACGAATGCGCGACCGTGATCGCGCGCGATCACGACGACCTGGTTCCCGACGACGTCGATGTCCTGCTGGCCCTGCCGGGCGTCGGCGGCTACACCGCCCGCGCCATCGCCTGTTTCGCCTACCGCCAACCGGTGCCCGTGGTGGACACCAACGTGCGCCGGGTGGTCGCCCGTGCCGTGCACGGACGGGCCGACGCCGGCGCACCCTCCGCGGCGCGCGACCATGCCGACGTCTCGGCACTGTTGCCTCCCGACGAGAAGGCGCCCGATTTTTCGGTGGCGCTGATGGAGCTGGGAGCGATCGTTTGCACCGCACGGGCGCCGCGCTGCGGGCTGTGCCCGCTTGAGCGGTGCGCGTGGCGGGACGCCGACTATACCCCGGCGCAGGGGCCGGCCCGCCGGGTGCAGACCTATGCCGGAACCGATCGGCAAGTCCGCGGTCGGCTGCTGGATGTGTTGCGCGCCAACGACTCCCCGGTCACGCGTGCGGAGCTGGACGTCGCATGGTTGACCGACACCGCCCAGCGCGACCGGGCACTGGGATCGTTACTGGCCGATGGCCTGGTGACGAGGACGGCCGATGGCCGTTTCGCGTTGCTGGGCGAAGCGTAGCCGCCGCCGATCAGAGGTCGTTGCCGGCGTAGGACTGGTTGAAGCTTTTGTTGGCCAGCGGGAAGTCCGGGACGATGGTGTCGGCCATCGCGACGGGCAGCGCCGGCCAGTTGAACCACGACGGGTCGACGATCTTCGCGCGAGTGATCCGATTCGCTGCGTCGGTTTCGACCCGGTGGACGATGGTGCCCCGCCAGCCCTCGACGATGCCGATGCCACTGCGCGGTGCGCGCGGTGCCGGCGGGGTTTCCGCGTATTCGGTTGGGCCGCTGTGTGATTCGATCAGGTGGCAGGCCAGCTCGGTGGACGCGGCGAACTCGTCGCGCCGTACGGTGTAACGGGCCAGCGCGTCGCCCGCGGCGGCCCCTGTCTCGGTGACGGGCAGTGGGGTGGTCGGGTGTTCGAGTCGGGCGTCCGTGCGGATGCCGCTGGCGCGCGCGACGTAGCCCAGGCACCCGAGTGCGTGAGCGTCTTCTTGGTGCAGGACGGCGGTCCCGGCGAACCGGTCGTAGACCACGGTGTTGCGCAGCGTCAGTTCGGCGATCTCGGCGACATCGGCGGCGATGCGCCGCAGCGCGGCGACATCCGGCAGCTCCCGCAGTGCGACCGCACCCGGGCGCACGGCGCCGCGCAACAGCCGATGCCCGGTGACGGCGGCGTTGAGCCGCAGCAGTTGTTCCCGAACGCGTTGCGCGTGCGCGTGCGCGAGCGCGAACCCGGCGTCGTTGGCCAGCGCCCCCAGGTCGGCGGCGTGGTTGTAGAGCCGTTCGAGCTCGACCAGCAGCGCCCGCAGCCGGTGCACCCCGTCGGGAAGCTCGATGGCGAGCGCGTCTTCGATGGCGAGGCAGTGGGCGAGCGCATGCGCAACGGAGGTGTCGCCGCTGACCCGTTCCGCCACGTCGACTGCACCGCCGGCCGGCCGGCCCTCGAACAGCTTCTCCACGCCCCGGTGGACGAACCACAGTCTGGCCTTGAGGCGCAGCACGGTTTCGCCGGCGACGGAGAAGCGGAAATGCCCGGGTTCGATCAGCCCCGCGTGCACGGGACCCACCGGGATCTCGTACACCCCGGGTCCCTCGACGGTGACGAACGGAAAGTGGCGGCTGCCATCGAATTCGGGCACCGGCTGCGCCGTGCGGCGCATGGGATACCAATCCTCGGGCCAGTGGGCATGCCGAACCAGGCGGCGCGGTTTGGGATGGCCGACGCAACGGATCCCGTACAGGTCCGCCATTTCGCGCTCGAACCGGCCGGCCGGAAACGACAGATAGGCCAGCGATCGAACCGCCGGGTCATCCTTGGGCACTACACATTCGAGCTCGATGCGGCGATCCGGCCGGCCGGCAAGGAACAGGTAGACCACGCGAAAGGCGGCGGGGTCGGGGTCCTCGTGCGCGGCGACCAGGCCCAGCCGAAACCCTTTGCCCAGCAAGTCTTCTGCCGTCTCGGCCAACCGGTCTTGCGGCAGCCGGTGGAGCTGCCATTCACGCCTCACCTCGGTCCCCCGACACCGCTGGCCGCGGTGGTGAACAGGTCGGCGAGCGGGCCGGCGGTGACACCGAGGGCGACCGATGCGGCGATTCCGACGAACAACGCCGCCGCCACCGTTCGCGGCACGGCGATTTCCGGTCCGGCCGCCGGGCCGCCCAGCAGGATGCGGCCCGAGTTGCGGGCCAGCGCGGCGAAGGCAATCGCCACCAACAGCATGCCCGCGGCGAGGGCCCAGGTGAGCCGGGCGTCGGCCAGTGAACGGACGATGGCCAGCTCGCTGGCGAACATCGCGAAGGGCGGCAGGCCGAGCAGCACGATCACGCCGACGGCGAGCGACACGCCGACAACGCGGGAGCGCCGCAGCACGGCGCCGATGTCGGCGATCGCGGTGGAATTATGCGCGGCCTGCAGCTGGCCGCTCGCCAGGAAGAGGACCGTCTTGCCGATCCCGTGGGCGAGGACGTGCAGCAGCAGCGCGGCGATGGCCAGCTGGGTTCCGGCCGCCGCGGCGATCGCGATCAGGCCCATGTTCTCCATGGAGGAGTAGGCGAGCATGCGTTTGAGGTCCGGTGTCACCGTCAGCATCAGGGCCGCGATTAAAAGCGTTGCCAGCCCGAGCACCAGCAGGCCCGAGCGCATGAAGGCGGGTCCGGTGGCCGTGCCGATGATGGGCTTGAGGCGAATCAACACCGAGAAGGCCACCGACAGCAGCACCCCGCTCATCAACGCCGAAACCGGTGCAGGGGCCTGGCTGTGGGCATCGGCCAACCAGGTGTGGAATGGAAACAACCCCGCCTTGGCGCCGTAGCCGATCAGCAGCAGCCCGCCCGCCAGGCGGGCGATGTCGGCGTCGAGCCCGCCGGCGTGTGCCGCCAGCACGTCGAGGTTCAGGGCCGCGGCGGCCGGAGCACCGGCGTGCTCGGCGGCGTAGTAGAGCAGCACGGTGCCGAGGAAGGCGATGGCGATTCCGACCGAGCAGATCACGACGTATTTCCAGGTCGCTTCGAGCGCGCTGCGGGTGCGGCGGTGCCCGACCAGGAAGGCGGTGATCACCGTGGTCGCTTCGACCGCGATCCAGATCACGCCGATGTTGTTGGCGCACACCGCGACAACCATCGCCGCGAGGAACCCGGCCGTCAGGGCCCCGTACACCCGGGCGCCGCGCGTATCGGTGTGGCCGTGCGCGAGTTCGGCGTCGAGGTAGCCGATGCTGGCCCAGGTGGCCAGTGTGGCAACGATTCCGATGACGATCAGCATGGTGACACTCAGCGCATCCAGCCGCAGCAGCCCACCCAGTGCGAACCGGGTGCCGGATCCGACACCGAACGCGAGCGCCGCACCGCATCCGAGCACCGTCACCGCCGAGAGGACGATCAGTGTCGCGGTCGCCCGGCGCCATCCGGCGATCAGGACGGCCACCGACGCACCCACCGGGGTGAGGATCGCGGCGAGCAGTAACGCGGTCATCAGTCGTGCAGCTCCTGTAACGCGTCCAGGTCGGCACCGCCGAACGCACGAGACAGCCGGCCCGTCAGTACGCCGATCACGATGATTGCGAACAGCACGTCCAACGAGGCGCCCAATTCGACGATCAGCGGCACCCCCGCGGTGAGCAAGAAGGCCGTGGCGGCTATTCCGTTGTCCAGCATGAGGAATCCCGCGGCCTGCGACACCGCGTGGCGCCGCGTCACCATGACGAACAGCGCGATCAGCACCACCGCGGTGGCGGCCGGGACCGCGGAGGTGGTTGTGGCGGCGGGCTGCAGGTTCACCAGGGGTCGAGTGGCGGCGAACGCGGCCAGCGTCAGCACGGCGGTGACGAGCAGTGACGTGGCGGTGTTCACCAATGGGGTGGCTTCCCGGCGCGATTGCGACTCGGCGCCGAGCGCGCGGGCCAGCAGCCGCGGCAGCACCGCGACCCGCAGGACCAACACGGCCAAACCGACACCGATGAGCGCCGCGTCACCGTCGTATACCCCGCGCAGCATGGGAATGGCCGCCAGAGCGACGCCCTGCCATGCCAGCAGCCGGATGATGGCGACCAGGTCGCGGCGCCACACGATCAACACCGCGGCCAGCAGCAGCCCGCCGGCGGCGAGGTCGACCAGCACGGAAAACGTGTTGTACGTCATGCCGGCACCACGAAGAAGTTGGCCGCAACCACCGCGAGCAGCGCCAGCAGGAACGATCCCGCCAACAACTCGGGCACCCGGAACAGCCGCAGCTTTGCGACGAAAACCTCGACGGTGGAAAGCAATCCCGCCAGCAACGCGACCTTGACCGCCACCGCCGCGGCGCCGACGACGATCTCGGTCACACCGGGTCGGGCCCCCGCAATGCCCCACGGCGCGAACAGGTTTGCCAGCAGCGCGAGGAGAACGGTCAACCGCATCCCCGCGGCCCACTCGACCAGGGCGAGGCGGGGGCCGGCGTACTCGAGCACCATCGCCTCGTGAACCATCGTCAGCTCGAGGTGCGTGCTCGGGTTGTCCACCGGAAGTCGCCCGGTTTCGGCGACGATCACGATCACCAGCGCGACAAACGCCAGCACCGCGGCCAGCGACACCACCTGCCCGGGATGGGTGATCGTATGCGCCACCAGCGCACCGAGATTGGCCGATCCCACCGGCATCGACAGGGCGAAGACGGCCAGCAAGATGGTGGGTTCGACGAGTGCGGCAATGGTGATCTCGCGGCTAGCTCCCATACCGCCGAACGAGGTGCCGGTGTCGATGCCGGCCAGGGCCAGCGCGACGGTCCCCACGAACAGCAGGCCCACCACGGCGAACAGGTCGGCGCTGGCGTCCAGAGGCGATCCCGTGGCGACCAGCGGCGCGATCGCGGCAATAAGCAATGTCGATCCCGCGATGATCGCGGGTGCGGCCGCGAACACCACCGTCGTCCCGAGCGGGGTGACCTGTTGCTTGCCAAGCTGTTTGACGATGTCGCGCCACGGCTGCAGGATTCCGCCGCCGGCGCGGCCTTCCCAGCGGGCGCGCACCTGTCGGGTCAGGCCGACCACCAGCGGTGCGCCGACCATGACGCCGCCGACCTGGACCGCGCCCGCAACGTAGGACAGGACGTTCATCGGGCCACCACCAGCACGATCAGCACGCCGAGGGCGCCGTACGCCAAATACAGGTGCACGCTGCCGGTGTGGGCGCGCCGCACCAAATCGGCCGCGGCCGCGATCGCCCGGATCACCGGGGTGTAGCAGCGTTCCTCGATCGCATCGACGATTCTGGTGCGGTAGGTGATCTTTTCGGCCAGATAACGCGACTCGGCGGTGTGCGTGACTTCGACGTCGGTGTCGGGGCGCAGGACGTCGTCGAACACGCGTTGCAGCGGCTCGGCGAACGACGTGGCGGTGTACTGCATCCGGGCGGTGAGATCGTCGGCGCCACAAGCCCATAGCGGCAACGTCGCTGGTTCCGGGCGCCGGCTGCGGCGCCAACGCGCCAGCACGGCGGCGGTCAGTGTCGCTACCGCAACTCCCGCGGCGATCGCCCCGGGAGCGATCGACCCCTGCAGGCCCGGCAGGCGCACCACGGCCCCGAAACCGTTGAATTGCACTGCCCGTGCGGCTGGTAACGCACCGACCGCCTCGCGCAACACTGGTGCGATGACCGCGGGTGCCACGGCCAGCGTCAGGCAGCCGGCCGCCGCGGCCGCCATGCCGGCCAGCATGCTGCCCGGCGCCTCCCCGGCCTGGGCCGCCTGCTCGGAACGCGGCCGCGCCAGGAATCCGATCCCGAACGCCTTGATCATTGCCGCCACGCCCAGACCGGTGGTGAGCGCGACGGCGCCCACCGCCAGCGGCGTCGTCAACGCCAAGACGGTGGAATGTTCTCGGGCCGTGTGGATCAGCGACTGCAGCAGCAGCCACTCGCTGACGAATCCGGCGCCCAGCGGCAGCCCCGACGCCCCGAGCGCGGCCACGGCGAATAGGGTGGTCGTCGCCGGCATCCGGCGGGCCAGACCGCCCAACCGGTCCAGGTCGCGCAGCCCGGTCGCGGCAAGCACCGAGCCCGCGGCGAGGAAGCCGAGGCTTTTGAATGCCGCGTGCGCGACGAGGTGCAGCATGGCTGCGGCCACGGCGATCGTCGCCGGGCCGTGCGCGCCGGCGGCGGCGAACAGGGTGGCGGCCCCCAATGCCAGGGTGATCAGCCCGAGGTTCTCGGTTGACGAATACGCAAGTAGCCGTTTGAGATCCGTGGCGACCGAGGCCTGCACCACGCCGTAGAGTGCCGACACCGCGCCTACGGCCATCAGGGTCAGCCCCCACCAGCGCGGCCCCGGACCGAGCAGCTGCAGATCGACGCGGCAAATGCCGTAGACCCCAAGGTTGATCATTGCCGCGCTCATCAGCGCCGACACGGGGCTCGGCGCCTCCGGGTGGGCGCGCGGCAGCCACGCATGTAGCGGTACCAGCCCGGCCTTGGAGCCAAACCCCGCCAGCGTCAACAGGAACACGGCGGCGCACGCGCCTTGCGGTATCCCGTGCAGGTCGGCGAACCGGTCCGCGCCGCCCGCGGCCGACAACACCATCAGGCCGACCAGTATCGCGACAAACCCCAACTGGGTCATCACCGCATACACCAACGCGGCGGAGCGAACCTTTGGGTGGGTGTGGTGGGTCAGCACCAACACCAACGACGCGACCGCCATCAGCTCCCACGCCAACAGGAAGGTGGTGACCGACGCCGCCGCGGGCACCAACAGCATCGCCGCGACGAACGTCGGCAGGACGGCCAGGGTGACGGGTCCGAGCTTCTCACGCCGGGCATAGCCGATCGTGTACAGCCCGACCGCGATCGCGACCGCCCCCGTGAGCGCCATGAAGAATCCGCCCAACGGATCGACGCCCAGCTGGACGCCCGCCAGGGGAAGCAACCATCCGATGTGGACCGCGCGCACCGAACCGAACATTCCCAGTGCGCCCGCCCATATCCCACCGGCGCCCAGCAGCGAGGTCAGCGCGCCCGCGCAGATGGAGCCGGAGTCGTTGCGGTGCACGAGGTTTGGCTCCGGCAGGATTCTGGTAGCCAGCCCCGCGGTCACTTGCCGGTCACCGACCGCAAAGCCGCGACGATCTGGCTCGGGGTCGGCGGGCATCCCGGGATCTCCAGATCTACCCCCACCGTCTCGCCGACCGCGCCGACCACACCGTAGGCGTCGCCGAACACCCCTCGGTCAATGGCGCAGTCCCCACACGCGATCACCCGGCGTGGCCGCGGTGTCGCCTCGATGGTCGCGCGCAAGGGGCCGGCCATGTTGTGCGTGACCACACCGGTGACCAGGAGTGCGTCCGCATGCCGTGGGGAGGCCACCAGGCGGGCCCCGAACCGTTCGGCGTCATAGACCGGCCCGAACGCGCCCGCAATCTCGACCTCACAGCCGTTGCAGGAACCCGCGTCGACATGCCGAATCTGAAGCGAGCCCCGCACTCCCGCAAGCGGTTTCATCGCCGGCGCCGGTAACGGCGCCGCAGGCTCGGTGATCCGCCCGACCCCGAAAACTTTGCCAATCCAGCCCACGGGCGTTACTCCGCGCCGCCGGCACGCAGGTCCTCCAAGACCGCCACGCGGTCCCTGAGCACCCCGGTAAGCACCTTGCGCGCCACCATCAGCAGCTCGGCGATATCCGGCGAGGCGATCGAGTAGATCACCGTGTTGCCGTCCCTGATCGCCTCAACTACGCCGGCCCGGCGCAGGACGCCGAGTTGCTGTGAGAGATTCGATGATTCGAGCCCGACCTCCGGCAACAGCTCGGCGACCGACTTGTCCCCCGTCGCCAGGAGCTCGAGAACCCTGACGCGCGCCGGATGGCCCAACGTCTTGAAGAACTCGGCCTTGAGCTTGTACAGCGGCTCGGACACGACGGATCTCCTGAAGACTCTTAGATTCGAACAATTGAAGAATTTATCAGATGGTGATGATCCCGGGCGACGCCCAGAAGCCCGCCTGGCCGGGCATGCAGGCCAATGATCTGCGGTTATGCAGCGGAGCGGGCGAGGTTATGACGTCGAACACATCGGTCAGAACGTGGACGAGCCGGATAAGTTGGCCAAGAATGACTCGACCGCCTCGCGGTACTCCTGCGGCGCTTCGTCGTGAACCAGGTGACCGGCGCCCTCCACCCGCAGGTAGCGTGTCGCGGAATCGTTTGCGGTCATCGCCCGCATCTGGCCGGGCGGCGTAACGGAGTTGCCGGCCTCGATGAGCAGCGCCGGCGCGCGCACCGCCCGCCACTGGTCCCAGTAGTCGCGGGCGCCCCATTCGGCGGCGATCTCGATCCACCGCGCGGTGTGGCCGTGCAGCCGCCAACCGGTTTCGGTGCGGTCGAAGGCCTCCAGGAAATACCGCCCAGCAACCGGCCCGAACTCATCGAATATCCGCTCTGCTGAGTCGAATTCGACTGGGAGGGCATGCAGCCACGGCTCCCATGGACCGGTGGTGCGCCCACGGAAGTCCGGGGCCATGTCCTCGAGCACCAGCGCGGAAACCAGCTCCGGACGCTCCGCGGCCAAACACCACGAGTGCAGGGCGCCCATCGAATGCCCGACCAATTTGACCGGTGTTTGAAGTGTTCTCACCGCGTCCGCCAGGTCGGCCACGAACCGTTCGGTGCTGATCGGGTGCGGGTCGTCGACGCCGCGGCCCCGATGCCACAGGGCGTCATACGTGTACACGGCGCCCAGCCGAGTCAGCCACGGCAACTGCCGCGACCACGTGGTGCCCCGCCCCATCAGGCCATGCACCAGCACCAACGGCTCGCCTTGCCCCCCGCGGCAAGTCAGCAGATCACCGGGCATGTCACCATCCTGCGTGCCCCGCCCTGCAGTTGGACAGGCGGGCGAAGGGGTAGCCTAGCGCCATGCCGCCAGTGGTGAAGATCAACGCAATCGAAGTACCCGCCGACGCCGGCCCGGAACTGGAGAAGCGGTTCGCGCACCGGGCGCACGCGGTCGACAACCAACCCGGCTTCCTCGGGTTTCAGCTGCTGCGCCCGATCAAGGGCGAGAACCGCTACTTCGTCGTGACGCAGTGGGAATCCGAAGAGGCATTTCAGGCGTGGGCGCAAGGGCCTGCCATCCAGGCGCACGCCGGTGAGCGGGCCAACCCTGTGGCCACCGGCGCCTCGCTGCTGGAATTCGAGGTTGTGATGGACGTTGCCGGCAGCAAGCAGGCCGGCTAGCGGGCTTTCGGCCCGGCGCCGCGCGCTGGCGTTGGGTGTCGCCACCGCACTGGTAGTCACGTTCGCGCCCGGTTGCGCCCCCTCGCCCTCCCCGCAGGCGAACGCGGCCAATCCCGGCCGGCAGATCGACGTCCGGACGCCGCCCGGTGTCCGGGCCCAGCAGACGCTGGACATGCTTAACTCGGACTGGCCCATCGGCCCCGTCGGGGTCGGCACGCTGGCCGCGCCCGACATGGTCAAGTCGGTGGAGACCACCATGGAGGGGCTGTGGTGGGACCGCCCGTTCACCCTCAACGGTGTCGATCTGGGCGCCAGCGTGGCCACGTTGCACCTGACGTCCTCCTACGGTGCGCGACAAGACATCCGCATCCACACCGACGACGGCGGGCGGGTCGATCGGTTCGACCTCGAGACGCAGCCGCCGAAGATCAACTCGTGGCACGACATCGACTCGGTATTGAGCAAGACCGGTGCCCGCTATTCCTACCAGGTCGCCAAGGTTGATGACGGACACTGCGACCCGGTTGCGGGCACCAACACCGGTGAACCTTTGCCGCTGGCTTCAATTTTCAAGTTGTACGTGCTGCACGCCCTCGCGGGCGCCATCAAGGACGGAACGGTCTCCTGGAACGATCAGCTGACCGTCACCGACAAGAGCCGAGCGGTGGGCTCGTCCGGTTTGGCACTGCCTGCGGGAGCTCATGTTTCGGTCCAGACGGCCGCCGAGAAGATGATCGCCACCAGCGACAACATGGCGACCGATCTGCTGATCGGGAAGCTGGGCACCCACGCCATCGAGCAAGCGCTCGCCACGGCCGGCCACCACGACCCGGCCAGCATGACGCCGTTCCCAACGATGTACGAGCTGTTCTCGGTCGGCTGGGGTAAGCCGGACCTGCGCACCCAGTGGCAGCACGGGTCACCGCAAGTCCGCGCCCAGCTGCTGGCGCAAGCGAATTCGACTCCGTATGAACCCGATCCGACCCGCGCCCACACCCCCGCGTCGTCTTACGGCGCGGAGTGGTACGGCAACGCCGAGGACATCTGCCGGATTCACGCGGCGCTGCAGGCCGATGCCGTCGGCAAGGCCGCACCGGTCAGGCAGATCCTCTCGGCGGTGTCGGGCATCCAGCTGGACCCCAATGTCTGGCCCTACGTCGGCGCGAAAGCCGGTGGCCTGCCGGGTGATCTGACCTTCAGCTGGTACGCCGTCGACAAGACGCAGCAGCCGTACGTGGTCAGCTTCCAGCTCAACTGGACACGCGACCACGGGCCGACCGTGACCGGGTGGATGCTGCAGGTAGCGAAGCAGGCCTTCGCGTTGATCGCACCCCAATAGCCTTGTGACCGCCGGCGAATCGCTGGTCGATACCTTCCCCGGGGCGTGTGTTCATCGAGCGCGTGCTGTCATTGGGCGGCTTGGGTATCCCCGAAGACCTGATGAGGGCCGCAGGTATTGGCCGGCGGCGATGTGGGCCTTGCGCAAACGAAATTCGTTATGTTCCAAGATTTTTTCAGCTTGGGTGCGATGCTGCTCCAACCTAGTTGGGTGTTGGTGGTGGTTGGGGTTGGGGTTGGAAGGGGTCGTACCACCACCATTGGGCGCGTTCGCCGGTGGGTCCGGGGCAGGGTGGCACGGCGGGTGGGGGTTGGGTGGGTGGGCGGGCCAGTGATCCCGGGCTCAGTGCTTGGCCGGCGTCGTCGGTGACGGTGAGAGTGTGTGCGGGTCCGGTGATGGTGATGACGCCGCGGTGGTGCGACCGGTGATGATAGGGACAGACCAAAACGAGGTTGGCCAGCTCGGTGGGGCCGCCGTCTTCCCAGTGCCGGATGTGATGGGCGTGCAGGCCCCGGGTGGCGCCGCAACCGGGAACCACGCACATGCGGTCGCGATACTCCAGCGCGCGGCGCAACCGCCGGTTGATCACCCGGCTGGCCCGGCCGGCGCCGATGACCTGACCGTCGCGTTCGAACCACACCTCAGCCGTGGCATCACAGGTCAAATATTGGCGTTCGGCGTCGGACAGCAGCGGACCCAGATGCAGCGCCGCGGCGCGCTGGGCCACGTCGAGGTGCACCACCACGGTGGTGTGCTGCCCGTGGGGCCGGCGGGTGGCCTCGGCATCCCACCCGGCCTCGACCAGGCGCAGAAACGCCTCGAGGGTGCCCGGCAACGGCGGCCGCTGATCGGAGGCGCCCTGGCCGTTGTCGTGGTCGTGTTTCCATTCGGCGATCAGCGCCTCACGATGAGACGCCAAGGCGGCGTCGAACGTCGCCGCGTCGGGCTGCGCAAGGGTGATCCGGTAGCAGCTGAACTGCTCGTCGGGGGTGGTCGTGGTGATCGAGGGCTGCGGTTGCGGCCGGGAATCGGGGTCGGGTCGCGGTTCGAGCTTGACCGCGGTGCGCAGCTGGGTGACCGTGGCGACGTGCGCCAGCTGCGCGTAGTGCTCATCAGATCCCTCACCGGCGCGCCCCGCGATGACGCCGACCTGATCCAGCGACAGCCGACCCTCCCGCATGCCCGCAGCACAGCGCGGAAACTCCTCCAGCCGGCTCGCGACGGTGGCGATCGTCTGCGCATTCCCCGGCGAGCAGCCCGTCGTCCAGGCCACCAACGCCGGCACCGAGCGCGCCCCCGTGCCTCCCCACAACTGCTCACGATCGATCTCGGCGACAATCTCCACGATGCGCCCATCGATGGCGTTGCGCTGACCGGTCAACTCCGCCAACTCCTCGAACAGCACCTCAAGGCGCTCTTTAGGACTCACCACCACGGCCTCAGCAGATGCGGTCGAAGACATAACCACATCATCGCAGCCACCTACGACAAAACCCGGCCCGCCGAACCCGCCTTGGGGTGTGACCAATTGACCACCCGGGCAGCCCCCGACGTCAATGCGCAGATCCCAGCCACCCCGGCGCCAGGCGCTGATTGACGCTGGACATAGGTGACTTACGAAGTCGATAGCGTCTGCGCTATCAACGGGCAAGCCGCATGGCCTGGAGAGCCGCCGGGGCTAGTTACAAACGCAGCGTCCAGCGGCCGTTTCGGAAATGCAGCAAGGTGCGACTCACCGGCGCAATATCGATGCGCCAGAACGACTCCGGGGGAGCATCGAGGCTGTGCACAACGGCGGCGCGAATCACCGCCGGATGTGTCACCGCCACGGCGCGCGACGCTTCGTCGGTGAGAGACTCCAGCCAGCCGCCCACCCGTTGGATCAGGTCGAGGATCGACTCACCGCCGTGCGGGGCCCGCGCCGGATCGGTCAGCCACGTCTCGAGGTCCGCGGGTCCGACGGCCTGCAGCGTCTGCCCGCACCATCCCCCGCAATGCAGGTCGGCCAACCGCGGCTCGGTTGTGGCATGCAGACCCAGCAGCTGCGCGGTCTCCCGAGCACGCTGCTCGGGTCCCGCCAGTTGCCGCGTGCCTTTCGGAACATCAAGGCGCCCCGCCTTTTTGACACGCCGGCGGCCCATGTCGTTCAGCGGCTCGTCGGCGGGGAAACGCGCGGCCACCATGGCATCGGTCATCGCGTGCGATACCAGGATCAGCCGGGCGACCTCCGTCACGCCGCGATGCTCGATGCCCGTCCGCTCTCGGCGCGCTGCCCGAGCAGCCGGCCGGCGAGGGTCGCGAACACCACGCCGATGGTCACCCACAGCACTAATTGCGTGGCCAGAGACAACAACCGGAAATCGTAGAGAACGTCGGCGGGAAAGCCGGGATAGACGATCGCGCCCGACGCGTCGCGCAGCGGTTCGGGTGTCTCGTCCACGTTCGGTAGCAACACCATCACCGCCGCAACCGCCGCGACGTAGGCGCCAGCCGCCAGCATCCGCCCGTTCCACGCTCCGAACCGCGCCGTCAGCGAGCGCGCCAGCCACACCACCGCGATGGCCAGCGCCACCGAAGCCAGCACCATCACCAGATACCACCCGGTGCGCGCCCCGATCGTGTCGGCCTGACCCACCGCCGGTGGATTCGGCGGATACTTCACGAACGGCACCAGATACACCGCGACGAACGCGGCCGCCGCCAACAGCAGCGAAAGGGCGCGCGGACCAACGTTTCTCGCGCGCGGGGCGACGACGCAGAACAGCACGGCGAACAGCGCGCCCATCGCGACGCCGAAGATGAGCACACCGAAGCCCAAACCGGCGCTGGACTGCACGCCGCGGCTGAACAACTCGGCGCCGTGCTCGTGCACGCCATGAGCGTTCTCGGCGTCGGTTCGTCCGTCCTCGAACGCGATGGCGCGGCCGATCACCGGCTCGGCGCACAGGCGGGCGAAGACGAACGCCAGCACCGCGCCGAGTGCACCGGCCAACAGGCCGCGTCCGATCAGACGCTTCTCCACGCGATCAGTGGCAGGGGAAGCCGAGCAGGTGCCGCGCGTCGTGCACGAACTCGTGCACGTGCGAATCGCTGCCGAACAGCGAAACCGCGCCCTGGTCGACGCCGACGAAATACAGCGCCAGCAGCGCCAGGAAGGCGGTTGCCGCCAACCAGACCGCGGCGCTGGCCGCTGACAGATCGACCGATCGGGTACGGCCGCCGGTTAGCTCGGGATTGGGCACGATCGACTCCTTCCGGGGATATCCGCGTCCCCGCTGCTGACGACGGGCCATGGGTCTGACTATCGACAGTGGCGCGACCGTTCTGGACTTTCACCAGATTCCGTTGCCCGTCAGGACAGGAGTCAGTGTAAACCGGGGGTCAATGCTGTGGCGGCGCGGCACCGTAGCCCAGCTGGGCGGCCGTGTACTGGGCGGCCTCGGTGACCGGGACCGCCTGGACCGCCGTGCCGTAGGCGCAGATCTCGGTCCACACGTCGCCGATCTCGGTGGTGTCGAAGCGCATTGCGACGATCGCGTTGCCCCCGCGATTGCGCGCCTCGGCGATCAGCCGCCCCATCGCCTCGTTGCGGCTCTCGGCCAGGTTCTTCGTCATCCCCTGAAGCTCGCCGCCGAACATGGCCTTGAAGCCCGCGCCCATCTGGGAGAACGCGTTTCGGGAGCGGACGGTCAGCCCAAACACCTCGCCGCAGACGCGCTGGATCTCCCAGCCAGGGAGGTCGTTGGTGGTCACGATCAGCACAGGCAGGCCCCTTAGCTCTCAGGACGGCAAAACGGGTGGTTAGTCCGGAAAGACTAACCACCCGTTTGCTGTAGTGCTACGGCGTTTCCGGGGCTGCGTGCGCTCCGGCCTTCGCCAGGTCCGGCTCGGCCGGCGGCTTGCGGGTCCCGGTGAAGGTGAACACCGCGTCCTCGCCGGCGCTCTCGCCGTCCCAGTTGTCCACGTCGACCGTGACGATCTGTCCCGGTCCGACCTCCTCGAACAGGATCTTCTCGGACAGCTGGTCCTCGATCTCGCGCTGGATGGTGCGCCGCAGCGGACGAGCACCCAGCACCGGGTCGAAGCCCCGCTTGGCCAGCAACGCCTTGGCCTTGTCGGTCAGCTCCAGAGCCATGTCTTTGGCCTTGAGCTGGGTGGCGACCCGACTGATCATCAGGTCGACCATCCGGATGATCTCGTCCTTGGTCAGCTGGTGGAAGACGATGATGTCGTCGATGCGGTTGAGGAACTCCGGGCGGAAGTGCTTCTTCAGCTCGTCGTTGACCTTCTGCTTCATCCGCTCGTAGTTGTTCTCACCACCACCCTGGGTGAAACCCAGGCCGACCGGCTTGGAGATGTCGGACGTACCGAGGTTCGAGGTGAAGATCAGCACGGTGTTCTTGAAGTCGACCGTGCGTCCCTGACCATCGGTGAGCCGGCCGTCCTCGAGGACCTGCAACAGGCTGTTGTAGATCTCCTGGTGCGCCTTCTCGATCTCGTCGAACAGCACCACCGAGAACGGCTTGCGCCGCACCTTCTCGGTGAGCTGGCCGCCCTCTTCGTAGCCGACGTATCCGGGCGGGGCACCGAACAGCCGCGACGCGGTGAACCGGTCGTGGAACTCGCCCATGTCGATCTGGATGAGCGCGTCGTCGTCGCCGAACAGGAAGTTGGCCAGCGCCTTCGACAGCTCGGTCTTCCCGACACCGGACGGCCCGGCGAAGATGAACGAACCCGACGGGCGCTTGGGGTCCTTCAACCCGGCGCGGGTACGGCGGATCGCCTTGGAGACCGCCTTGACGGCGTCCTCCTGCCCGATGATCCGCTTGTGCAGCTCGTCCTCCATGCGCAGCAACCGGGTGGTCTCGGCCTCGGTCAGCTTGAACACCGGGATACCGGTCCAGTTGCCCAGCACCTCGGCGATCTGCTCGTCGTCGACCTCGGCAACCACGTCGAGATCGCCCGAACGCCACTGCTTTTCACGCTCGGCCCGCTGGGCGACCAGCTGCTTCTCCCGGTCGCGCAGGCTGGCGGCCTTCTCGAAGTCCTGGGCGTCGATCGCGGATTCCTTCTCCCGGCGCGCGTCGGCGATCTTCTCGTCGAACTCACGCAGGTCTGGCGGCGCAGTCATCCGGCGGATCCGCATCCGCGCACCCGCCTCGTCGATCAGGTCGATCGCCTTGTCCGGCAGGAACCGGTCGTTGATGTAACGGTCGGCCAGGGTGGCGGCGGCCACCAGCGCGGAGTCGGTGATCGACACCCGGTGGTGTGCCTCGTAGCGGTCCCGCAGACCCTTGAGGATCTCGATGGTGTGCTCCACCGTCGGCTCGCCCACCTGCACCGGCTGGAACCGGCGCTCCAGCGCGGCGTCCTTCTCGATGTACTTGCGGTACTCGTCGAGCGTGGTGGCGCCGATGGTCTGCAGCTCGCCGCGGGCCAGCTTGGGCTTGAGGATCGACGCGGCGTCGATCGCGCCCTCGGCGGCACCGGCCCCGACCAGCGTGTGCAGCTCGTCGATGAACAGGATGATGTCGCCGCGGGTGTTGATCTCCTTGAGCACCTTCTTCAGGCGTTCCTCGAAGTCACCGCGGTAGCGCGAGCCGGCCACCAGCGAGCCGAGGTCCAAGGTGTAGAGCTGCTTGTCCTTCAGCGTCTCCGGCACCTGGCCGTGCACGATGGCCTGCGCCAGGCCTTCCACCACCGCCGTCTTGCCGACGCCGGGCTCGCCGATCAGCACCGGGTTGTTCTTGGTGCGCCGGCTCAGGACCTGCATGACGCGCTCGATTTCCTTCTCCCGACCGATGACCGGGTCGAGCTTGCCTTCCATCGCGGCGGCCGTCAGGTTGCGGCCGAACTGGTCGAGCACCAGCGACGTGGACGGGCTGCCCGATTCGCCGCCGCGGCCACCGGTGCCGGCCTCCGCGGCCTCCTTGCCCTGATAGCCGCTCAGCAGCTGGATGACTTGCTGGCGCACCCGGGTCAGCTCGGCGCCCAGCTTCACCAACACCTGGGCGGCCACGCCCTCACCCTCGCGGATGAGGCCGAGCAGGATGTGCTCGGTGCCGATGTAATTGTGGCCCAGCTGCAGCGCCTCACGCAGGCTCAGCTCCAGAACCTTCTTCGCGCGCGGGGTGAACGGGATGTGTCCCGACGGCGCCTGCTGGCCCTGGCCGATGATCTCCTCGACCTGGCTGCGAACGCCCTCGAGTGAGATGCCCAGCGACTCCAACGACTTCGCCGCGACGCCCTCGCCCTCGTGAATCAGACCCAACAGGATGTGCTCGGTGCCGATGTAGTTGTGGTTGAGCATCCGGGCCTCTTCCTGCGCCAGGACGACGACCCTGCGGGCACGGTCGGTAAAACGTTCAAACATCGGTGGCTACCTGCTCTCCCTCACCATCGGTACTGGCCTCTTAGTGGCCTACCGGCCGCCGTTGCGGCCGGAATCGCATACCTGCCATCCACTGTAATGGTCGGCCTGCCAGGGGGCATAACCTTGCGGTTCCTTGCTGCTGAAAGACCCGCAGGCCCGTTTCGGGCGATTCCCCCCTGTGACTACAGCGCCGTAACTGACCAACGTGGCCGGGCGCCAATTCGTTTCCTTTAATTACGGACGATCTTTTCGCCGCCAGCGAAATGACAAACCGGCGCCGAGGCAGGTGCAGCCCGGCGCCGGTTAGAGGTTTGTCAGGTCGCCGCGTGGAAGGCGTCGATGACGTCGGCCGGGATGCGGCCGCGCGTCGACACGTTGTACCCGTTTCGGCGGGCCCATTCGCGGATCGCCGCGCTCTGCTCACGGTCGATCGCGCCACGGCCGCGACCGGAGCCGGAACGCCCACGCCGCCGACCGCCGACCCGACGACCGGCTTCCATCCACTGCTTCAGGTCGTTGCGAAGTTTCGCGGCATTCTTGGACGAAAGGTCAATCTCATAGGTCACCCCGTCAAGCCCGAATTCGACCGTTTCGTCGGCTGCGCCCGCACCGTCGAAATCATCGACCAAGGTGACGGTCACTTTTTTCGCCATTGGCTTATCCTCGCATTTCGTCCTGAGCAGTTGCTGAGCAGTTTGGGTGAGCCTCCCCGGTCACCAATCTGCCATAACAACGCAGCATACTCAATCCGGCCGCAAAGCGCACAGTTGCACTTTTCAACTGGAGTGGGGCCGAACAATCGGGAACAAAACTGTCTCTCGAATTGACAGTCCAGTCAGAGACATCAACAACCGATCGATACCCATTCCAGTTCCGGTGCACGGCGGCATCGCATACTCGAGCGCCGTGAGAAAGTCTTCGTCGAGCGCCATGGCTTCGTCGTCGCCCGCCGCCGCCAGGCGGGCTTGCGCGGCGAATCTCTCCCGCTGCACGACGGGGTCGTTCAATTCGGAATACCCGGTGGCCAGTTCGATCCCGCGCACGTACAGGTCCCACTTCTCGGTCACACCCGGGATGCTGCGATGCTGACGCGTCAAAGGCGTTGTCTCCTCTGGGAAGTCCCGTACGAAGGTGGGCGCGGTCAGCGTGTTCCCGACCGTGTGCTCCCAGAGTTCCTCGACGAGCTTTCCATGCCCGTAGCCTCGGTCGGTCGGGATCTCGACCCCGAGCCGGTCCGCGATCGCCCAAAGCCGCTCGACCGACGTCTCGGGTGTGATCTCTTCGCCCAGGGCGGCCGACAGCGACGGGTACATTTGAATCGACGCCCATTCTCCGTCTATGTCGTAGACACTGCCGTCGGGCAGCGGTAGTTGTCTGGTTCCGATCGCCTCGTCGGCGACCTCTTGAATAAGCTCGCGCGTGACGACTGCCGAATCGTCATAGGTTCCGTACGCCTGGTAGGTCTCCAGCATCGAGAATTCCGGAGAATGCGTCGAATCCGCACCTTCGTTTCTGAACACTCGATTTACTTCGAAAACCTTGTCGAAACCACCGACGACGCAGCGCTTGAGGAACAGTTCCGGTGCGATCCGCAGGTACAGATTCATGTCGAGGGCGTTGGAATGCGTGACGAACGGCCGCGCCGCCGCGCCACCCGCCAGCGTCTGCAACATCGGCGTTTCGACTTCCAGGAACCCCCGCCGTTCGAGTGCGTTGCGTATCGCGCGGACCACGGCGATTCGCTGCCGCGCCACCGAGCGGGCCTGGGGGCGGACGATCAGGTCGACGTAGCGCTGCCGCACTCGCGCCTCTTCGCTCATCTCCTTGTGGGCCACGGGCAGCGGTCGCAGCGCCTTGGCCGCGATCTGCCAGGAATCGGCGAGGACGGACAACTCGCCGCGGCGGGAGCTGATCACGTTGCCGTGCACGTAGACGATGTCGCCGAGGTCGACGTCGGCCTTCCACGCGTCCAGCGATTCGGCACCCACCTTGTCCAGGCTGATCATCACCTGAAGGCTGGTGCCGTCGCCCTCCTGAAGTGTCGCGAAGCACAATTTCCCGGAGTTGCGCGCGAATATCACCCGGCCGGCGACGCCGACGACGTCGTCGGTCGCGGTGTCGGTCGGCAGGTCGGAATGGTCGGCGCGCACCTGCGCCAGGGTGTGGGTGCGTTCGACGGCGACCGGATAGGGTTCGTGGCCCTCCGCCAGCAAGCGAGCGCGCTTGTCCCGGCGGATGCGGAACTGCTCGGGCAGGTCTACCGCGTCGGCGTCACTCACGACGTGCCAGCTTAAATGACCTCGGGGGGCGGCTCTTACTGGCGGCCCGCCGAGATTGCCGTCGTGGTCGTTGTTTCGTCCGCGAGCACGACCACTGGAGCAATCTCGTCGTCGCAAACTCAACGCGCGGTCTTGAGCCGGCCGCGCTGGGCGTCCCGGTTGCGTTCGAAGACCAGCCGCAGCCCGTGCAGGGTCAGATGTTGGTCGTAATGGCTGGTGGTGGTCAGCTCGGGCAGCAGCAGCGGTGCCGTATGCCCGGTGGCCACCACGGCGACGTCGTCGCCGGCGAAACCGTCCACGTCCTCGCGAATCCGACCGACCAGACCGTCGACCAGCCCGGCGAAGCCGAATACCGCTCCCGCCTGCATGCATTCGACGGTGTTCTTGCCCACCACCGAACGGGGGCGGGACAGTTCCACCCGGCGCAGCGCGGCGGACCGGGCCGCGGCGGCGTCCGAGGAGACCTGCACGCCGGGCGCGATCGCACCGCCGAGGAATTCGCCCTTGGCCGACACGACGTCCACGCAGATCGACGAACCGAAGTCGATGACGATGGCGGCGCTTTGGAATCTATGAAATGCGGCCAGGCAGTTGACGATTCGGTCGGCGCCCACTTCTTTGGGATTGTCGACCAGCAGCGGGATGCCGGTGCGCACGCCCGGCTCGATCAGCACGTGTGGCACCGACGGCCAGTACTGGTCCAGCATGATCCGCACCTCGTGCAGCACCGACGGGACGGTGGACAGGGCGACGGCACCGGTGAGCCGCTCGGAGTCGTCGCCGATGAGGCCGTCGATGGTCAGCGCCAGCTCGTCCGCGGTCACCTCGGACTCGGTCCGGATCCGCCAGTGCTGCACCACCTTTGCGTGCTCTTTGGACCCGGAAATCAGCCCCACGACGGTGTGGGTGTTTCGGACGTCGATGGCCAGCAGCACGGCTACCGCGCAACGATTCGGGGGTCTAGCAGTTCGGCGGCGACAGATATGTCCGAGGGCACGAACGCCGGGTCGTGGCCCAGGTCGATCGGCTTGTTGTCGGCGTCGACGAACACGATCCGCGGCTGGTAGGACCGCGCCTCCGCCTCTTCCATGGTCCCGTATGCGATCAGGATCACCAGATCACCCGGGTGCACGAGATGGGCCGCGGCGCCGTTGATTCCGATCACCCCACTGCCGCGCTCCCCGGCGATCGCGTAGGTGACCAGGCGCGCACCGTTGTCGATGTCCACGATGGTCACTTGCTCGCCCTCGAGCAGGTCAGCCGCGTCCATCAGGTCGGCGTCGATGGTCACCGAGCCGACGTAGTGAAGGTCGGCCTGCGTGACGCTGGCGCGGTGGATCTTCGACTTGAGCATCGTCCGTAGCATCAATTCCTCCAAGATGATTCACGGGTGCCGGGATATCCGTCCGGCCCCACGGGTGCCGGCGAAGTTTCGATGTCGATCGCGACGTTGTCCAGCAGCCTGGTGCCGCCCAGCCGGACGGCGACGAGCAGCCGGCCGGTTTTGTTGGGCTGCAACGGCCCCAGGTCCGCATCGCGCAATTCGAGGTAGTCGACCGTAAGTTCGGGCACCGCATCGAGCACCGCGCGCGCCGCGTCCAGCGCGGCCTGCGGCCCGGCGTCCGCGGCGTGCGCCGCCGCCGCCAACGCCGCCGACACCGCCACGGCCGCCTCGCGTTGCACCGGGTCCAGGTAACGGTTGCGCGACGACATGGCCAGCCCGTCGGCTTCGCGGACGGTGGGCACGCCGACCACCGCGACGTCGAGGTCCAGGTCGGCGACCATCTGCCGGATCAGCACCAGTTGCTGATAGTCCTTCTCGCCGAAGAACACCCGGTCTGGGCGCACGATCTGCAGCAGCTTGCACACCACCGTCAGCACGCCGGCGAAATGGGTCGGCCGCGGACCGCCCTCGAGGTCGGCGGCCAGCGGACCGGGCTGCACGGTGGTGCGCAGGCCGTTCGGGTACATCGCCGCGGCCGTCGGCGCGAACACGATGTCGACGCCCTCGCCGCGCAGCAGCGCCACGTCGTCGTCGAGGGTCCGTGGGTAGGCGTCGAGGTCTTCCCCGGCACCGAACTGGAGCGGGTTGACGAAGATGGACACCGCCAGCACCGAACCGGGCACCCGTTTGGCGGCGCGCACCAGCGCGAGGTGACCGTCGTGCAGCGCACCCATGGTGGGCACCAGCATCACCCGACGGCCGGTGTGCCGCAGCGCGCGACAGACGTCCGTGACGTCGCGCGGGCGCGAGTAGACATTGAGTTCGCCGGCCTTGAAGGCGGGCGGCTTGCCGGGTCTCATCCCGCCAGGACCTCGACGACGTCGGCGGGCGCGTGGGCGCGCCGGGCGGTCCGCAGGGCGTTCACCCGGTACGCCTGCGCAAGTTCCGGGTCGGCCTGGTTCAGCGCGGCCAGGTGCCCGGCGACCGCGGCGGCGTCACCGCGTGCGACCGGGCCGGTCAGCGCGGCCTGACCGCGTTGCAGGGTGTTCTCCAGCGCCGCCCGGGCCAGCGGCCCGACGATGCGTTCGGCGATGCCGCCAGGCTGGTCGTCGACGGATTGTTGTCCGAGCAGTTCGTTGCCCCGCAGCGCGACCCGCAGCGCCTCGAGCGCGTCGGCGAGCACCGTCACCAGGTGGTTGCCGGCATGCGCCAGGCCGGCGTGGTAGAGCACCCGCGCTTCCTCGCGCACGCAGAACGGTTCGCCGCCCATCTCCAGCACGAGCGACTGACCTATCGCATACCCGACATCGTCGGCCGCGGTGACGCCGAAGCAGGTGTCCGGCAGCCTGTTGATGTCCTCGTCGGATCCGGTGAACGTCATCGCCGGGTGGATCGCGAGCGGTATGCAGCCGTCCTGGGCCAGCGGCGCGAGAATGCCGACCCCGTTGGCGCCGGACGTGTGGGCGACGATCGTGCCCGGGCGCACCGACGACGTCGCGGCCAATCCGGACACCAGGCCGGCCAGTTCGCTGTCGGGAACGGCCAGCAGCAGCAGCTCGGCACCGGAGGCCACGTCCGGCGGCGGCACCACCGGGGTGTCGGGCAGCCAACGCTGCGCCCGCTGCCGCGACGCGTGGGAGATGGCGCTGCACGCCACCACCACGTGGTCGGCGCGCTCCAGCGCGACCCCGAGCGCGGTGCCCACCCGGCCGGCCGAGATGACTCCCACCTTGAGCCTGGCCGGGCGCAAACCGTCGAACTGCACCATCGCAGACGACCTCACAGATTTCTTCGTTCGTTCCGGTCCCACTTCGTGGGTACCGTTCGGTCACTAAGACTGTAGTCGATTACCGGGCCCCGCCCAATGTGAGGAAGCTCCCAGCTCAGCCTTCGCGGCGGCGGCGCCGGCCACCCTCGGACGGCTGGACCTGCAGCCGCGCCAGCAGCTCGGCAACCGACTGGCCACCGGTCCGCGAGCCATCGCCTGGGCCGTCCGTGCCCTGCGCCAGCGGGTCCGCGCCGCCGTGCCGAGGAGTGTGCTCCGGCGGTGGCGGCGGGGCGAGCCGCGGCGGTGGCGCCGCGGCCGCAGGTGGTGGCGGTGGCGGCGTGGCCGCGGCGGGACCGGGAGCCGGAGCAAACGCCGGCTCGTTCGGGCGCTCGCTGGGGGGCGCGAAGTTGCCAACGCCATAGTCGCGGTACTCGGCCGAGTGCCGTGACCGGGCCCGGCGACCCGACTCACCGTACGGCGGCGGGGCTGCCTGCTCGACGGGCGGGCCGGCCCAGGCCTCGTCCGGTTCGGAGTGGCGGGCGCGCCGCCGTCGTCCCGACGTTGCGTCGGCCGGTGCGACGGACTCATCGGAGCCCGCCCAGTGGCTGCCCGGCGTCCCGGGTGGCAACCACAGTCCCGACGAAGCCGCCGGCTGCCAACCCTGCGGCTCCGGCTGTTGCGGAGGCGGGGGCTCGTGGCGGGTTTCGAATCGCGGCTCGGGCTCCGGCGGCGCGGCGCTGTACGAGGGCTGGGGCGGGGGCGCCGGCTCCTGCGGCGCTTCGTACTGGTAACGGACCCGCTCGCGGCGGGGCTGCGGCTGGCTCTGGGGCTGCCGGGGCGGCAACAGCGGCTCCTCGGGCACGTCGATGATCGCCGTCTCGTCGGCGCGGCCCTGCGGGCCCTCCTGGGGTACGGAGGTGACCCGATCGCTGGCGACCCAGTCGTAGGGCGCGTCACGCGGGGTCTCGCCGTTGCGGTCCCACTCGCTGTACGCGCGTTCGGGCGGCGCCTCGGTCTCGGGCGTCTCCAGCGCCGGGCGGTGGGCGAGGTCGGTGTCGAACAGGATCTCCAGGCTGGTGCGCAACGCGCTCAGCTCCGCGCGCAGCTCGGCCAGGTCGTCCGCGGCCTGTGCGCGCAGTTCGGACGCCAACTCCCGTCGCAGCTGGGATTCCACGGTCAGCTCGTACTCGCGTCGGGCCGAGATTTCCCGATCCAGCTGCAAGTCGTACACCAGCTTCAGGTCGCGGACGCGGGATTGATCCGCGTCGCTCTGACGGCGATACAGCACCGAAACGAAGGCGCCGGCGACTGCGGCCCACAGCGCCAGGATTACAGCGAGCTTGAGGAGTTCCACCCGATTGGTGAAAACCAAAGCGGAACTGGCCCCCATTGCGAGGACCAGCAACGCGGTCAAGAGCACCCAACCCGGCCTGCGGCCGCCGCGCCGCACCCGGGCGCCGCGGGACAGAACGGTCATGGCCTGACTGTACCTGCGCGAGGTCAATCCGCGTGTCGCCCTACTCCGGCGATTCTCACGCGGTTGCCGGAGGGGTCACAGGCGCGCTAGTTTTCGGCGCCCTCGCCGTGCTCGGTCTGGTCCGGTGGCGACTTGCAGCAATGCTGCAGCCACAGCGCGGCGGCGACCAGCGCCAGCGCGCTGACGGCCGCAACCACGGTGCCGGTGGTGTCCTCGGCGGCCACCCGCAGCCACGACCGCCGCGGCAGGAAATACACCAGCACTCCGACCCACCAGCCCAGCACTAGCGCGCCCACCCAGGCCGACGCCTTGGCGACCATCAGGCTGCGCGCTACCGCCAGCGGGTGCAGCCAGCCGGGCCCGACGCCGATTTCGCCGTCGCTGATCTTGGCCCGCACGTAGCGGGCCCACAGAGCTTCGACGACGGCCACCGCCAGCAGCGACAGGCCGGTCCACACCGTGATCGGCGGAAACCACCGGTACAGGCCTTTAACGACCAGATAGCCCACCACCGCGGCGGCCACCACCGCGGCCGTCAGGTCACGTTTCCTGGTCGGTCCCATCAGGTTTGCGGTTTCCGGTCGGCCAGGGACTCGCCCGCCGGCTGCAGCTTCAGACCGGTCAACCGGACGCTTTCCCGGTCGGCCGGGTCCAGCTCGGCGAGCAGGCTCGCGACAGGACTCGGTGCCTCGGCGACGGTCAGCCAGGCATCGGGGTCGATGGCCAGCCAGGGGATCATGACGAAGGCCCGCAGATGGGCCAGCGGGTGCGGCAGCGTCAGGTTGTTGTCGCGGGCGATCACCTCCGCATCGCCGTAGCAGGCGATCAGGTCGACATCGAGGGTTCGCGGGCCCCAGCGCTCGCCGCGCACGCGGCCCGCCGCCCGCTCGAACTCCTGGGCCCGCCGCAGCCAGCACTGCCCGTCACACGCCGGATCGTTGGCGATCAGCACCGCGTTGAGAAAGGGTCCCTGATCGACCCGGCCCCACGGGTCCGTCTCGTACACCGGCGAGACCGCGAGCACCGTCTCGCCCAGCCCGTCGACGACCGACTGCAACCGTGCCAGCCGGTCGCCCAGGTTGGAGCCGATGGACAGTACGACTCGCGTCATAGGCGCCGCTTCTTCCACAAGTGGGCGGGCGTGCGTCCACCCCCACAAGCGGGTGGCGTCCCCACGGATCCGTCGACGCTCATAACGCCCGGCCCGCCGGGACCACCGAGCCGCGGCCGCCGCGCCGCGACCGCCGCACCACCACCGCGACGTCGGCGAACTGCTGCGGGATCGGAGCCTGCGGCTTGTGCACCACCACCTCGACGGCGTGCACTCGCTCGTCTTCCATCACCCGGTCCGCGATCTCGCCCCCGACCGCTTCGATGAGGTTGCGCGGCGGCCCGGCCACGACGTCGGACGCGAGCTGGGCCAGGGCGGCGTAGTCGTAGGTGTCGGCCAGCGCGTCGCTGGCGGCGGCCTCGGCGAGGTCGATCCACACGGTCATATCGACGACGAAGTCCTGCCCGTCGGCGCGCTCGTGGTCGAAGACTCCGTGTCGCCCACGAATCTTCAACCCCCGCAGTTCGATTCGATCAGCCATCGTCTCCAGCCAGCTCAGTCTGCTGCGTTTCGGTCTGCGTCCAGGCCTGAACCACCTTGAGGGCGTCGACCGTGGCCCGCACGTCGTGCACGCGAACGCCCCACGCCCCGTGCAGCGCGGCCAGCACGGAGACGACCGCGGTCGCCGTCTCGCGGCCGTCGGGGGGTCGCGGTGAGCCATCGGGCCCGGCCAACAACGTACCGAGGAACCGTTTGCGCGACGCGCCCAGGAGCACGGGGATTCCGGTGGCGACCAACTGCGGCAACGCGCGCAGCAGCGCCCAATTGTGTTGACCCGTCTTGGCGAATCCGAGGCCCGGGTCGATCACCAGCTTGGCGGGGTCGACGCCCGCGGCCACCGCGGCGTCCACGCTGGCCAGCAGCTCGGCGCGCACCTCGGCCACTACGTCGTCGTAGTGCGGGGTCGCGTGCGGGCGGTCGGCTGACACCGACCGCCAATGCATCAGCACCCAGGGCACGCCGGCGTCGGCCAGCAACGGCGCCATCGCGGGATCGGCGCGTCCGCCCGAGACGTCGTTGACGATCCGCGCGCCGTTCTGCAGCGCCGCCCTCGCGACGTCGGCGTGCATGGTGTCGATGCTTACTGTGATGCCCTCCGCCACAAGTTCTTTGACGACAGGGATCACGCGAGACGTCTCGACCTGGGAGTCGATTCGGATGGCGCCGGGTCGGGTCGACTCCCCTCCTACGTCGACGATGCCCGCGCCCTCCGCGGCCAGCGCCAGCCCGTGCTGGACTGCGTTGTCGGTATTGAGGTAGCGGCCGCCGTCGGAGAACGAGTCGTCAGTGACGTTCAGGACTCCCATAACCCGCACAGGCGCCGACTTACTTACGCAGGATGAGGTCGAGCGCTTCGGATCGAGAAGCGGCGTTGGATTTGAACAGTCCGCGCACCGCCGAGGTGGTGGTGACCGCGCCGGGCTTGCGCACGCCGCGCATCGCCATGCACAGGTGCTCGGCCTCGATCACGACGATCACGCCCCGCGGATTGAGCTTTTTGGTCAGGGCGTCGGCGATCTGGCTGGTAAGCCGTTCCTGCACCTGCGGTCGCTTGGAGTACAGGTCCACCAGGCGCGCGATCTTCGACAGCCCGGTGACTCGTCCGTCGGCGCCGGGGATGTACCCGACATGGGCCACACCGTGGAATGACACCAGGTGGTGTTCGCACGTGGAGTACAGCGGGATTTCCTTGACCAGCACCAGTTCGTCGTGTTCTTCGTCGAACATGGTGTTCAGCACGCTGTCGGGATCGGTGTAGAGCCCGGCGAACATTTCCTGGTAGGCGCGGGCGACGCGTGCCGGCGTATCCCGCAGGCCGTGCCGGTCCGGGTCCTCGCCGATGGCGTACAGCAATTCGCGGATCGCGGCCTCGGCGCGCTCCTGGTCGAACACCCGAATTGAGGGAGTGGCGGTATCCGGCCCAAAACCGGTTAAGGCCATCGAATCCTCCGTTCGTCAGCCGTGAGCCGGTGGGTTGGACCGGCTCACGTCGTCATCCTGCTGGTCGGGAGACTTTTCACCGTCCGGGTCGGGCAGACTCGGCGGCGGGTAGGGCGGGTAGGGCGGGTATGGCGGGTAGGCGGGCTGCGCCTGACCCTGCTGGGCCGGATGGCCGGGCTGGCCCGGGTAACCCGGGTAATGTCCCGCCGGCTGCGGCCAGTAGGGCTGCTGCGGGGGCTGCGGTGGCGGATACCAGTAATTCGGCTGCTGGTCCTGCGGCGGCCATCCCGGCGCGTGCCAGCCCGCCGGCGCACCGTAGTCCGGCTGGGTGGGGGCGTGCGGCGGGCCCGGATGGTGGCCTGCCCCTTGAAAGCCGTTGCCGCCGTTGTTGTTTCGGTCACCATCCGGCCCCGCAGCCGCAGCCGCGGCTTGGCTGGCCCGCGCGATAGCCGCCTTGAACGCCGGTTCCGGAACCGGCGGCGGCCACGGCTCGCCGCGCTCCATCGCCAGCTCGCCGGGCGTCTTGATCGGCGGTTTGTCCGACGGGATGCGGCCACCGAAATCGTCGAACATGGTGAGCCGGGGCCGCTTTTCGACGTCAGCGAAGATGCTCTCCAGCTCGGCCCGGTGCAGGGTTTCCTTCTCCAGCAGCTGGCCGGCCAGAGTGTCGAGTACGTCGCGGTATTCGGTCAGGATCTCCCACGCCTCGGTGTGGGCCGCCTCGATCAGCTTGCGGATTTCGTCATCGATGTCGCGGGCGACCTCGTGGGAGTAGTCGGCCTGCGTCCCCATGGTGCGGCCCAGGAACGGGTCGCCGTGCTCGGTGCCGTACTTGACCGCGCCCAGCTTGGAACTCATCCCGAATTCGGTGACCATCGCGCGGGCCACCTTGGTGGCCTGCTCGATGTCGGACACCGCGCCGGTCGTCGGCTCCCGGAAAACCAGTTCCTCGGCGGCGCGCCCGCCCATCGCGAACACCAGCTGCGCGATCATCTCCGAGCGCGTCCGCAGGCCCTTGTCTTCCTCGGGCACCGCCACCGCGTGCCCGCCGGTGCGGCCCCGCGCCAGGATCGTCACCTTGTAGATCGGCTCGATGTCCGGCATCGCCCAGGCGGCCAGGGTGTGGCCGCCCTCGTGGTAGGCGGTGATTTTCTTTTCCTGCTCGCTGATGATCCGGCCCTTGCGGCGCGGGCCGCCAATCACCCGGTCCACCGCCTCCTCCAGCGCGGCCCCCGTGACGACGGTGCCGTTCTCCCGGGCGGTCAGCAGCGCGGCCTCGTTGATGACGTTGGCCAGGTCCGCGCCGGTCATGCCGACGGTGCGCTTGGCCAGCCCGTCGAGGTCGGCGTCGGGGCCGATCGGCTTGCCCTTGGAGTGCACTTCCAGCACGGCGCGGCGTCCCGCCATGTCCGGGTTGGACACCGGGATCTGCCGGTCGAAGCGGCCGGGCCGCAGCAGCGCCGGGTCGAGGATGTCGGGCCGGTTCGTGGCGGCGATGAGGATGACGCCGGCGCGCGGGTCGAACCCGTCCATTTCGACCAGCAACTGGTTCAGCGTCTGCTCGCGCTCGTCGTGACCGCCGCCGAGGCCGGCGCCGCGCTGGCGACCCACCGCGTCGATCTCGTCGACGAAGATGATGCACGGGTTGTTCTGCTTGGCCTGTTCGAACAGATCGCGCACCCGGGACGCGCCGACGCCGACGAACATCTCGACGAAGTCGGAGCCGGAGATGGTGAAGAACGGCACTCCGGCCTCGCCGGCCACGGCGCGCGCCAACAGCGTCTTACCCGTCCCGGGCGGGCCGTAGAGCAGCACGCCCTTGGGGATCTTGGCGCCCAGCGCCTGATAGCGGCCGGGGTTCTGCAGGAAGTCCTTGATCTCGTAGAGCTCTTCGACCGCCTCGTCGACGCCCGCAACGTCGGCGAACGTGGTCTTCGGCATGTCCTTGTTGAGCAGCTTGGCGCGTGATTTGCCGAACCCGAAGCCCATCCGGGCGCCACCCTGCATGCGGGAGAACATCACGAACAGACCCACCAGCAACAGCAGCGGCAGCACGTAGACCAGCAGCTCGCCGAGGATGCTGCCCTGGTTGACGACCGTGCTGACTTTCGCGTTCTTGGCGCTCAGCGCGTTGAAGAGGTCCACCGCGTACCCGCTGGGGTATTTGGTGATGACCTTGTCGGAATTGTCGGTGTCGTTGTTGCCCTTTTTCAGGTTCAACCGCAGCTGCTGCTCGCGATCGTCGATCTGAGCGCTCTTGACGTTGTCACCATTGATCTGCGCCACCGCCACCGATGTGTCGACGGGCTTATAGCCGCGGGTGTCGTCGCTGAAATAGAAGAACGACCAGCCGAGCAGCAGCACGACGGCGATCGCCGTGATGGTGCGAATAACGTTTTTCCGGTTCATCAATCATCGGCCTTGCTGGCCAGGTCCTTCCCCGATATACACGCAGCTGGAAAAGTCCAGGCTACCGCTCGTGGCGATCGCCAGCCCGGCCGAGCCGGGCGCAGCGGGTCGCCACCGTTGTTCCCGTGGCGATCGCCAGCCCGGCCGAGCCGGGCGCAGCGGGTCGCCACCACTCAGTGGATATAACGAGCAGGGGTTCCCGCCGGCAACAGCTGACCGCGCCGGGCGTGACATTGGACGGCGGGTGCTCACGTCGGGCGTTCCGTCATTCGTAATAGCGGGCCTCTATCACGTTGCCGTCCGGATCGCGGAAGTAATAGCCCTGCGGCGCCCAACCCCGGGCGCCGAAGTTAGGGCTCAACCGCGCCTCGGTGTCCACTTTCTCAGCTTGGAGGCGTTGGTCCAACGCGTCGTACTCGGATTTCGTGAACGCAATGCAGACGTGATTCACCGGGTGGCCGGCGCTGCCTTCCGCGCGCGTGAGCGCCTCGGTGCCGGCAACGGCGGCAAGCGGCAACAGGTCGATGATCGAGTCCTCACAAACCCGCACGCTCGGGAACGGCGCCTCGCCGGCCTCGAACTCGGCAAACCGGACCGGCGCCAACCCGACCACCCTGGTATAGAAATCCATCGCGCCGCGCGGATCTTTAGTCCACAGGACGACGTGGTCGAGCCGCTTCATTCCGGGTCACCTGCTTTCACCTGATGTGGGGCTTCACGGCGATGTCTACCAGGCGACCAAAGCCGTTGGAACGCTATTCGCAATCAGCGCGAATACTTCTCAGCCCCGGAGCGGTTGTGCTTTGGTGACATGGTGCTCAAATCAACCGAACGGTTAGTAGAGACCAACGGTGTGCGGCTGCGGGTAGTGGAGGCGGGAGAGCGCGGCGCGCCCTTGGTGATTTTGGCCCACGGCTTTCCCGAGTTGGCATATTCCTGGCGCCACCAGATACCTGTCCTCGCCGACGCCGGCTACCACGTGCTCGCGCCCGATCAGCGCGGCTACGGCGGGTCCTCCCGCCCCCAAGCGATCGAGGCCTACGACATCCACCAGCTGACGGCCGACCTGGTCGGTCTGCTCGACGACGTCGGCGCCGAACGTGCGGTCTGGATCGGACACGACTGGGGGGCCGCCGTGGTCTGGAATGCGCCCCTGTTGCACCCGGATCGCGTGGCGGCCGTCGCGGCGCTCAGCGTGCCGGCGGTGCCCCGCTCGCACGTGGCGCCGACGAAGGCGTGGCGCAAGATGCTCGGCGACAAATTCTTCTACATCCTGTATTTCCAGGAGCCGGGCGTCGCCGACGCGGAGCTCAATGGTGATCCCGCCCGCACGATGCGCCGGATGCTGGGCGGCCTGCGGACATCGGGTGACCCGCTCACCGCGTCGCGGATGGTGGCGCCCGGTCCCGAGGGATTCATCGATCGCCTTCCCGAACCCGACCGGCTGCCGGACTGGCTGAGCCAGGACGAGCTCGACCATTACATCAGCGAGTTTTCCCGCACCGGATTCACCGGCGGGCTGAACTGGTATCGCAACTTCGACCGCAACTGGGAGACGACCCCGGAGCTGGCCGACGCGAAAATAACTGTGCCGGCGCTCTTTATCGGTGGGACCGCCGACCCGGTGTTGACGTTCACCCGCGCCGACCGCGCGGCGGAGTTGATCACCGGACCCTACCGGCAGGTGATGATCGAGGACGCGGGCCACTGGCTGCAACAGGAACGGCCGGACGAGGTGAACACGGCCCTATTGGACTTCCTCAACGGATTGGAGCTGCGATGAGCGCCCCGCTGCGTTTCGGTGTCTTCATCACACCTTTTCACCCGATCGGCCAATCGCCAACGGTGGCTTTGGAATACGACATGGAACGCGTGGTCGCGCTGGATCGGCTCGGATTCGACGAAGCCTGGTTCGGCGAACACCACTCCGGAGGCTACGAATTGATCGCCTGCCCGGAGGTGTTCATCGCGGCCGCGGCCGAGCGGACGAAACACATCCGGCTGGGCACCGGCGTGGTTTCGCTGCCCTACCACCATCCGTTGATGGTGGCCGATCGCTGGGTGCTACTCGACCACCTCACCCGCGGCCGGGTGATGTTCGGCACCGGCCCCGGCGCGCTGCCGTCGGATGCCTACATGATGGGCATCGACCCGGTCGATCAACGGCACATGATGCAGGAGTCGCTGGAGGCGATCCTCGCGCTGTTCCGCGCCGGGCCCTCCGAGCGAATCGACCGCCACACCGACTGGTTCACCTTGCGCGAGGCGCAACTGCACATCCGGCCCTATACCTGTCCCTACCCCGAGATCTCTACCGCGGCAATGATTTCGCCGTCCGGCCCTCGGCTGGCGGGTGCGCTGGGCACGTCATTGCTGTCGCTGTCGATGTCGGTGCCCGGCGGCTTCGCCGCCCTGGAAACCACCTGGGACTTGGTGCGCGAGCAGGCCGCTAAAACCGGCCGCGACGAGCCGGATCGGGCGGACTGGCGCGTGCTGAGCATCATGCACATCGCCGACAGTCGCGAGAAGGCCATCGACGACTGCACCTACGGGCTGCAGGATTTCGCCAACTATTTCGGCGCCGCCGGGTTCGTTCCGTTGGCCAACACCGTGGAAGGCGCCCAGACGCCGCACGAGTTCGTCGAGGACTACGCGGCCAAGGGCAATTGCTGCATAGGAACCCCCGACGACGCGATCGCCCACATCGAGGACTTGCTCGACCGCTCGGGCGGTTTCGGCACGTTGCTGATGCTGGGTCACGACTGGGCCTCGCCCGAGGCGACGTATCACTGCTACGACCTGATGGCGCGCAAGGTGATTCCCCACTTCAAGGGCCAGCTGGAAGCATCGCGGTCGTCGCACGACTGGGCCAAGAGTCATCGCGACCAGTTGATCGGCCGAGCGGGCGAGGCCGTGGTGAAAGCCATCACCGAGCATGTCGACGAGCAGAAGGGCGTAAAGAACTGATGCGCGCCGCGGTATTACGCGACGGCCGGATGGCCTACCGCGACGACGTGCCGGAGCCCGTGCCCGAGACCGGGCAGGTCCTCGTCGGCGTGCGGGCGTGCGGGATCTGCGGCTCGGACTTGCATTTCGCCGCCCACAGCGCGCAGGTGCTGGAAATGACCGATCGGGTGGCCGGCGGTAGGGGCGGCATGCACGTCGACCTCAACAACGACATCTTCATGGGTCACGAGTTCAGCGCCGAGGTACTCGAGGCCGGGCCCGACACCGAGACGCACCCGCCGGGAACGCTGGTCACCTCGCTCCCGGTGCTGCTCTCGGCCAAGGGCGTCGAGCCAATCGTCTACAGCAACAGCACAATCGGCGGTTACGCGGAACGCATGTTACTCTCGGCTCCGCTGCTACTGCCCGTCCCCAACGGCCTGGACTTCAAACATGCGGCCCTGACCGAACCCATGGCGGTGGGGTTGCACGCCGTCAACAAGTCCAACATCTCCCCCGGCGAGACGGCCCTGGTCATCGGCTGCGGGCCGATCGGCATCGCGATCATCGCGGCCCTGCGCGCCCGAGGGGTCGAAAACATTGTGGCGTCTGACTTTTCGCCGAAGCGGCGCGAGCTGGCCGCCGCCATGGGCGCCCACCAAACACTGGATGCCGCGCAGGGTTCGCCATTCGACTCCGCAAAACCCGCCGTCGTGTTCGAGGCGGTCGGAGTCCCGGGGATCATCGACGACGTGCTGCTCCGGGCCCGGCCCGGCACCCGCCTGGTGGTCGCCGGCGTTTGCATGCAGTCCGACACCGTCCATCCATTCTTCGCAATTGCCAAAGAGATCAACGTCCAGTTCGTGCTCGCCTACACCCCTGAGGAATTCGCCGACTCGCTGCGCGCGCTGGCTGAAGGCGACATCGACGTGTCCCCACTGATCACCGGGGAGGTCGGCCTCGACGGGGTCGGCGCAGCCTTTGACGACCTCGCCGACCCCGAGCGACACTGCAAGGTCCTCGTCACTCCCTAGGTCGATGGCGGCGACTAGGCCCAGCTTGATCCGACGGCGCTGTCGGTGCTGGCCATGTTGTTGCCGGCGCTCTGCACCTTCTGACCGTGGGCGTTGGCCTGCTCGTAGATCACCTGGAAGTTGCGGCCCAACTGGGTGATGAACTCCTGGCAGGCCACCGAACCGGCACCGCCCCAGAAGTCACCCGCAGCAAGCACATCGCGAATGATGGCCTGGTGCTCAGCCTCCAAAGACGCGGCCTGGGCGCGGATCAAGGCACCGTGGGCGTCGACATCGCCGAATTGATAGTTGATGGTCATTGTTAATCGTCTCCTGTTTGTCCGTCGGTGGTGGGCTAGCTGCCCAGGATTTGCTGCGAGGCCTGCTCTTGCTGCTCGTAGTTGTCGGCGTCGCGGATCAGTCCGTCGCGCACTCCGTGCAGCATGTTGACGATGTTGCGGAAGGCCTGGTTGACCTGACCCATGGTGTCGTACGAGGTGGCCTGCGCCTGACCGCTCCAGCCGGAGCCGGCGATGTTCATCGAGGACGCCCACATCTTGCGGGCCTCGTCCTCCACGGTCTGGGCGTGCACCTCGAAGCGGCCCGCCGTGTCGCGCATCGCATACGGATCGGTCATGAATCGTGTTGTCATTACATATCTCCTTCGAAAATTGTTGTAAATTAGTTATTTTGGTTAGCGTTACGTCGAGATTGCCTCTCCCCTTTCGTCATCCGACCAGCTGCGGCAATACGCTGGAGCGGGCCGGCACGGCGGCGCCGAAGCCGCGCATCTCCACTGCGCCCAGCTGCCCCGCATGCATACCGCGGGGGGCCAGCATCGGAGCGCCGGCAGCTCCCAACGGCGTGGCGGCAGGTGCGGCGGCCTCCGGGGTCGCGGGCCAACTCGGCGGCACCGACAGACCTCCAACCGGAGCAGCCTGCCCCATGGCCGCGGACGGCATCAGCCGCGCAGGCGCCAGCATCTCCGGCGCGCGCATCGACGGGGTGGCCGGAACCAGGCGCTCCATACCGGGCATCGCCGCCCGGGACGCTGCCCCGGATGCGGGCATGGCGGCCACAAGCCCCGCATTGGATGCCGTCATCCCACCCAGTCCTGACGTGGCTGTGCCGGCGCCCTCAGCCCCAAAGGGCGCGCCGAGCAAGTCGGTGAAACTGCTGACGGCCGAGGGGAAGCTGCTGAGCAACGACGACGCGGAGGAATTGAGCGTCGACGGCAGCCCCATGGTCGCCTGAGTGGCCAATCCCTGGGTGGCGGCCTGCATTTCGGCTTCACCCGCCGCCACGGCACCGGCTGCCACGCCGGCACTAGTCGTGGGCGGGGCGACCGCCATCGGCGCCAACATGGCCGCCGCCGCCGAGGATCCGGCGTACGCGTACATGGCCGCGGCATCTTGGGCCCACATCTCGGCGTACTGCGCCTCGGTGGCCGCGATCGCCGCGGCGTTCATCCCGAGGAAGTTGGTCGCCACCAGCATCATCAGCAAGGACCGGTTGGCGGCGATAAGCGGTGGCGGCACGACGGCCGCGAACGCCGCCTCATGTGCGGCCGCCGCCGCTGTCGCCTGCATCCCCGCCTGCTCGGCCTGCGCGGCGGTGGCGTGCATCCAGGCGACGTAGGGCGCCGCGGCGGCCGCCATCGCCGCCGACGACGGACCCTGCCAGCCGGCATCGGTGAGGTTCAGGATCACCGACCCGTAGCCCGTCGCCGCTGCACGCAACTCCGCGGCCAGCCCCTCCCATGCCATCGCTGCCGCCAGCATCGAGCCTGGGCCCGGGCCCGCGTACATCAGGCCGGAATTGATCTCCGGGGGCATCGCACCGAAATCCATGACTGCGTTCCTCTCTTGGGTGGTTTCGTTATGCCAGCGTGGGCAACGGCTTGGGCGCGGCAACGGCTTTGAAGGCCGCGTGCGCGTGGATGACGTGCTCACCCGGCGTGCCGGCGGGCAGGTGCATGGGCAGCGCCTTCTCGGCGGGTAGGGCGGCCGCGAGGGGCGCCCGGTGGTCCGGTGCGGCCGGTGCCAGTTGCGAAGGTGAGACATGCTGAGGCGCCAGCTCGGCGCGTGCGACGTGCTCGGCGGGCGCCACGCGCGCGGGCGCGAGGTGCTCGACGGGAGCGGCCGGCGCCACGCGTGCCGGCGCGCGATGCTCGACGGGAGCGGCCGGATGGGCGCCGTAATGCCCGCGCCCATACGGCATCTCGTTGCGGCCGTAGTTGGCAGCCCCATAGCCGGCATAGCCGCCCTGCTGGGGTGTGACCTCGCCGCCATAGCCACCCCCGTGCCACCCGGGAGTGGCGGCGGTGGCCGGCCGGGCGGGCGCGGCAGGCGCCACGCGGTGAGGCGCGGCGGGCGCGACGCGAGCGGGCATGCCCGGCGCCAGGCGAGCCGGTCCGGCGGGGGCCATTTGGACGGGCATGGCCGGCGCGAAGTGGCCGCCCACGGCGTGCGCGGCATTGGCGGCCTCGGTGGCCGCATACGAATCGGCACTCTCGCCCAGGGCACTGACGAACTGCTCGTGGATCATGCTGGCCTGGGCGCTGATCGCCTGATATTGCTGGCCGTAAGCGGCGAAGGTGGCCGCGGTGACCGCCGACACTTCGTCGGCCGCCGCGGGGACCACTCCCGTAATCGGGAAGGCGGCCGTCGAGTTGGCGGCGGTCACGGCGGACCCGATCGACTGCAACTGGCCGGCCGCAGCCAGCAGCAGGTCCGGCAGTGTGGTCAGGAACGACATGTCTTCTCCTAGTGGAATCTGGCTTCTGCTGTCACACTTGCGGACACTATGTCATAAATCCAGAATCTATGTCTAGTATCAAGTAATAGTTTCTTGGTCTTATCCTATAAATCGCAGGTGGGGACACTTTGCCCGTCTTTCGGCAGCGGGTTACTCTGGATGGATGCCACGTACGAACGCCGCAGGCTGGGGGCTGAGGCGCCTGCTCGAAGCGACGCTGAACCGCGACATCACCGTCGAGCAGTTACGCGATGCCTGCGGCGTCACGAAAGGTCGCTGGTACGGGGCCGGAGGACGCGCCAACGCAGACGACTTCCCCGATGCCGAAGAGGCCAGGCGTGCCGCGCACGCGTTCGGGCTCAGCGCCACTTGGCTACAGGTCGAACTTGGTCTGATCACCCCCGAAGACGTGCACGGGGCCCTCGGCGACGGGCAGTCACTGGACCCTTTCCGTGTCACGACCCGCCAGCGAGTGCTGATGCCGAACCCGGCGCCGGAGGGCTCGCGCGACTGAGTCGCCGTCGAACGAATTGCGTTCCCGTCGTCAGTCCGCCACAACCTGTGCTTGAAGCCGCGGCCAATCCGGTCGCTGAGCACTCTCAGATGCCGCTGCTGCCAACGTCTTCGGCCAAGGACGTTTAGTGGGTGCGCCCCAACGGCGGCGGGGTCTGACGGGCGTTGTCGCTAGCCCCCGGCCGGCGGATGCGTGATGACCGTGGGCTTGAAGCCGTACCGCGGGATCGCGAAGTTGGCTGACATTCCCCGGCCGAGGCCACTGCCCACGAGGGGCATACCCCCTACGGCGTTCGTCGCGGGTTCCACGGCCGACGAAGCCGCGAGGCCGTTGAGCGTCGCAACGGCGGGGGTCGCCGCCGGGGCAACACCGGCCCACGCCTGTGGCACCGATAAAGCGCCGACCGTCACCGCCTCGCCTACTACAGCGCCCGCGGCGCCGCCCGCCCCGGTGCTGGACAGGGCCGCCGGCAAGGCTGATCCGGCCGCCTTCGCGGCGCCCTCAACAGCCTGGGCGGCGGCCTTGGGCGCCATCGAGTGGCTCAGCCCTTCGAGGTCTTTGAAGATCGTGACGAAAAGCCGGCTTGGTCCCACCCACTCTTTGAACATGTCAATCGGCGTGCCCGCATGCAGGGTTGACGAGCCGGTCAGCGTCTCCAGGAATGCACCAGCCATCCCATCCATCTCCAAGGTGCCCCCGCTGAACAGATTCGCGAATGGGTTCGCCGCGGGTGGGGGCCCGGCAAGCCCGGCCAGCGTGCCGGGCATCGCGTCGGTCAGGGCCGACAGTTCCTGCGTGTCGGCGGCAGCAGAGGACGCTACTGCCTGCGCGACGGCAACTTCCTGGGCGGCCACGCCAGCCGGGTTGGTGGCGGGCCCTGCCGGATCGAACGGCGGCAACGCCGACGCCGCCGCCGACGCCCCCGCGTAGCCGTACATTGCGGCCGCGTCCTGCGACCACATCTCGAGGTATTGCGCCTCGGTGGCGGCGATCGCCGGTGTGTTCTGGCCGAGGAAGTTCGTCGCCAGCAACTCCATCAACAACACCCGGTTGGCCGCGATCACCGGCGGTGGCACAGTCGCGGCAAATGCCGCCTCGTAGGCACTCGCCGCCGCGGCGGCCTGGGCGGCCGCGTGTTCGGCCTGGCCGGCCGCGCCGTTCAACCATGCGATCTGCGGCGTGGCCGCACCCGCCATCGACAAGGCAGCGGCACCAAGCCATGGCCCATCCATCAGCCCGGTGACCACCGACTGGTAAGCGGATGCCGTGGTGAGCAGGTCGGCGGCCAACGCCTGCCAGCCCGCCGCGGCGACCAGCATCGGCCCTGAGCCGGGCCCGGCATACATGAGAGCGGAGTTGACCTCCGGCGGCAAGAGCCCGAAATCCAGCATGACGCCCTCTCGCCTAGCCGACCATCGTGCTGTTAGCAGCCTCGGTAGCCGCATAGGAACCCGCGCAAATACCCAGCACCGTCGCCAGCTGTTCTTGCGCCCGCGCGGCCTGGGCGCTGATCGCCTGATACAGCTGGGCGTGGGCGGAGAACTGGGTGGCGGTCAGGATGGACACCGCATCGGCCGCGGCAGGAGCCACCATCGTCGTCGGGCCTGCCGCAGCCGCATTGCCTGCCTGTAGCGCCGCGTTGATCGACTGCAGTTCCCCCGCGGCTGCACTCAAAATGTCCGGCTGTGCGACCACGATCGACATTCGCTGTCCTCCCTCAATTGCGCTTTGCATCAGCGACTTTCAATGACTGATGACGTCACCGCTGCGATTCCGGCGGCCACGTTAAACCACTGGTATTAGGTCAACACGAATCCGCGGGCAGCCCGTTAACTACCGATTTGATCGGCGTTTACGCAATTCGTTGCTCACTGCTGCGCCGTACACATTTCCGGGAAAACCCTCGGTTTCTTGCGGTTAGGGGTTTCATAAGAAACTCGTCACAACGGTTTCACTAACGCCAAACCTCGACTAAGTGCACACTGGCCGACGTATGGGCGTCGCGGATCAGATGTCAACTAGGCTCCGCCGCAGCATGATTGACCACTGGGCCGCGTCAGATCTCAGAATTCGAAATGAGCGTCTCGAGGACATTTGAGGTCCGTCTTCACCGGATTGCGACCGTGACACTCAGGCGTGTTGCATATGATCGCGGCCCACGCCGACAGCGATAACGTGCAGACACATCAGCCACAGATGCCGGGGCCCAATTCATCAGAGGTTGACATGAACCTGGACGCCTCGCGCGCCGCGTCAGCTCATGCACGGTGTCTGACGGACCGGCGCGCCGAGTCCGACTCAGGTGCGTCGAAACGCGCTAGGGTCCACTGCATGCCGCAATCCAGCGCCCCGAGGTTTGCCCGCAAGCTGACCGCCCTGGCCGTCGCCGGCTTGGCTACCGCCGCGCTGTCGGCCTGCGATTCCGCGCCTTCCGCGCCCGCACCCGGGGTGAATCCCCGCCAGGTCACGGTCTTCGGTTCGGGTCAGGTCCAAGGCGTCCCGGACACCCTGACCGCCGACGTGGGTATCGAATTCACAGCGCCCGACGCGACCGCCGCGATGAACCAGACCAACGACCGCCAGCAAGCGGTCATCAACGCGCTGGTCGGCGCCGGCGTCGACCACAAAGACATCAGCACCACCGACGTCACGCTGCAGCCGCAGTTCAGCAGTCCCGAGCCCAACGGCACCGCGACCATCACGGGCTACCGCGCCACCAACGCCATCACGGTCAAGATCCACCCGCCCGACGCCGCGTCACGGATGCTGGCCCTCATCGTCGGCACCGGGGGCGACGCCACCCGGATCAAGTCGGTCAGCTACTCGATCGCCGACGACTCGCAATTGGTCAAGGACGCACGCGCGCGGGCGTTCAACGACGCCAAGAATCGCGCCGAGCAGTATGCCCAGTTGTCGGGGCTCCGGTTGGGCAGGGTGCTGTCCATTTCGGAGGCGACGGAACCACCGGCGGGGGGACCGCCGACGCCGCCGAGGGCCATGCCGAGCGCTGTCCCGCTGGAACCCGGCCAGCAGACCGTGAGCTTCTCGGTGACCGCGGTGTGGGAGCTGGACTAGCTTGTCGGCGGCGACCCGCCGCGCCCGGCTTCGCCGCGCTTGCGATCGCCGCTAGCTTGTCGGCGGCGGCGCTACTGCTGGTAGACCCTGGGATCCAGGGTACCGATGTATGACAGGTCGCGGTAGCGCTCGTCGTAGTCCAGGCCGTAGCCCACGACGAAGTCGTTGGGGATGTCGAAGCCCACGTAGGCGATGTCAACGTTGGCGCCCTTCGCGTCGGGCTTGCGCAGCAGCGTGCACACACGCAGTGAACGCGGATGGCGGCTGCTGAGGTTGCGCAGCAGCCACGACAGGGTCAGGCCGGAGTCGACGACGTCCTCGACGATCAGCACGTCGCGCCCCTGGATGTCGCGGTCCAAGTCCTTGAGGATCCGCACCACACCTGACGACGACGTCGAGGACCCGTAGGAACTGACGGCCATGAACTCGAACTGGGTGGGCACCGGAATCGCCCGGGCCAGGTCGGTGACAAAGATCACGGCGCCCTTGAGCACGGTGATCAGCAGCAGATCCTGTCCGGTCTCGGTCATCACCTCGCGGTATTGCCCGCCGATCTCTTCGCCGAGTTCGGCGATTCGCGCCTGGATCTGCTCGGCGGTAAGCAGCACCGACTTGATGTCCCCCGGGTACAGCTCCGCGGGCTGCGCTGGGGTGATCGCCGAGGAGATCTGGGCCACGCCCACAGAGTGCCACGCCAGGGGCCGAATAACCAACGGCGACCCCGGTATTGCGGCCTATCGAACGGGTTCGCGCCACAGGGTCAGTACGCCGTCGCGCCGCCCCGCGATCAACCGCTCGTCGCGCAGTGCGGACCCGACCGCGACCCCGCCCTGCCCCCGCCAGGCGGTGACGAGCGCGTCCACCCCCCGAATCTGCTTGTCCGTCAGCCCTGTTGCGCCACCCGCCAACAGCCAGCCGCGGATCACCCGGCGCCGAACCGGGGCGGGCAACGCGGCCAGGGCCTGCGCCTGCAATCCCGCGCCCGCCTTCACCCCGGGCAGCGCCTGGGCGGCAAGCGTGTCGATCAGCTCGGTGTCCTCTCGCAGCGCCGTCGCCGTGCGGGCCAGCGCCTCGGCCACCCCACCGCCGAGCACGTCCTCCAGCAGCGGCAGCACCTCGAGGCGCAGCCGGGTCCGCGTGAAGCGGCGGTCGGTGTTGTGCGGGTCCTGCCACGCCGTCAGCCCCAGCTCGTGACACGCGGCGTGGGTCACCGCGCGCCGCACACCCAACAACGGCCGCCCCCACGGCGGGTCGTACGCGCGCATCCCGGCGATCGATCGCACACCCGACCCGCGGCCTAGCCCCAGAAGCACGGTCTCCGCCTGATCGTCGAGCGTGTGACCCAGCAGCACCGGCCCGTCGTGATACGCGCTCAACGCGGCATAGCGCGCGGCGCGGGCGGCGGCCTCGGGACCGCCCTCGTTGCCCACGTGCACGCGAACGACTTGTGCGGCAACGCATCCCAGGCCGACGGCTTGCGCGCGGGCGGTTTCGGCGACGGTGGCGGAATCGGGTTGCAGGCCGTGATCGACGATCACGGCGGTGGTGGGCCGCAGCTGGGCCGCCACTGCGGTGAGCGCCAGGGAATCGGGGCCGCCGGACAGCGCCACGCACCATTGTTCGACGGCGGCGACATGGGCATTGACGAACGCCTCGACAGCCGCGCGCAGCTGTCCTACAGCACCCGGTCGATCCATCGCTGGGGTTCCTCGATCTCGGCGGGTAGCGGCAGCGTCTCGGCTCCGGTCCAGATTGTGTTGAACCGCTCCATGCCGACCCGCCCCACCACGTGGTCGACGAACGCCTTGCCCCGCGTGTACTGGCTGAGCTTCGCGTCGAGCCCCAGCAGCGCGCGCACCAGGCGCTGCAGCGGAGGTTGCTTGCGGTTGCGGCGCTCGTCGAATCGACGGCGGATGGTGGTCACCGACGGCACCACCATCGGCCCGACGGCATCCATCACATGGTCGGCGTGGCCCTCCAGCAGCGTGCCGAGCACCAGCAGCTGATCGAGGGCCTGCCGCTGCGGCTCGGACTGCACCGCGCGCACCAGACCCACGATTCCCGACGAGCTGCCGTCCGCCGCCGCGTTGCCGCGGTTGCGGACGTATGCGGCGAGCCGGCTCGCCACCTGCGCGATGTCTTCGCCGGGGTCGCGCGTCAACAGCGCCAGGGCCTGGGACATGTGCTCGGACAACCACGGGTTGGCGGTGAACTGCACCCGGTGCGTCACCTCGTGCAGGCAGACCCACAACCGGAAGTCCGAGGGCTCGACCCGCAGTTGGCGCTCGACGGCGATGACGTTCGGATACACCAGCAGCAGGCAGCCCTCTTTTCCGGCCGCGAACGGGTCGTACTGGCCGAGAATTCCGGACGACACGAACGCCAGCACGGCCCCCGTCTGGGCGCCGGTGAGGCGACCGGTGAGGAAGCCCCGCGGCTTCTCCGAGCCGTTCATCATCACCCGCATCGACTCGGCCGCCGCGCCGATCCACTGCGGGCGATCGACGACGCGGGCTGCGGGCACGGTGCCCTCGGTGATCAGACCGGTTACTTCGCGCACCGGCGGTTCGGCCTTGGCGGCCAAGCTGGTGAGTTCGTCGATCACCTGGCGGCGGGTGTAGTCGCTCGACGGCGGACCGGGCCGGGCCAGTCGTTGCCCAACGGTGGCGGCGAATCCCCAGTCGACGGCGGTACCGAGCGTCAGCTCCGAAGGCGGGCTCATGAGCACCCGCAGGACCACAGCTTGGTGGCCAGCGCGTCCATCACATTGCGGCCGTTCGGGCCGGCGGCATTCGAGATGAAGGCGAACGTAAGCACCCGTCCGCTGCGGTCGGTGAGCACCCCCGCCAGGGCGTTGATGGCGGTCAGCGATCCGGTCTTGGCGCGCAACCAGCCGGCCGGGCCCTGGTTGGAGCCCGCGTCGGTGAAGCGGTCGGCCAGCGTGCCACTGCCGGCGGCGATGGGAAGCAGGTCCAGCAGGGCCCGCAGGGTCGGCTGGTCGGGTCCGGCGGCCGCCTGCAGCACCCCGTCGAGCGTCTTGGCGGTCAACCGGTCGTCGACCGAGAGGCCGCTGGAATCCATCAGCGCGGCGCCGCCCGTGTCGACGTGCGCGCTGTTCAACCGGTTGGTCACCGCGTCGGCCGCACCGGCGAAGCTGCGCGGCCGGTTGATGGCCGCGGCCACCTCGCGGGCGATGCATTCGGCCATCACGTTGTCGGAGTGGTCCATCATCTCGGAGAGCCGCTGGACCAACGGCGCCGACTGCACGACGGCCAACTGCCGCGCCCCCGACGGCGCCGTCGCGATCGTCACCGCGGCCGGATCCAGGCCCAGCGCCTTGGCCAGTTCTCGCCCGGCATCCAGCGCCGGGGTCCGCGAGCGCCGGGAGTTGACGGTGCTCGGCTGGATGCGCCCGGCGTCGATCATCACGGACTCGATGGGCGCGATGTCGCCGTTGTCGATGTCGGCGACGTCCCAGCCCTGCGCAATCGTCGGCCCGCTGAACGCCGAGGTGTCCACCTGCACCGCGGTCGGCGTCACGCCGCTGCGGCGGATCTGCTCGACGAGGTCGCTGATCCGGGCCGACCCGCGGTACCAGGTGTCCGCGCCGGGCGGCGCCGCCGACAACACCGGGTCACCCGCACCGACCAGAACCACCGGGCCCTGCGCGTTCTGGCTGCCGGCCACCACACGCGTGCTGATCCGGGCCTGGTGGTCCAAGGTCAGCAGGGCCGCGGCCGCCGTCAGCACTTTGTTGGTCGACGCCGGCACCAGCGGCACGTCGTCCGCCACCTGCCAGAGCTCTGTTCCGGTCATGGCGTCGCTGACCCGGGCGCCCAACCTGCCCAGGTTGGGATCGGCCGCCACGGCCGCCAGCGTGGCCGCCACCCCGGCGGGGCTGGGCGTCTCGGCGCTGTCGCTGACCGGAACCATTCCCGGCTTGACCGCCACCGCGTGCGGGGGCGGTATCGGGGCATGCGAGTTGTTGCCGCCGTGCCCCGCCGAGGTGAAAAACGTTGCCGCCGCCACCACCGCGGCGACGAACGCCAGCACCGCCAACCCGACGAACACATGGGTGGATTTCTGCCAGCGAGTGGGACCCATCGCTCTCCTGACTGTCTCCCGCCCATTCTGCCGAATCCGCCGCAAACGCCTCGACTAGGGTGATCCCCGACGCAAACGGACCACCGCGAACCGCCCAGATCTAAGGAGCGCACAGTGCAATTCGACGTGACCATCGAAATTCCGAAGGGCCAGCGCAACAAGTACGAAGTCGATCACGAGACGGGCCGGGTGCGTCTGGACCGCTACCTCTACACCACGATGGCCTATCCCACTGACTACGGCTTCATCGAGGACACCCTGGGTGAGGACGGTGACCCGCTGGACGCGATGGTGCTGCTGCCGGAGTCGGTGTTCCCCGGCGTGATCGTTGAGGCGCGCCCGGTCGGCATGTTCCGGATGGTCGACGAGGCCGGCGGCGACGACAAAGTGCTGTGCGTGCCGGCCGGCGACCACCGCTGGGACCACATCCAGGACATCGGGGACGTGCCGGAGCACGAACTGGATGTGATCAAGCACTTTTTCTCCCAGTACAAGGCGCTGGAGCCGGGCAAGTTCGTCAAGGCGGCCGACTGGGTTGACCGAGCGGCAGCCGAAGCGGAGGTGGAGCGTTCGGTGGAGCGGTTCAAGTCACGACGGCACTGACGCGGGCCGACGTGCAGTGATGCTCGTGGCGTAACCGCGCGCCGATTTCCGGTGGCATCCTGGCGATGTGACCCCGGTGTGGCATTTCGCCGCCAACTTCTGGTGGCTGGTTTTTCCGCTGGGCGGTGCTATCGGCGGGGGCCTTCGGGCCGTTGCCGCCGCGAACGAGCGCCGGGCGGAGCGCCGGCTGGAACGGTATCGGCTGAAGCAGCAAGCCAAGATCGCGGTGGCCGAGGCGTCGGGCCGGGTGCGGACCAACCGGGAAAGCGACCGCCGAGAGATCGCCAGACTCGTTGCGTCGCACGACCGTACCGACGCCCGGTGGCTCGACTACGAAGTCGATATCGCGCGATTACTGGACTTCCCGATGATGACCGATATGCGAGCGCCACTGACCATTGCGTTCCATCGGGCGAAGCGGCACGCGGACCTGTTGCGGCCGGACCCGCCCGATGCGCTGGTCGGAAACCGGGACGCGTTGGTGGAATACCGCGACGCCGTCCACGAGTACATCAGTGCGTTCGAGATCGCCGAGGCCGAGGCGATTCGCCGGCGCCGCAGCGACTTCTCGGCGGACGAGCAACAACGGATGGCACGGGCCCGAAGCTTGCTGCAGTTGGCGCAGGACGAGGCGGCCACCCGCGAGGAACGACAGAATGCCTACGCGCGGGCGAGCAAGGAACTCGACGGCCTGATCGTGCTGCCGGCCCCCGCGAGGGCGGGCATCGAACGGCGCATCGCCGGCCAGATCGAGGCCTAAGCCGGTGACGACGCGGCGGCCCGGGCGTGGCGCCGATTGCGCAGCACGCTCCAGCCCAGCGCCGCCCCGATGAACACCACCCCCACCGAGGCGGTGACCGGCTCGGGGACCTGGAATCGCGGTTCGATCGATACCAGCATGATCACCGCCAGCACGCCGATCGCCCAGTGCGCGCCGTGCTCTAAGTACACGTAACGGTCCAGCGTGTCCTGCTTCACCAGGAAGATGGTGATGGACCGGACGAACATCGAGCCCACCAGCCCAAGACCCAACGCGATGATGATCGGGTCCGAGGTGATCGCGAAGGCGCCGGTGACCCCGTCGAACGAGAACGCGGCGTCGAGCACCTCGAGATAAAGGAACATGGTCAGCCCGGCCTTGCCGACCGCCCTGCCGGCCGACGCCGCCTCGAACCCCGGGGGCCGAAACGCCCGGCTCAGCCCGTTGACGAGAAGGTACGTCACCAGGCCCAGCAGCCCGGCGGTCAGCACGGTCGCCCGCTCGTCGCCGGAGTGCGTCAACCGCGTGCCCACCAGGACCAGCGCCACGGCGGTCACCGCCACCGACACCTGACCCAGCCGCCCGATGCGGGCGAACGGAATCTCGATCCATTTGAGCCACTTGATGTCTCGATCGTGGAACACGAAGTCCAGAAACAGCATCAACAGGAAGCTCCCGCCAAACGCCGCGATCTGCGGATGCGCGGCGACGATGAGCTTTTCGTAGCTGGGCGAGCCGTCGGGGAATTCCAGGGCGCCGTGCGGCGGGGGATGCAGCGCCAACTCCATCGCACGAACGGGGTCGAGGCCCGCGGTCGCCCACACGATGACGAGCGGGAAGATCAGCCGCATCCCGAACACCGCGACGAGAATCCCAACCGTCAGAAACATCTGCCGCCAGAACGGGCTCATCTGCTTGAGGACCGCGGCGTTGATGACGGCGTTGTCGAACGACAGCGAGATCTCGAGGAGCGCCAGGGCTAGCAGTAGAAGCAGGGCGCCGAGGCCGCCGTGGGCATACCCGAGAACAAGGGCCGCCACGGTGACCAACAGCGAGATCCCGAAAATGCGCAAGGCGGCCATGGATCCTTTCCGACAGCCGCCCACGATAGCGAACCCCGGTCGCCACCGCGGACCAGCGTCCACGGACACCTACTATTTCAAATTGTGGCGATGCCCGAAGTCGGCGGTACCCAAGCCCCCACGGGCGCCGGTCCGATCACACGCGGCAGCGTCGCCCGGGTCGGCACCGCGACGGCGCTGACCGCCCTGTGCGGTTACGCGGTGGTCTATCTGGCCGCCCGCGACCTGGCGCCGGGCGGCTTTTCGGTGTTCGGCGTCTTTTGGGGGGCCTTCGGCCTGGCCACCGGCGCCGCTTTCGGCCTGATGCAGGAGACCACCCGGGAGGTCCGCTCGACGCGGCATGCCGCGTCGGCGTTGCCGGCCGACCAACCGCGAACCCACCCGCTGCGGGTCGCCATGCTGGTCGGGGTGGGCGCGGCCGTCGTGATCGGCGCCAGCTCGCCGCTGTGGAGCTGGTGGGTGTTCGTCGAGGAGCGCTGGCTGTCGGTGGCGCTGCTCAGCATCGGGCTGGCCGGGTTCTGCGTGCACGCCACGCTGCTGGGCATGCTGGCCGGCAGCGATAGGTGGACCGGGTACGGGGCGCTGATGGTGACCGACGCGGTCAGCCGGGTGACGGTCGCCGCGGCCACCGTGGTGCTCGGCTGGCGCCTGGCCGGCTTCCTGTGGGCCACGGTCGCGGGCGCGGGCGCCTGGCTGATCATGCTGGTGGCCTCGCCCTCGGCCCGGGCCGCCGCCCGCCTGCTGACGCCCGTGGGCGCCCAGGCCTTCCTGCGCGGCGCCGCCCACTCGATCACCGCCGCCGGCGCCAGCGCCATTCTGGTGATGGGTTTTCCGGTGCTGCTGAAGCTGACCAGCAACGAGCTGGGGGCCGAGGGCGGGGTGATCATCCTCGCCGTGACGCTGACGCGGGCCCCGCTGCTGGTGCCGCTGACGGCCATGCAGGGCAACCTGATCGCCCATTTCGTCGACGCGCGCAGCGACCGGATTCGGGCGCTGCTCGCCCCGGCGGGGATCGTCGGCGGCATCGGTGCGGTCGGAGTGCTGGCGGCCGGACTCGTGGGCCCGTGGCTGCTGCGGGTCGCCTTCGGGCCGCAGTACCAGGCCAGCGGCGCGCTGCTGGCCTGGCTGACGGCGGCCGCGGTGGCGATCGCCATGCTGACGCTCACCGGCGCCGGGGCCGTCGCGGCCGCGCTGCACCGGGCGTACTCGCTGGGCTGGGTCGGCGCCACGCTGGCGTCGGGATTGCTGCTGCTGTTACCGCTGCCGCTGCCGACGCGCACCGTCGTCGGCTTGCTGTGCGGCCCGGTGGTGGGAATCGGGGTTCATCTGGTCGCGCTCTCGCGCGCCGGGCGCCTGACCAGCTGATCGCGTGTACCTTTTGGGCTGAATGGACATTGCAGCCAAATACTCGGGCGCCTGGATCGTCATCCCCGCCTTCAACGAAGCCACCGTCATCGGCGAGGTGGTCGCCGATGTGCGCTCGATCTTCGACAACGTCGTCTGCGTGGACGACGGCAGCACCGACGACACGGGCGAGATCGCCAGGCGGGCCGGCGCGCACCTGGTGCGCCACCCGATCAACCTGGGCCAGGGTGCGGCCATCCAGACCGGCGTCGAGTACGCGCGCAAACAACCGGGCGCGTGGGTGTTCGCCACCTTCGACGGTGACGGGCAGCATCGGGTCAAGGACCTGGCCGCGATGGTCGACCGGCTCTGCGCGGAGCACGTCGACGTCGTCATCGGGACGCGGTTCGGGGCGAACGTCGGCGCCCGGCCGCCGTTTCTGAAGCGGCTGGTGTTGCAGACCGCGGCGCGGCTGAGCCGGCGAGGTCGCCGACTTGGCTTGACCGACACCAACAATGGGCTGCGGGTGTTCAACAAGAAGGTCGCCGACGGGCTGGACATCACCATGAGCGGCATGAGCCACGCCAACGAGTTCATCATGCTGATCGCCGAAAACCATTGGCGTGTGGTCGAACAGCCGGTCGAGGTGCTCTACACCGATTACTCGAAGTCGAAGGGGCAGCCGCTGCTCAACGGCGTCAACATCATCTTCGACGGGTTTCTGCGAGGAAGGGCTCACCGATGAACTGGATCCAGGTGCTGCTGATCGGGTCGATCATCGCGCTACTGGTCTATCTGCTGCGATCCCGCAGGAACGCGCGGTCCCGCGCCTGGGTAAAGGTCGGCTACGTCGTCTTCGTGCTGGCCGGCGTCTACGCCGTGTTGCGGCCCGACGACACCACGGTCGTGGCGCACTGGTTCGGTGTGCGCCGCGGCACCGACCTGATGCTCTACGCGCTCATCATGGCGTTCTGCTTCACCACGCTGAGCACTTACATGCGCTTCAAGGACCTCGAACTGCGTTACGCGCGACTGGCCCGCGCCTTGGCGATCGAGGGCGCCCAGGCGCCCGACGCTCCTCAATCTGCGTCGAACGTGTAGCCACTGCGAAAAACCCGCCGAACTTTCGCAGTATTTACACGCTCGGCGGGGCTAGACCGTCTGGGCCTTCCGGAAGTACTCGACCGTCCGGCGCACCCCGTCGTCCAACTCGACCCGTGGACGCCAGCCCAAAACCTTTTCGGCCAAACCGATGTCGAGGCAGGACCGCCTCAGATCGCCCAGCCGGTCCGGATGGAATTCCGGGTCGTCGGGCCCGCCGACGGCCGCCGCCACCGCCGAATGCAGTTGCCGGTCCGAGGTTTCCACGCCGGTGCCGATGTTGAACCGCTGCCCGCCGCCCGCCTCCCCGGCGGCCTTGACGAAGGCGTCCACCACGTCGTCGACGAACACGTAGTCGCGGGTCTTGCCGCCGTCGCCGAACACCTTGGTGGGCTTGCCCGACAGCAGCGCCTGGGCGAAGATCGCCACCACGCCCGCCTCGCCGTGCGGGTCCTGGCGGGGGCCGTAGACGTTGGCCGGGGCGATGTGCGAGCAATCCAGGCCGTACAGGTGGCGGAAGGTGTTCAGGTAGATCTCGCCGGCCACCTTCCCCGCGGCATACGGCGAGGCCGGGTCGGTCGGCACGGTCTCGGGGGTCGGGTACTGCGCCGGTGTGCCGTAGATGGATCCGCCCGACGAGGTGTGCACGACCTTGCGCACCCCCGTCAGCCGCGCCGCCTCGGCGAGGCGCACCGTGCCGATGACGTTGACCGAGGCGTCGAATTGCGGGTCGGCCACCGAGCGCCGCACGTCGATCTGGGCCGCCAGGTGGAAGACCACCTCCGGCCGGTGCTCAGCCAGGATGGCCTGCAGATCGGCGGTGACGATGTCCGCTTCGACGAAGACGTACGACGGATTGCCTACCAGGTGCTCCACGTTGGTCGCGCGGCCGGTGGCGAAGTTGTCCAGCCCCACCACTGCGTGGCCCTCGGCCAACAGACGGTCGACTAGCGTCGAGCCGATGAATCCGGCTGCCCCGGTAACCAGTGCGCGCACCGGCCCACCATACATAGTGGCCCTGGCCGTCGCGCTGATCGCCGCTGCGCTGGGGATACGCGCGGCGCTGGCCTTCGGGGGCTACTTCTATTGGGACGACCTGATCCTCATCGGGAAGGCCGGCACCCACGGCCTGCTGTCGCCGGCTTACCTCTTCGACGACCACGACGGCCACGTCATGCCGGGCGCTTTCCTGGTCGGCGGCGCCATCATCCGGCTGGCCCCGCTGAACTGGACGGGGCCGGCGATAAGCCTGCTGGTGCTGCAGCTGCTGGCTTGGCTCGCGCTGCTGCGCGCCCTCTACGTCATCCTCGGCCGGCGGCCGGTGCTGCTGATCCCGCTGATGTTCGCGCTGTTCACGCCGCTGGCGGTGCCCGGGTTCGCGTGGTGGGCGGCGGCGCTCAATTCGCTGCCGATGCTGGCGGCGCTGGCGTGGGTGTGCGCCGACGCCATCCTGCTGGTTCGCACGGGCAACCAGCGCTACGCGGTGACCGGGACGCTGGTCTACTTGGGTGGACTGCTGTTCTTCGAGAAAGCCGCGGTGATCCCGTTCGTCGCGTTCGCGGTGGCCGCGCTGCTGCGCCACGTCCAGGGTGATCGGGCGGCGCTGCCGACGGTGTGGCGGGCCGGGCTCCGGTTGTGGATCGCAACGCTGACTTTGACCGGCTGCTGGGTCGCGCTCTATCTGGGCGTAGTGAACCAGCGGCGGTGGAGTTCCGATCTGGTGATGACGTCGGAGCTGCTGGCGCGATCGATCACGCACGGCATCGTCCCGGGGCTGGCCGGCGGGCCGTGGCACTGGGACCGGTGGGCGCCGGCCTCGCCGTGGGCGACGCCCCCGCCGTCGGTGATGGCGCTCGGCTGGCTGGTGCTCGCCGGCACGCTCGCGGTCTCACTGCTGCGCAAGCAGCGCATCGGGCCGGTGTGGCTGACCGCGGCCGGTTACGCCGTCGCCTGCCAGGTGCCGGTCTATCTGATGCGCTCGTCGAAGCAGACCGCGCTCGAACTCGCCCAAACCCTGCGCTATTTCCCGGATCTCGTCTTCGTGCTGGCGCTGCTGGCCGCCGTCGCGTTGTGCGCGCCGAACCGGCCCGCTGGGCCGCGGTGGCTGGACGCCTCCCCCAAACGCGCCGTGGCGACGCTGGGCTTGGCGGCGCTATTCGTGGCCAGCAGCCTGTACTCGACGGCGACATTTCTGGCCAGCTGGCGGGACAACCCGGCCCAGCGCTATCTGCAGAACGCCCGGGCCGATCTGGCCGCGGCGCATGCGGCCTCGGCGGCGCCACTGCTGGATCAGGAGGTCGATCCGCTTGTGCTGCAACGGGTGGCGGCGCCGGAGAACCTGGCCAGCCACATGTTCGCCCTGCTGCGGGACAGGCCCGAATTCGCCCCGGCCACAACGCAATTGCGGATGCTGGACAGCTCGGGGCGGCTGGTCGAGGCGCGGGTGAGCTGGGTGCGGACGATCGTGCCGGGCCCCATGCCGCAGTGCGGGTATTTCGCGCAGCCGGACAAGCCGGCGCGCCTGGTCCTCGACGGGCCGCTGCTGCCCGCCGACTGGAGCGTCGAACTCAATTACCTGGCCAACAGCGAAGGGACGATGACGCTGTCGCTGACGCAAGGACCCGACGTCAAGGTGCCCGTGCATCCGGGACTCAACCGGGTGTTCGCTCGCCTGCCGGGCGCCGGGGACGCGATCACCGTGCGGGCCAACACCACCGCGCTGGCGTTGTGCCTCGCGTCGGGCCCGGTGGGGTTTATAGCGCCGGCCTAGCGGCGCCCGCCGAGTGTGCGGCTGGCTTCACACTCGGCGGAAAAAATGGAGCCGCCTGGGGGAATCGAACCCCCGACCTATTCATTACGAGTGAATCGCTCTACCGACTGAGCTAAGGCGGCACACCCGCACGCCGGGCGGCACGAGTCTACGGCAGGCGGGCGGGCCAACCCAACTTAGTCACGCAGTTCCTGGCCGAAGGTGGCCACCATGGCGTCGACTGCGAACTTGGGCTTGACGTTGCTGGCCAACGCCTCGCGGCATTCCAGGACGGCCTCGATGCAGCGCAGCAGCCGCTGGGGGGAGGCATGCGCCGCCAGCGCCGAGACCCGGTCGGACATGTCGGGATGGTTGTGGCGCACCGACCCCGCGCCCGCCGAGACCATGAGTGCGTCGCGGAAATACGTCGCCAAGTCGATCAGCGCCCGGTCCAGCGCGTCGCGCGACGCCCGGGTCTGACGCGACTTCTGCCGCCGCTCGAGGTCTTTCATCGCGCCCGAGGCACCCCGCATCGCCCCGGCGGCGCCCTTGCCCGTGCCGCCGGCGCCCAGGGCCGTCCGCAGCTCCTCGGTCTCGGCGTCGGCGCGGTCCGCGGTGAGCACCACGGCCTCGGCCTCGGCCGCGGCCACCAATTCCTCGGCGGCGGCATAGGCCCGCGCCGGCGTCGCGGCGTCCCGCACCAGGCCCAGCGCCCGCTCCCGGCGCTCCCGGGCCTCGGGATCGGTGGCCAGCCGCCGCGCCCGGCCCACGTGGCCGCCGCTGACCGACGCCGCCCAGTTCGCGGTTTCCGGGCTCAGGCCGTCGCTGTCTATCAGCACGCGCGCGATCGCCTCGGTCGGCGGGGTGACCAGCGCGACGTGCCGGCAGCGGGAACGCAACGTGATGGCGATGTCCTCGGGATCCACCGATGGCGCGCACAACAGGAACACCGTCGACGGCGGGGGTTCCTCGACGACCTTGAGCAGCGCGTTGGCGGCGCCCTCGGTCAGACGGTCGGCGTCCTCGATCACGACGATCTGCCGGTTCCCGGTGGCAGGACGCCGCGACGCGATCTGCACGATGGCGCGCATCTCGTCCACCCCGATGGACAGCCCTTCGGGAACCACCCGGCGTACGTCGGCGTGGGTACCGGCCATGGTCGTCGTGCATGCCCGGCATTGCCCGCACCCGGGTTCCCCGTCGGAGGTGCACTGCAGCGCGGCGGCGAAGCACAGCGCCGCGACCGAGCGCCCCGACCCGGGCGGACCCGTGATCAGCCACGCATGTGTCATAGTCCCGTCGCCCGCGTCGCTGTGAACCAGATCACCGCGGGCCGCCCTGGCGGCGGCGAGCAGCTCGGCGGTCACCACGTCCTGGCCTATCAGCCGCGTAAACACCCCGGACATCATCGGTAACAGTAGCCACCACCGCCGACAGATACCGGCCGGCCACCGTATCGCGACGATCCCGTTACATTGCCCCTCCTTAACGGCCCGGGTGGGCGGCGCGGGAAGAGCGTTGTAAGTTTCCGACAAGTCCCTGCTGACCGATACGGTGGGATCGTGGCAACACCGGCAGCACTGCCCGGGCGAATCGGCGGATTCGTCCGGTGGGTGGTGCGTACCCCGTGGCCGCTGTTCTTGCTGAGCATGCTGCAGGCCGACATCATCGGCGCCCTCTTCGTGCTCGGCTTCCTGCGCTACGCGCTGCCCCCCGAGGATCGGATCCAGCTGCAGGATCTGCCGGTGCTGAACCTGGCGATCTTCGCCACCGCGTTGGTCGTCCTGTTCGTCGTCGCCTCGATGGTGAGCCTGAAGCTGCTGATGCCGGTCTTCCGGTGGCAGCGCCGCGACAACCTGCTCGCCGAGGCCGACCCCGCCGCCACCGAGCTGGCCCGCAGCCGGGCGTTGCGGATGCCCTTCTATCGCACGGTCACCAGCATGGTGGTCTGGTGCATCGGCGGCGTGGTGTTCATCATCGCCAGCTGGTCGGTGGCCCGGTTCGCCGCGCCCGTCGTGGCCGTCGCCACCGGGCTGGGCGCCGCGGCCACCTCGATCATCGGCTACCTGCAGTCCGAGCGGGTGCTGCGCCCGGTGGCGGTGGCCGCGCTGCGCAGTGGGGTGCCCGAGAACGTCAAGGCGCCCGGTGTCATCCTCCGCCAGATCCTGACGTGGATGCTGTCCACCGCCGTCCCGGTGCTGGCCATCGTGCTGTCGGTGGTGGCGGACAAGGCGTCCCTGCTGCATGCCACGCCGGAGAAGCTGTTCACCCCCATCCTGTTGCTGGCGCTGGCTGCGTTGGGCATCGGCTTCGTCAGCACCCTGCTGGTGGCCATGTCGATCGCCGACCCGCTGCGTCAGCTGCGCTGGGCGCTGTCGGAGGTGCAGCGCGGAAACTACAACGCGCACATGCAGATCTACGACGCCAGCGAGCTGGGCCTGCTGCAGGCCGGCTTCAACGACATGGTGCGCGACTTGTCCGAGCGGCAGCGGCTGCGTGACCTGTTCGGTCGCTACGTCGGTGAAGACGTGGCCCGCCGGGCCCTGGAGCGCGGCACCGAGTTGGGCGGCCAGGAGCGCCACGTCGCGGTCCTGTTCGTCGACCTGGTCGGCTCCACCAAGCTCGCCGCGACCCGGCCGCCCGCCGAGGTGGTCCACCTGCTCAACGAGTTCTTCCGGGTGGTGGTCGAAACCGTCGGCAGGTACGGCGGTTTCGTCAACAAATTCCAGGGCGACGCCGCGCTGGCCATCTTCGGTGCGCCGATCGAACACCCCGACGCTTCGGGTGGCGCGCTCGCCGCGGCCCGCGAGCTGCACGACGAGCTGCTCCCGGTGATCGGGTCCGCGGAGTTCGGGATCGGGGTGTCGGCGGGCAGGGCGATCGCCGGGCACATCGGCGCGCAGGCCCGCTTCGAGTACACGGTGATCGGCGACCCGGTCAACGAGGCCGCCCGGCTGACCGAGCTGGCCAAACTCGAGCCCGGCCACGTGCTGGCGTCGGCGATCGCGGTCAGCGGCGCCCTGGACGCCGAGGCGTTGTGCTGGGATGTGGGCGAGGTGGTCGAGCTGCGCGGGCGCACCGCCCCCACCCAATTGGCTCGGCCGGTGAAGCTGGCCGGAGCCCCGGACTCCCAGCACGCACGGGCCCCCGAAGAGGTGCACAGCGAGGCGATCGGCCCCGGCTACTAACTGCGCTTGGCGGCCTTCTTGGCCGGGGCCTTCTTGCGGGCGGCCTTCTTCGCGGGACGCTTCACCGGACCCCGCGCCCGCCGGTCGGCCAGCAGTTCGGCGGCGCGCTCGTCGGTGATCGACAAGACGTCGTCGCCCTTGCGCAGGCTGGCGTTGGTCTCACCGTCGGTGACGTAGGGCCCGAACCGGCCATCCTTGATCACCATCGGCTTGCCGGTCGCCGGGTCGGCGCCCAGCTCACGCAACGGCGGCGCGGCGGCGGCCTGCCTGCCGCGGCGTTTGGGCTCGGCGTAGATCTTGAGCGCCTCGTCGAGCGTGATCTCGAAGATCTGGTCCTCGGTGGCCAGCGAACGAGAATCGGTGCCGCGCTTCAGGTATGGGCCGTACCGGCCGTTCTGCGCGGTGATCTCCTCACCGGTCTGCGGGTCGACGCCGACCACCCGGGGCAGCGACAGCAGTTTCAGCGCGTCCTCGAGGGTGACGGTTTCCAGGTCCATGCTGCGCAGCAGCGAGCCGGTTCTGGGTTTGGGCCCGGTCGGCTTCTTCCCCTTCTTGGCCGGGGCACCGCCCTCCTCCTCGTCGGGCGGCGGCGGCAGTACCTCGGTCACGTACGGCCCGTAGCGGCCGTCCTTGGCGACGATCTCGTGACCGGTTTCCGGGTCGACGCCCAACGAGCGCCCCTCTTGCGGGGTGGCGAACAGCTGCTCGGCCACTCCCAGCGTCAGCTCGTCGGGGGTCAGCGAGTCGTTGAGGTTGGCGCGCTGCGGCACGAGCTCGCCCTCATCGCCTGCCACCATGCGTTCCAGGTAAGGCCCGTTCTTGCCCACCCGGACGTACACGGGGCGACCCTGCTCGTCGTCAAACAGCTTGATGGAGTTGACTTCTCGGGCGTCGATGCCTTCCAGGTTGACCCCGACCAGCTTCTTGAGGCCCCCGGAGCGCGCCACCGAATCGGCCACTCCGTGGTCGCCGCCGAAGTAGAAGCGGTTGAGCCAGTCGGTGCGCCGCTCCTGCCCCGAGGCGATCGCGTCGAGCTCGTCTTCCATCGCGGCGGTGAAGCCGTAGTCGACGAGCCGGCCGAAATGCCGCTCGAGCAAACCGGTTACGGCGAACGCGACCCACGACGGCACCAGGGCGCTGCCCTTCTTGTGCACGTAGCCGCGGTCCTGGATGGTCTTGATGATCGACGAGTACGTCGAGGGGCGGCCGATGCCCAACTCCTCGAGCGCCTTGACCAGCGACGCCTCGGTGTAGCGCGCCGGTGGGTTGGTGGCGTGGCCGTCGGGGGTGAGCTCGATGGCGTCCAGCCGCTGGCCCTGCGTCAAGTGCGGCAGCCGGCTCTCGGCGTCATCCGCCTCGCCGCCGGCCAATTCGTCGACGGTCTCGACGTAGGCCTTCAAGAACCCAGCGAACGTGATGGTGCGACCGCTCGCGGAGAACACCACCTGCCTTTCTCCGGATCGACCATTGATCCGCAGGCTGAGCGTGGTGCCGCGCGCGTCGGCCATCTGCGAGGCCACGGTGCGCTGCCAGATCAGCTCGTAGAGCCGGAATTCGTCGCCGTCGAGCTCGCGGCGCACCGCGTCCGGGGTGGCGAACGTCTCGCCGGCGGGCCGGATGGCCTCGTGCGCCTCCTGGGCGTTCTTCACCTTGCGGGTGTACTGCCGCGGCGACGGCGAGACGTACTCCTCGCCGTAGAGCTGACGCGCCTGCGTGCGGGCGGCGTTGATGGCCGACTGCGACAGCGTCGTCGAGTCGGTACGCATATAAGTGATGTAGCCGTTCTCGTAGAGCCGCTGGGCGATGCTCATGGTGCGCTCCGAGGAGAACCGCAGCTTGCGGCCGGCCTCCTGCTGCAGCGTCGACGTCATGAACGGCGCGTAGGGCCGGCGGGTGTAGGGCTTTTCCTCCACCGAGGCCACGGACAGCTGGGTCCCGCGCAGCCCGGCGGCCAGCTCGGTCGCCTGGGACTCGTCCAGCACCGTCACCTCGTCGGCCTTGCGCAGCTGGCCCAGCGAGTCGAAATCGCGGCCGGTGGCCACGCGCAGGCCGTCGACGTTCGTCAGCCGGGCGGTGAAAGTGGGCGGCTGGGCGGTCGGGTCGGACACGCTGGCGTCCAGCTGGGCGACGATATCCCAGTACGAGGCGCTGCGGAACGCCATCCGGTCGCGTTCCCGCTGCACGATGATGCGCGTGGCCACGGACTGGACCCGGCCGGCCGACAGCTTGGGCGCGACCTTCTTCCACAGCACCGGGCTGACCTCGTAGCCGTACAGCCGGTCCAGGATGCGGCGGGTTTCCTGCGCGTCGACCAGATCGATGTCGAGGTCACGGGGGTTCTCGGCGGCCTCGAGGATGGCCGGCTCGGTGATCTCGTGGAACACCATCCGCTTGACCGGGATGTTCGGCTTCAGGGTCTCCAATAGGTGCCAGGCGATGGCCTCGCCCTCCCGGTCACCATCCGTGGCCAGATAGAGCTCGTCGACGCCTTTGAGCAGGCCCTTCAGTTCGCTGACGGTGCTCTTCTTCTCCGGGCTGATGATGTAGAGCGGTTCGAAGTCGTGGTCGACGTTGACACCGAGCCTTGCCCACGGCTCCGATTTGTACTTCGCCGGCACGTCGGCCGCGGCGCGGGGCAGGTCGCGGATGTGGCCGCGAGAGGATTCGACGATGTAGCTGGAGCCCAGGTAGCCGGCCAATTTGCGCGCCTTGGTGGGCGACTCGACGATGACGAGTCGCCTGCGGCTCCCAGCCCGGCCGCTTTCGCGGTCCTTGAGATTCGGGTCGGCCAACTACGCTTACGCTCCATCCTTGCTCTCGGCCCCCCTGCGAGGCCGCCCCGCAGAAGAATGACAGGCCGGCGTCAAAAATTCCGCGGAAATTCAGATACGCCAGCGTTCCTTCGCCCTCGGGCACCTGACAATTTCGCACCCTTGGGCGCGACTGCGCAAACCGGGCGTCCGAAAGACAAATCCTTTTCTGCGGTTATACCCGCGGCCACGCCGATGACGCGTCAACTCCGTCGGGGGCGTCGCCCACGTTCTCTACCAGGCGCGACAGTCGGCGACGGCCGCTGATCCGCAGCGCCGGGCGGCCGCCGCGGGTGCCGATCAATGTCGGTGCGATTCCCACCCGCATCAAAGCCGACGCCAGCGGGGAATGGGTATCGGGCGCGTGCGGATCCAGGCCCAACAGGTAATGGTCGCCCTCCGGGTGACCGGCCGCCAGCGTCCACGCCCGCAATTCACGCGGCCCGGGCAGCCACCGCGGCGGCACCGTCTTGACCGCGCCGCGCGTCCATTCGGTGGCCAGACTCACCAAGGTGGGGGTGACCGCCGTCCGCACCAACGGCGTGTCCTCGTCGGTCCGGCCGATCTCGGGTTCCAGCCCCGCCTCGTGGATCATCTCGGCCAGCGCGGCGGCGCGCCAGGGCAGATCGACCACCACGGAGAGCCGCGCGCCCTGCGCCTGCGGGCCGGTGACCATGACGATCTGACCGGACGCCGCCAGCACCCCGGAGAGATCGGCGGCCGCGGGCGGCACCGACTCCGCTGTGAAGAAGGAGAGCTGGCTCACGCCACCGACAGTAGGCCAGGCCGAGCATCCGCGTCCTGAGGCAATCGGCGCGGCGGCGGTTTCGCGAGCCGGACCCAATACGAAAACCCCCCGGCGGGCCCGCTGGGCGGGACTGCAGGGGGGTCCGTGGAGATTTCGGCTCGTCCTTAGACGGAGCGGACTCCGGTGGCCTGGGGGCCCTTAGGGCTGTGGCCGATTTCGAACTCGACCTTCTGGTTTTCTTCGAGGGTGCGGAAGCCCGAACCCTGGATCTCCGTGTAGTGGACAAACACGTCGGCGGAACCGTCTTCGGGGGCAATGAACCCGAAGCCCTTCTCCGCGTTGAACCACTTCACAGTTCCCTGTGGCATCTCTCGATCTTTCCTTTTCTTCTGGGTGCGGGGCATCGCCTTTCGATGCCCCGGGCCTCGTACGACCGCCATACCTCGCTCAGTCGCCGGAACTTCACCCGACCGATTAACCTCGCAGGAACCGCGGCCGCAACGTCGATCCTGCGAAAGTTTGACACGAACACAGAAGCTGCGACCGCAAATAGTCAACCATGTTCATCGCTTCCGCGACAGACTTGCGCCTTGGACGCAATCTCAGCCGGGTCCCAGGAGGGTGCGAATGGCGAGTTTCGGCAGCGGCCTGCTCGCCGCCGCGCTCGCCGGTGCCGACGCCGACGAGCACCCGCTGCGCCACGTCGCCGAGCTGCCGCCGCGAAGCGGCCGCCCGCATAGCTGGCCGGCGTGGGCCGAGCCCGACGTGGTGCGCGCGTTCACCGACCGCGGCATCCATTCCCCCTGGTCACACCAGTCGGCGGCCGCGGAATTGGCTCACGCCGGCCGCCATGTCGTGGTGAGCACCGGGACCGCGTCGGGCAAGTCACTGGCCTATCAGCTTCCCGTCCTCAATGCGCTGGCCACCGATCCGCGCGCCCGGGTGCTGTACCTGTCCCCCACCAAGGCGCTGGGCCACGACCAGTTGCGCGCCGCGCACGCGCTGACCACGGCCATCCCGCGCCTGCACGACGTCGCGCCCACCGCCTACGACGGCGACAGCCCCCCGGAGGTCCGCCGCTTCGCGCGCGAACGTTCCCGGTGGCTGTTCTCCAATCCCGACATGATCCATTTGTCGATTCTGCGCAACCATGCCCGCTGGGCCGTGCTGTTGCGGGGCCTTCGGTTCGTGATTGTCGACGAATGCCATTACTACCGCGGCGTTTTCGGCTCCAACGTGGCGATGGTGCTGCGCCGGCTGCTGCGGCTGTGCGCGCGATACTCGTCCTCGCCCACGGTGATCTTCGCCAGCGCGACGACGGATGCACCGGGTGCGACGGCCGCCGAGCTCATCGGCCTTCCCGTCGAGGAGGTCACCGAGGACGGTTCGCCGCAGGGCGCCCGGACGGTGGCGTTGTGGGAGCCGGCGCTGCGGACCGACCTGCTCGGCGAGAACGGCGCGCCGGTGCGCCGCTCGGCCGGCGCGGAGGCGGCGCGGGTGATGGCCGACCTGATCGCCGAGGGGGCGCAGACGCTGACGTTCGTGCGGTCGCGCCGCGCCGCGGAGTTGACCGCGCTGGGCTCCCAAGCGCGGCTCGACGACATCGCCCCGGAGCTCGCCGGCAAGGTGGCGTCGTATCGGGCCGGCTATCTCGCCGAGGACCGCACCGCGCTGGAGCGCGCGCTGGCGGAGGGCCGGCTGCGCGGCCTGGCCACCACGAACGCCCTGGAGTTGGGCGTCGACATCGCCGGGCTGGACGCGGTGGTGCTCGCCGGGTTCCCCGGGACGGTCGCCTCGTTCTGGCAGCAGGCCGGCCGGTCGGGCCGCCGCGGGCAGGGCGCGCTCGTCGTGCTGATCGCCCGCGACGACCCGCTGGACACGTACCTGGTCCACAACCCCGCCGCGCTGCTGGGCAAGCCGGTCGAGCGGGTGGTGATCGACCCCGCCAACCCCTACATTCTTGGTCCCCAATTGCTTTGCGCCGCGACCGAAATGCCACTCGACGAAGCCGAGGTGCGTGACTTCGGCGCCACCGAGGTGGCCGGGGGCCTGGTAGACGACGGGCTGCTGCGGCGCCGCAGCGGCAAGTACTTTCCCGCGGCCGGCCTGGAACCGCATGGGGCGGTGGACATCCGGGGGTCGGCGGGCGGTCAGATCGTCATCGTCGAGGCCGACACCGGGCGGCTGCTGGGCAGCACCGGGGTCGGTCAGGCCCCGGCGTCGATCCACCCGGGCGCCGTCTATCTGCACCAAGGGGAGAGCTACGTCGTCGACTCGTTGGACCTCGAGGATGCGATCGCCTTCGTGCACGCCGAGGACCCCGGCTACGCCACGTTCGCGCGGGAAATCACCGACATCGCCGTCACCGGCACCGGCGAGCGCTCGCAATTGGGGCCGGTCACCCTGGGTTTGGTGCCGGTCAGCGTCACCCACCGCGTGGTGGGGTATCTGCGCCGCCGGCTTTCGGGAGAGGTGATCGACTTCATCGAGCTCGACATGCCGGAGCAGACGCTCGCGACCACCGCGGTGATGTACACCATCACCGAAGAAGCGTTGCTGCGCAAGGGTATTGACGCACCGCGGATCCCCGGCTCGCTGCACGCCGCCGAGCACGCGGCGATCGGCCTGCTGCCGTTGGTGGCCAGCTGCGATCGCGGCGACATCGGCGGTCTGTCCACCGCGGTGGGACCCGAACCCGGCGGCCTGCCCAGTGTCTTCGTATACGACGGCTATCCGGGCGGCGCCGGGTTCGCCGAACGCGGATATCGCCGGGTGCGTACCTGGTTGGCGGCGACGGCCGCGGCCATCGAGGCATGTGAGTGCCCCCGGGGATGTCCGTCCTGCGTGCAGTCCCCCAAATGCGGCAACGGCAACGACCCGCTCGACAAGGCGGGCGCAGTGCGGGTGTTGCAACTGGTCCTGGGGGAGTTGCCGCGCGCTGAAGGACCCGGCGGATGACGACGCGTCGGTGAGCGGTTGGCGGCCCGGCTGCGGCGGCGTAGCAAGCTTCCGAGACCGCAACTTCGTTGGCATCCGGTGGGGCCGTCCTTGTCACCCGAAGGTGTTGGCGCAGAGAGGGTTACGGTCTTGCACGGCCGGTTCCGGCATGGCCGTTAGGCCCGAGGTCACGACAGTTCGGCTTCTCGCCGTAAAATCGACGGCATGGCCCACGACTGGTTGCTCGTGGAGACGCTGGGGGGTGAACCCACCGTGGTCGCGCAGGGACGCCAGCTGAAGAATCTCGTCCCGATCACCACGTTCATGCGCCGCAGCCCCTATCTCTCCGCGGTTCGGACGGCGATCGCCGAGTCGGTGCAGACCGGGCAGGCCTTGACCAGCATCACTCCCAAGCGCGACCGCGTCATTCGCACCGAACCGGTGGTGATGTCCGACGGCTATATCCACGGCGTGCACGTGTGGACCGGTCCGGCCGACATCGAACCGCCCGAGCGGCCGATCCCGGGGCCGCTGAAGTGGGACCTGACCCAGGGCGTCGCCACCGACACCCGGGAGTCGTTGGTGAACAGCGGAAAGAACCCCGAGGTGGAAGTCACCTTCGGCAGGGCCTTCGCGGAAGACCTCCCCTCGCGCGAGCTCAATCCCAACGAGACCAAGGTGCTCGCCATGGCCGTCAAGGCCAAGCCGGATCAAACCATTTGCAGCACATGGGATCTCACCGACTGGCAGGGCAATCCGATGCGGATCGGTTTCGTCGCGCGCACCGGCCTGGAAACCGGGCCCGACGGCCGGGAACACCTGGTCGCGCGGGCCATCAACTGGCGGGCCGAGCTCAAGGGCCCGGGGGTGTCGACGGACGATCTGGCGCAACGGATCCTCAGCGGGCTCGCCCAGGCCGGCGTCCACCGCGCGCTGATCGACCTCAAGAACTGGGCCCTGCTCAAATGGCTGGACGAGCCGTGCACCTTCTACGACTGGCGCGGTAGTGAGACCGGCAAGCCGAGGGTTCACCCCGACGACCAGCACCTGGTGTCCTCGATGACAGAGGAATTCGCCAACGGCGCCACCAGCCGGGTGCTGCGCATGCCCGGCAATAACGACGATTGGGTGCCGGTGCACGTCACCGTCAACAGGGTGGAACTCGAACCGGACGCCTACGCCGGGCTGGTCTCGCTGCGGTTGCCCTCCGCGGAGGAACTCGCCGCCGCGGGGCTGGCGGGTGGCCCCGACCCGACGGCCTAGTTCAGCGCCGGGCCCGCCCGCGCGGCGGCGCTCGCCACACCGCCGAACACCGCCACCCGGACCGTGACGACGACGTCGAGATCGTCCACCGCGCAACTGGCATCGGTCCGCATCTCGCGGGCCACCGCCGCCGCGCGGGCGCAGGCCGCTGCGGCTCCGGACGGTAGCCGGGCCGCGGCGGCCAGCGCGGCCAGGTCGGCGGCCGCCTGCGCGCGATGACGTGCCACCACCACCGAGCCGAGGTACGCCCCGGCCCCCGTGACGCACAGCAACACCGCCGCCATCCACGCGGCGACCAGGGTGGCCGAGCCCCGATCATCCCGAAGGCTCCGCCGCCGAAACCGCTTTGGCCCCAATGTCGATCGCCGGCAACAACTTCGACTGCGCGACGACGGTGGCCACCAGGAACTCGCCGTCGCGGTGCACCTCGACCCGCGCGCCGACAGGTGCGATGCGGCGAGCCGCGCCCAGTGCCGAGCGTTGGTCGCCGCGGGCGGCCAGCCGGGCGGCCTCGCGGGCGGCGTCCACGCAGCGGACCTGCATCGACACCGCGGTGACACCGGCCAGACACAGCATGAGCACGACGACCAGCGTGGCGATGCCAAGCGCCGCCTCCACGGTGCTGGCACCGGCACTGCCGGCTAGACCTTGGTGTTGAGCGCGCGACCGATGACGTTGGTCAGCGCCGACACGACGGAATCGCCGGTCACGACGGTGTACAGGATGGCGCCGAAGGCGGCCGCCGCGATGGTGCCGATGGCGTACTCGACCGTCGACATGCCCGACTCGTCGGCCGCCAAGACCGTCACGCGCGCGACGAATACCCGAAATATGTTGTGTAGCAATGCTTTCCCTTCCCCTCACCATAATCCCGATTGCAAGACGTCACCGGCGAGCCCTGCCACCACGGGAACGATCCCCAGACACACGAACGCGGGCAAGAAGCACAACCCGAGCGGTCCGGCGATCAGCACCCCGGCGCGCTCGGCGGCGGCGGTGGCCGCGTGCGCGGCGTCGTGACGTGACTGGTCGGCCAATTCGGCGATGCCCTCGGCCAGCGCCGCCCCCGAGGCCGCCGAACGCCGGGCCAGCCGCAGCAACGCCTCGACCTGCGCGTCGGCCGAGTCGGCCCGTAGGCCCGGCGTGGCCGTCCAGGCGACGACGGGATCCGCGCCCAGCGCCAGCAGGTCTGCCGCGCGCCGCAGGACCCGCGCCAACGTCGGCGGTGCGGACGGTGCGGCGGCAGCCGCGGCGGTGGCGACCGCCATGCCCGCCCCCAGGCACACGGCCAGCACGTCGAGACAGGATGCGACCGCCAACGGATCGGGGCCTCGCGCCGGCCCCTGCACCGCACGGGCCCGGTGCTCGCGGACCGGTATCCGCGCCCGCGACCGCACCAGCGATGGGCCCGGGCCGATCCACGCGGCCAAGGCCAGCAACACCGCCGCCGTGCTCACGATTCGAGCCGATCGGTGATGCGGTCGGCCCACAACAGGCCCACGCACGCCAGGGTCGAGCCGACGACCAGCAGCCATCCCCCGGCGTGCCCGTTGAGCAGAAAGGCCAGCGGCCGGGCGCCGATCAGTTGGCCCAGTAGCACGCCCAGCGCCGGCAGGCCCGCCAGGATCGTCGCGGTTGCGCGCGCGCCGGCCATGCTCGACGTCACCCGCGCCGAAAACCGTTGCCGCTCGGCGATGTCGCGTTGCGCGGCGCGCATCAGGGTGGCTATCGCCAGCCCGTGGTCGCTGGCCAGTTGCCAGCACAGCGCGAGGCGATCCCAATGCGCCGGCATGGTCGACGATTTCGCCGCGGCGCGTAGCCCGGCCGCGACGTCGGCCCCCAACCCGGCGCGCGCCGCGACCGCGCGCAACGACTCCGCAACCGCACCGGCGGTTTCGCCGGCGGCCACGCCGAAGGCGCGCACCGGATGGGAGCCGACGCGCAGTTCGCCGACGAGCACGTCGAGTGCGCCTTCCAGCGCCTGCCCCTCGCGCAGGGCATAGCGGGTGCGGCGGCGGCGGCGATAGCGCAGGCTCGCGGTCGCGGCGACGACCACGGCGGCCAGCACCGTTGTCAGCGGCAGCAGCACGGCGGCGGTAACCGCCACCCCCGCCGCAAGGCAGGCCGGCCCACGCGGTCCGGCGATCCGGCGCCACCGATGGTTTGCCGCCAGCGGCGCGAGGCGGCGCCGCGGTGACGGCCCGAGGACGAGGAGCGCCAGCGCCAACAGCAGTGCGCCGGCCATGGGGCCGTTCATGCCGGCATCCGGCTTTGCAGCAAGCGATGCAGGAGTCCCGCGTCGTCGGTCATGCCCCCGTCGGCACGCCACACCGTGACCGCCCGCACCCGCCCGGCAACCTGGCGCAGCACGGCGATTTCGCCGAGCCGGCGCCGCCCGGTGCGGTCCCGTGCGACGTGCAACAACACCTGCACGGCCGCGGCAAGTTGGCTGTGCAGCGCCGCACGATCGAGACCGCCCAGCGTGCCCAGCGCCTCCAGCCGGGCGGGAACCTCGGCCGGGTTGTTCGCGTGCACGGTGCCCGCTCCCCCGTCGTGCCCCGTGTTCAGCGCCGCCAGCAGATCCACTACCTCGGCGCCCCGCACCTCGCCGACCACGATGCGGTCGGGCCGCATCCGCAGGGCTTGGCGAACGAGCTGGCGCACCGGGACTTCGCCGACGCCTTCCACATTGGCGCACCGCGCGACCAGCTTCACCAGGTGCGGATGCCGGGGCGCCAGCTCGGCGGCGTCTTCGACGCACACGATCCGCTCGGTGGGCGCCACGGCGCCGAGCATCGCCGCGAGCAAGGTCGTCTTGCCGGCGCCCGTTCCGCCGCACACCAGGAAGGCCAGCCGGGCGGCGATGATGTCCGCGATCAGGGCGGCGGCCTCGGGCGTCAAAGCGCCCGCCGCGGTCAGGGTCGCCAGGTCCTGACTGGCCGGGCGCAGCACCCGCAGTGACAAGCACGTGCCGCCGGCCGCCACCGGCGGCAGCACCGCATGCAATCGCACCACGAAACCGGCGCCGATCCCGGTCAGCTGACCGTCCACCCACGGTTGCGCGTCATCCAGGCGCCGACCCGCGGCCAGCGCCAGCCGCTGCGCCAGGCGCCGCACCGCCGCCTCGTCGGCGAACCGAAGCTGCGTGCGCCGCAGGCCGTTCCCGTCGTCGACCCACACCGCATCGGGCGCGGTGACCAACACGTCGGTGGTGCCGTCCGCGCGCAACAACGGCTCGAGGATGCCAGCGCCCGTCAGCTCGGTCTGCAGCACCCGGAGATGGGCCAGCACCTCGGTGTCACCGAGCATCCCGCCGGACTCGGCCCGGATGGCGGCGGCCACGACGTTCGGACCCAGCGGAGACCCCGGCGGGGCGGATTCGGCGGCCAGGCGCTCGCGTACGCGGTCGATCAGCGAACCGCTCATGCGGCCCTGCCGTTTCGGGCCGGCTGCGACGACGCGCGGGGCAGCACGGCGAGCACCCGGCGGGCCGCCACCGCGAGTGCGGATCGCCGTCCGAGCCGCAGCCCGCCGCGCTCCAGCTGCTCGGCGACTTGCGGCTCCGCCTTCATGGACGCCAGCAACGGGAGCCCGGTGATCTCGGCGACCTCGGCTGCCCGCAACCCTCCCGGCGAGGGCCCCCGCACCACCAACCCCACGTTCGGGTTGACGGCGGCCAACACAGGAGCCAGCGCACCCGTCGCGGCACACGCGGGCACATCGCAGCGGCTGACCACGACGACGAGGTCGGCCGCATCGAGCGCGGCTTGCGTCGCATCGGTGAGACGGCGCGGCAGGTCGCAGACCACCGTGACGGCGCCGCGGCGCCCGGCATCGACGATGGCGTGCACCGGGTCGGCCGCCAACTCGTATCCGCGCCGGGTGCCGGACAGCACGCTGACTCCCCGGTGTCGCGGCAACGCCGCACACACGGCCGACCAGTTGAGCCGGCCGCCCTCGAGCGCCAGGTCCGGCCAGCGCAGGCCGGGTGCGGTCTCGGCGCCCAGCAGTAGATCGATCCCGCCGGCCCACGGGTCGAGGTCCACCAACAGCGCGTCGGCGGCGACGGCCTGTGCCAGCGCCACCGCCAGCGAGGACGCGCCCGCCCCGCCGCACCCGCCGATGACGGCGACGACTTCGCCACGCGACCCGTCGTCGGGCGACGACTCGGCGGCCTCGGCGAGCGCGCCGACCAAGTCGCGCTCCCGCTCGGGCAGCCGCAGCACCCGCTCGGCCCCGACCGCGACGGCCGCCGCCCACGTCGCGGCCGTCGGGTCTGCCGCCGCCAGCACGGTGACGCGAGGGCGACGCGGTAGCGCCGCCCTCGCGGACCGGTCGGCCGCCGCATCATCCAGCACCACGGCCGCGGCCGCCGACCACGCCTTGCGACTCACGGCACCGCCAGCGTGGACCACCCGGACCCCGACGGCCGCGGCGACGCGCTCCAATTCCCGGCGCAGTTCCGGGTCCGCCAGCACGGCCAACACGCCCGTGGAAGCCGCCGGTTTTGCCTCTGAGGTGTTACTCACGCACCCACTCTGCGGGCCCGCGATGTTGGGACACCAGTCCCAAAGTGCGGATTTGTGGATGGGGACCCGAGTGTGCACAAACACGTCAGCCGACGCGCCGAAGACGGAGGGTCCGCAACCACCCGAGCGGCCGCGCTACGCGGTCCGGGAGGAGCGAAACTGACCCCAGAAAAGGGACGACCCCCGCCAGGGGGGGAGGAGGCGAGGGTCGTCGTGTATCAGCCCCGGGGGGTCGGGCTGATACACCCTCGGCTCAGGCCGAGTAATGCTTACTATACACATGACAAGCCGCGGTAACGCAATAGCTCTTTCTATGAAAGAACACGTTGAGCCGCAAAAACACTGGTGAGACCGCCGGTCCCAGTTAGCTGAGCGGCCATTTCGGGCCCAAGGTCGCAGCGCCGCCTCGCGACCGACCTATGCTGGGCCGGTGACCGTCTTCGACCCGGCCGCGGAGCAGCACACGGCGGCGGCCACCGCTCCCCGGCCCCGCACCGCGGCCTTCTTCGACCTGGACAAGACGATCATCGCCAAGTCCAGCACGCTGGCGTTCAGCAAACCGTTCTTCAACCAGGGACTGCTGAACCGCCGTGCCGTGCTCAAGTCCAGCTATGCACAGTTCATCTATCTGCTCTCCGGTGCTGATCATGACCAGATGGACCGGATGCGCGCCCACATGACCAACATGTGCACCGGTTGGGACGTCGAACAGGTCAAGTCGATCGTCAATGAAACGCTGCACGACATCGTGACCCCGCTGGTTTTCGCCGAAGCCGCGGACCTGATCGCCGCGCACAAGTTGTGCGGCCGCGACGTGGTCGTGGTCTCCGCCTCCGGTGAGGAAATCGTGGCGCCGATCGCCCGCGCGCTCGGCGCCACGCATGCGATGGCGACCCGCATGGTCGTCGAGGACGGCCGGTACACCGGCGAGATAGCGTTCTACTGCTACGGCGAGGGCAAGGTGCAAGCGATCCGCGAGCTGGCCGCCCGGGAGGGCTACCTGCTGGAGCACTGCTACGCCTATTCCGACTCGATCACCGACCTGCCGATGCTCGACGCCGTCGGCCACCCCAGCGTGGTGAATCCCGACCGCGGATTGCGCAGGGAGGCCGTCGAGCGTGGTTGGCCCGTGCTGTCGTTCTCCCGGCCGGTGTCGCTGCGGGACCGCATCCCGGCGCCGTCGGGTGCCGCGATCGCGACCACTGCCGCGGTGGGGGTCAGCGCGCTGGCCGCCGGCGCGGTCACCTATACGTTGTTGCGCCGCTTCACCTTCTAGGAAGCCTTCTGCGAACCGGCGGGGCGATACGCAGCAAACACATCCGGGCATCGCTTCGCAACTTTTGCAAAATTGGGCCTTGCTGCGCTAAGGGACTAGTAGTACAAAGGAACCACGGAAGCCCGGTGAGGCCTAGGTCGATCCGGAAGAGAAGGTTCGATCTCCCGACCCGGGCGCCCAGCACGGTGCTCGGCACCCACGCGGAGTCATAGCCGCGATAATGGCAGAAGTGTTGCGGGCCTGCGTAATTGCGAATTGTGGACGGTGTCGACGGCCCTTTGGGTGGGGTTGCAACCGGAAGCGTCGCAAGATCGCCGAGGCCAACCCACGCAGCCCCGAAATGCACGCATGGTAACCGAGTTCCGTGTTAGCGGGCGGCGGACCGAATACTTCGGGTCGTCGCCCGCTTTGCATTGTCCGGTGACGTTCTGTCCCGCCCCGGCTATCGATTCAGCTACCGATTCGACATCGACTCCGCGATCGTCAGAGCCTCCTGCGCGCCGGCTCGCAGCGCCCGGCAGCACAACAGCAGCCAGCCACCCACCCCCTCCGCCGTGCCTCCGGCGAAGCCCTGGGCGGCGTCGCGGTAGTCGGCGGGCTGGCGCATCCAACTCACCTCGGGCACACCCAATCCGTGTGGATCGAGCCCGCTGGCGATGGTCACCAACCGCGACACCGCACGGGCAACCACGCCGTCCGCGCTGCCGAACGGCCGCAGCGTCAGCAGCTCGCCGTGCGCGACCGCGGCGATCACCGGTGCCGGCGCCTGGGTGCCACCGCTCACCAACTCCGCCAGCAACTCCAGCCGCGGCCCGACGCCGGCATCGGCGCGGGGTCGGCCCAGCCGCTCCTCGTCGACCTGGTCGGCCGCCGCCAGCACGTGCAGCCGGGCCAGCGCCTGCAGCGGTGCCCGCCGCCAAATCCCGACCAGGGGACCCTCGCCGCCCTCCAGTGCCTGGGCCACCCGCAGGGCCCCGCCGAACACCGGGTCGCTGACGGCCCCCGCGTCCGCGAGGTCTTCCAGCCGCACAGGGCCGCCGTCCAGCACCGACGAGGCGCGGGCGGCCCGCAACGCCGCCTCGGCGGCGGTCACCGGCCAGCCGCGCAGGTTGGCCCGGTGGCGATGCGCGCGGCCCAGAGCGTCGCGGGCCCGGTCGCTGGCCTCGGCGACGCCCGGCAACTCCATCAGCGGAGCCAGGGGATCAGCCGTCACAGGTTGCCAACCTATCCGGGCTTCGCCCGCGCTCGCGGAATGGCCTCCAGCAGCTGGCGCGTGTATTCGTGGCGGGGCCGGGTGAACAGCTCCTCCGTGGTGGCCTGTTCCACCACTCGGCCGGCGCGCATCACCAAGACGTCGTCGGCGATCTGCCGGATCACCGCCAGGTCGTGGCTGATGAACAGGTAGGTGAGGCCCAGCCCGGCCTGCAGGCCGGCGAGCAAATCCAAAATCTGCGCCTGCACCAGGACGTCGAGCGCGGAGACCGCCTCGTCGCACACCAGCACGTCGGGCCGCAACGCCAGCGCCCGAGCGATCGCCACCCGCTGGCGTTGGCCACCCGACAGCTCGCGGGGCAGCCGCCCCAGCACCGACGACGGCAGCGCCACCTGGTCGACGAGGTCGCGCACCGCGCGCTCGCGCTGGGCCCGGTCGCCGACGCGGTGAATGCGCAGCGGTTCCTCGATGGCGCGAAAGACCGTGTACATGGGATCCAGGCTGCTGTAGGGGTTTTGGAATACCGGCTGCACCCGCCGCCGGAAGGCCAATTGCTGATCGGGGTTCAGCGCGGCGTCGATGCGGGTGCCGTCGAAAACGACGGTGCCCGAACTGGGCGGCAAGAGCCCGAGCACCATCCGCGCCAGCGTGGATTTGCCCGAGCCCGATTCCCCGGCGATGGCCAGGGTGCTCGCCCGCCGCAGCCGAAACGAAACCCCCTCGACAGCAACGGATTCCGCTCGACGCCACGGCGCCCCGCGGGACTCGCGGTAAACCTTGGTCAGCTCCGAAGCGACGAGGATATCGTCGGACGCCCCAGGCTTTGTCGGACGCGGCCGGGCCGGGCTGCCGAGGGTCAGCGACGGCGCCGCGGCCACCAGCCGCCGGGTGTACTCGTGTTGCGGGTCACGCAAGATCGAATGCGCCGCACCGGATTCCACCACGGCTCCCTCTCGCATGACGACAACGGACTCGGCGCGTTCGGCGGCCAGCGCCAGGTCGTGGGTGATCAGCAGCAGCGCGGTGCCCAGTTCCGCGGTGAGCCCCTGCAGATGGTCGAGCACCTGCCGCTGCACGGTGACGTCGAGCGCCGACGTCGGCTCGTCGGCGATGAGCAGCCGCGGCCGGCCCGCCAACCCGATCGCGATCAGCGCCCGCTGGCACATGCCGCCGGACAACTGATGCGGATAGCGGCCCGCCTGTTTCGCCGGGTCCGGCATGCCCGCCTGGCCCAGCAACTCCACCGCCCGTCGACGCGTCCGACGGTCGGCGGTGTTGGCCCGCAAGGCTTCCGAGACCTGGAATCCGACCTTCCAGACGGGGTTGAGGTTGGTCATCGGGTCCTGGGGTATGTAGCCGATCTCACGGCCCCTGATCGCGCGCAGCGTCCGGAGGTCGGCCCCGGCGATGTCGGATCCGTCGAAGACGATGCGCCCGGCGGTGATCCGCCCGCCTGGAGGAAGCAGACCCAATATCGCGGCCGCCGTGGTCGTTTTCCCCGAGCCCGACTCGCCCACCACCGCGACGGTGTCGCCGGGCAGGACGGTGAGATCGACACCTCGGACGGCGGGCTGATCGCCGAAGCTGACGTTGAGGCCCTCGATGGCCAGCAGCGGTCTGACGCTCACGGCCGCCACGCCCGGGACGCCGGATCCAGGGCGTCGCGCAACGCGTCGCCCATCACCATGAAGGCCAGCACCGTGGTCGCGAGTGCGCCGGCGGGATAGAACAGGATGGGCGAGCCCGCCCGCAGCCGCGTCTGGGCGAGGTTGATGTCACCGCCCCAGGACACCACCGTGGTCGGCAGTCCCACGCCCAGGTAGGACAGCGTGGCCTCGGTGACGATGAAAACCCCCAGGGCGATGGTGGCCACCGCGATGACCGGGCCCAGCGCGTTGGGCACCGCGTGGCGCAGCAATATCTGAAAACGGCTCAGCCCCAAGGCCCTGGCGGCGAGCACGTACTCGCTGGCGCGCACCGCAAGGACCGATCCCCGCGCGATGCGGGCCACCTGCGGCCAGCCGAACAAGGCGAGGATGGTGATCACGGTCCACACCGTGCGGTGGTGCACAACCTGCATGAGCACGATGGCGGCCAGCAACAGCGGCAAGCCGAAGAAGACGTCGCTGACGCGGGAGACCACCGCGTCGATCCATCCGCCGTAGAAGCCGGCCAGCGCGCCGAGCGCGCCGCCGATCACGAACACGAGCAGGGCGGCCCCCACGCCGACGGTGACCGAGGCGCGCGCGCCGTAGACGGTGCGGGCGTAGACGTCGTGGCCCTGCAGGTCGGTGCCGAACCAGTGCGCGCGCGACGGCGGAAGCAGGCTCTGGGCGGGATCGGCGTAGCTGGGATCGGCCCCGGTGAACAACGCCGGAAACATCGCGACGGCAACGATGATCAGGATCAGCACGCCGGCGATGAGGAACTTCGGGCGCCCGCGCAACCCGCGCCAGGTGTCGCGCCAGAAGCCATTTCGCTCAGCCATACCGGATCCTCGGGTCCAGCGCGGCATACAGCAGGTCCACCGCCAGATTGGTGACCAGATAGATCAGCACCAGCACGGTCACGATCGACACCACGGTCGGCGCCTCCTGCCGGGTGACGGCCTGATACAGCACACCGCCGACGCCGTGGATATTGAAAATGCCTTCCGTCACAATGGCTCCGCCCATCAGCGCGCCCAGGTCGGCCCCCAGGAAGGTCACCACCGGGATCAGCGAATTGCGCAGGATGTGCACCATCACCACGCGCGGCCGGGACAACCCCTTGGCGGTAGCGGTGCGCACATAGTCGGCGTGCGCGTTGGCGGCCACCGCGGAGCGGGTCAACCGCACCACGTAGGCGAACGACACCGAACCCAGCACGATGCCCGGCAGCAGCAGGCGCCCGAACGTCGAGCGCTCCCCCACCGTGACCGGCGCGATGCCCAGCTTTACCCCGAAGACGAACTGCGCCAGGAAGCCCAGGACGAAGATGGGGACCGCGATTATGACGAGCCCGGCGATCAGCACGCCCGCATCGAAGACCCCGCCCGTGCGCAGGCCGGCGATCACCCCGAAGCCGATGCCCAGCACCGCCTCGACGGCCAGGGCGATCAGCGCCAGCCGCAGCGTCACCGGAAACGCATGCGCCAGAACATCGCTCACCGGTAGCCCGGAATAGGACCGGCCCAAGTCGCCGTGCAGCACGCCGCCGAGGTAACGCAGGTACTGCACGATGAACGGATCGTCGAGGTGGTAGCGGGCCCGCAGTTGCGCGGCGACCTCGGGCGTCAGCGGCCGGTCCCCGGCGATCGCGGCCACCGGGTCGCCCGGCAACAGGAACACCATGCCGTAGATCAGCAAGGTGGCGCCGAGGAAAACGGGCACCATGACGGCGACCCGGCGCGCGATGTACCAACCCATGTCCTAGCCCTTGACGATGTTTTCGTAGTCGGGCATACCGTTCCAGGTGAGTTTGACGCCGCTGACCTGAGGCGACCATCCGAACACCGCGATGTAGTACCACAGCGGCACAGCGGGCATGTCGCGCAGCAGGATTCGTTGGGCCTCGTTGACCAGCACATCCGCTTGCTGCAGGTTGGGTGCTGCCTCGGCGGCGGCCAGCGCGGCGTCGAACTCCCGGCTCGAGTATCCAACGTCATTGGACCCCGCGCCGGTGGCGTACAGCGGGGCCAGGAACTCGATCATCGACGGGTAATCGCCGATCCAGCCAGCGCGGAACGCGGTCTGGATGGTGCGGTTGGTGATCTGGGTACGGAAACCCGCGAACGTGGGTTGCGGCGCGCCGACGGCATCGATTCCCAGCACGTTCTTGATGCTGTTGGCCACCGCGTCCACCCACTCTTGATGGCCGCTGTCGGCGTTGTAGGCGATCGCGTACCGCCCGCTCCACGGCGAGATCGCGTTGGCTTGCGCCCAGAGTTGGTGTGCCCGTTCGGGGTTGAAGTCCAATGCGTCGTTGCCCGGGATGTTCCGGTCGAATCCGGGCAACGAGCTGGCGGTGAAATCGCGGGCCGGGCTGCGGGTGCCGTTGAAGATCTGCTGACAGATCTGCGGCCGGTTGATGGCCGCCGATATCGCCAAGCGGCGCAGTCGACCTTCCTCACCCCCGAAATGCGGTAGCCGCAACGGCGTGTCGAGGGATTGGCTGACCGCGACGGGCCCACTGGCGGTGTTGCCACCCAGGTCGCGCCGGTAGATTGTCAGCGCGCTGGACGGAATCGTGTCCAGCACATCGAGATTGCCGGACAGCAGGTCGGCATAGGCGGTGTCCAGGTTGCCGTAGAACTCGAACCTCAAGCCCCTGTTGCGGGGTTGGCGATTGCCGTGGTAGTCGGGGTTGGGCTTCAAATCGATCTTGACGTTGTGTTCCCAGGCCGGCCCGTCGGGACCGTCCGCCAACTCGTACGGGCCGTTGCCGACCGGGTGGCGGCCGAACGCGGCCATGTCCCGAAAAGCCATGCCCGGCAACGGGTAGAACGCATTGTGTCCCAGCCGCAACGTGAAGTCGACGGTCGGCGCCTTGAGCCGCACATGGAACTCGAGATCATTGACCACCTGGAGCCCGGACATCGTGGTCCGGGCCGGCTTTCCGTCTTTAGTCAGGCCGGCGACCTCGTCGTACCCGACGATCGGGCTGAAAACGCTCTGTTGCAGTTGGGCATTGGTACTCAGTGCTCCGTAGTTCCACGCGTCGACGAACGAATGGGCCGTCACCGGCGAGCCGTCGGTGAACTTCCAGCCGGGTTTGAGAATGATTCGGTAGTTGACGTTGTCGGTGGAATCGATGGACTGGGCCACCTCCGGCGACGGTTTGCCGGCGGCGTCATAGGACACCAAACCGGCGAACAGCCGATCCAGGATCCGCCCTCCGAGGCTGTCGTTCGTGCCGGTCGGGATCAGCGGGTTGGGCGGTTCTCCACCGTTCACGACCACCGACTCGGGGCTCAGCGCACCGCCGCCACAACCCGTGAGTGACGCGGCCGCCAGAAGCCAGACGGCCGCAACGGCAATCAAGCCGTGCGGGGCCCGCATCCGACGCATGACACCCGACCTTAGGGCCTGCCACGGCGCGGGGCCGCTGAAGTGCCGGTGCGTCTCTCAGACCGGCGTGACGGGGTGCACCTGCAGCCCGCAGGCGTCGATCGTGGCCGGCACGCTCAGCACCACGGTCGTGTCCGGCGGGTTGACCAGCAGCTCGGTATAGGTGGGGCATGGATCGCCGTTGGCGTCGATGGCCATTCCCTCGACGACGGCCTGCGCCTGGCTGGACAGGGACAGGATGACGGTGGGCGGCACGTCGGCGCCGCCCGGCAGGCCGCCCATGTAGCCGCGCAGCGTGGGCTGGGCGTGAATGAGCGGACCGCCCGAACCCGAGTCGACGCCGGGATAGCCGGTCAACGTGCAGGGCTCCGCCCCGCCGGCGAGGCTGAACACCAGCGTGGCCGCGCGGTGCCCCACGGCGGCTTGAGTCGGCGAAGCGGTGATGGCGATCCGGTCCGACCAGCACGGGGTCGGCTCGTCGGCGGTTTCGGTCGGCATGGCCCACGCCGCTGATCCCAGCATGGCGGTGGCCGCGTAACCCGTTGCGGCCGCGGCGAAGCTGGGAATCAGTCGGCGGATGACCCGCCCGCGGCCCGGCACACCGGTGATTATCCGCCATGGGGGCGCGCTTCGACGTCTATTCGCCGCGTCGCTTTTCACCTTGTGGGGCTAGGCTCTCTCACGATTGACGAGCCTCGACACTAGGAGGAAGCCAGTGACCGCCACCGACGCCGTAGGCCCGTCGTCGTATCCCCCGCCACCCGCGTTCGCCGAGCAGGCCAATGCGGGCGAGGAGCTCTACCGCGAGGCCGACGAGGACCGCCTGGCCTTCTGGGCCAAACAGGCCAATCGGCTCTCCTGGGCGACGCCGTTCACCGAGGTGCTGGATTGGTCGCAGGCGCCGTTTTCCAAGTGGTTCGCCGACGGCAAGCTCAACGTCGCCTACAACTGCGTCGACCGCCACGTGGAGGCCGGCCATGGCGACCGCGTCGCCATCCACTGGGAGGGCGAGCCCGGCGACAGCCGCAGCCTGACCTATTCCGATCTACAGGCCGAGGTGTGCAGGGCCGCCAACGCGCTGACCGACCTCGGCCTGGTCGCCGGCGACCGCGTCGCGATCTATCTGCCGTTGATCCCCGAAGCGGTGATAGCGATGCTGGCCTGCGCCCGGCTGGGCATCATGCACAGCCTCGTTTTCGCCGGTTTCACCGCCAAGGCGCTGCGGGCCCGCATCGCCGACGCCCAGGCCAAGTTGCTGATCACCAGCGACGGGCAGTTCCGCCGCGGCAAGCCGGCGCCGCTCAAGGACGCGGCCGACGAGGCCGTGGCCGATGGCCCAGACGGCCCGAGCCCGGTGGAGCGGGTCCTGGTGGTGCGGCGCACCGGAATCGACGTGTCGTGGAACGACGATCGCGACCTGTGGTGGGACGACGTCGTCGGCTCCGCGTCGCCCGAACACACGCCGCAGCCCTTCGACGCCGAGCAGCCGCTGTTCCTGCTGTACACCTCCGGCACCACGGGCAAGCCCAAGGGCATCGTGCACACCAGTGGCGGCTACCTGGCCCAGACCTCCTACACGCACTACTACGTCTTCGATCTCAAGCCCGAGACGGACGTGTTCTGGTGCACGGCCGACATCGGCTGGGTCACCGGGCACACCTACGGTGTCTACGGCCCGCTGTCGAATGGGGCCACCGAGGTTCTCTACGAGGGCACGCCGGACACGCCGACCCAGCACCGCCATTTCGAGATCATCGAAAAGTACGGTGTCACAATCTATTACACGGCGCCCACGCTCATCCGCACGTTCATGAAGTGGGGCCGCGAGATCCCCGACGCGCACGACCTGTCCAGCCTGCGGCTGCTGGGTTCGGTGGGCGAACCGATCAACCCCGAGGCGTGGCGCTGGTACCGCAAGGTGATCGGCGCGGACAGGCTGCCCGTCGTCGACACCTGGTGGCAGACCGAGACGGGCTCGGCGATGATCACCCCGCTGCCCGGCGTGGCCGCGGCCAAACCCGGTTCGGCCATGCGGCCGCTGCCGGGCATCTCGGCCAGGATCGTCGACGACCACGGCGACCAGCTACCGTTCGGGAACGACAAGGGCGAACACGTCAGCGGGTACCTGGTCCTGGACCAACCGTGGCCGTCCATGCTGCGCGGCATCTGGGGTGACCCCGAACGGTACGTCGAGACCTACTGGTCCAGGTTCGCCGAGCAGGGCTGGTACTTCGCCGGCGACAGCGCCTACTACGACTCCGAAGGCGCCATCTGGGTGGTGGGCCGCATCGACGACGTGATGAACGTGTCGGGGCATCGGCTCTCGACCGCCGAGGTGGAGTCAGCACTGGTCGGCCACGGCGCGGTGGCGGAGGCGGCCGTCGTCGGGGTGACCGATCAAACCACCGGCCAGGCCATCTGCGCGTTCGTCGTCCTATGCGCCGACTTTCAGGTGCACGACGGGATCGTCGACGAGCTGCGTGTCGAGGTGTCCCGGGAGATTTCGCCGATCGCGAAGCCACGGGAGGTTCACGTGGTGCCCGAGCTGCCCAAGACGCGCAGCGGCAAGATCATGCGCCGCCTGCTGCGTGACGTCGCCGAAAACCGCGAGCTCGGTGACACGTCGACGCTGTTGGACCCCAGCGTGTTCGACGCGATCCAAACCTCGAAGTAGCCGGATCAGGCCGGTAGCGGCGTGAAGCCCGCACCGGGCCGGTGCTTGGAGTTGACGTCGGTCAGGATCGCGTTGAACGACTGGACCACGGCAGGCGTGTGCAGCGGGATGTACTTGATGATGCAGGTCGGCAGGTTGTCGCTGAACGCCCCGTGGATCATGCCGACCAGCATGTTGTTGACGGTCACCGGCGCCCCGGAGTCGCCCGGCTGGCCGCAGACCTGCATGACGATGGTGCCGGGGTCCTGGCCCGGCCCCCAGGTGACGCCGCACGAGTTTCCGGTGGTGCGGCCCTGCTTGCAGGCGATCTCGCCGAAGGCCGGATCCGGGCCGAGGCCGTTGATCGCGAAGCCGTTGTAGTTGGCCGTCGGTGTCACCTTGGCGGGATCGAACTTGATGACGGCGTAGTCGAGGTTGTCGTTGCCGGCCACCATGGTGCCCAGGATGCCGGCGTTTTCGGCGCCCTCGGCGGCGACCTGTGCGCCGGGGCCGCCGCAGTGCGCGGAGGTGAAGCCGATCAGTTCACCGGTGGCATCGCCCCCGATGGTCGTCAGGGTGCACATCGTGTCCCCGTTGACGACGATGCCGGCGCCGCCGCCCATCGGGATCCTGACATTGGCGGCGGCGGCGCGTTCAGGGCAGCCGACCAGGACCAAGAGCACCGCCGCGATCGCGGCCACGCAGCGCCGGTACGCCGTCTGCACAGCACCACTCCCATCCACCGGCCGGACTCCCGACCGGCTTGGCCAGTCTAGTCGGCCCGCTGTCTCACTCGCCGTGCTCAGCGGGGCCCGTCGGGCCCGCGTCGCCCCGTGCCCAGCGGCTTGGAATTGGCCGCCGCCTTCGGCTGGCCTCGTCTGGCATGGCGGCGCATGGCAACATGAACCGCGACGACAGCGAGCCGGGCAAATGACGAAAGAGGGGACCGTCTGTGAGCAAAGCCGATGGCAAGAACGGTGTGCCCAGCACCCTGACCACGATCCCCTTGACCGACCCGCACGCCCGGCCCGCCGAGCCGTCGATCGGCGACCTGATCAAGGACGCGACCACGCAAATCTCCACTCTGGTGCGCGCAGAGGTCGAACTGGCCAGGGCGGAGATCACCCGGGACGTCAAGAAGGGCTTGACCGGCAGCGTGTTCTTCATCGCCGCGCTGGTGGTGCTGTTCTACTCCACGTTCTTTTTCTTCTTCTTCGTCGCCGAGCTGCTCGACACCTGGCTGTGGCGCTGGGTGGCGTTCCTGATCGTGTTCGGCGTCCAGGTGGTGGTCGGTGCCCTGCTGGCCCTGCTGGGATTCCTCAAGGTCCGCCGCATCCGGGGGCCGCGGGAGACCATCGAATCGGTCAAGGAGACACGCACCGCTCTCACCCCGGGACACGACAAGGCGCAGCAGCTCGCCGAGCGCGGCAAGCACGAAAAGCCCGATACCGACCCCTCGGGCTGGTAAGTGGCCCCGCCGGATCCGTCGGTGACCCGCATCGGCGGGCCATGGCGCCACCTGGACGTGCACGCCAACGGGATCCGGTTCCACGTCGTCGAGGCCCTGCCCGCCGGGGCGGACCCGACCACGCCGCCCACGGCCCGCCCACTGGTGATGCTGCTGCACGGTTTCGGCTCGTTCTGGTGGTCCTGGCGTCATCAGCTGCGGGGACTGACGGGGGCGCGGGTGGTCGCGGTCGACCTGCGCGGCTACGGCGGCAGCGACAAGCCGCCCCGCGGCTACGACGGCTGGACACTGGCCGGCGACACGGCCGGCCTCATTCGCGCGCTGGGGCACTCCTCGGCGACGCTGGTAGGTCACGCCGACGGCGGGCTGGCCTGCTGGGCCACCGCGCTGCTGCACGCACGGTTGGTGTCGGCCATCGCGCTGATCAGCTCGCCGCACCCGGCGGCGCTGCGCCGGTCCACGCTGACCCGCCGCGACCAGCGTTACGCATTGTTGCCGACGTTGCTGCGCTACCAGGTGCCGATCTGGCCGGAGCGCCTGCTGACCCGCCGCAATGCGGCCGAGATCGAGCGACTTGTCCGCAGCCGCAGCTGCGCCAAATGGCTTGCATCCGAAGATTTTTCCGAAGCCATCGGTTACCAGCGGCTGGCCATCCAGATTCCGTCGGCGGCGCACTGCGCACTGGAATACCAACGCTGGGCGGTGCGCAGTCAGCTGCGCGACGAAGGCCGGCGATTCATGAAGTCGATGTGCCAGCAGCTCAGCGTGCCGCTGCTACACCTGCGCGGCGACGCCGATCCCTACGTGCTGGCCGACCCGGTGGACCGGACGCAGCGGTATGCCCCGCAGGGACGTTACGTATCCATCGCCGGCGCAGGGCATTTCAGCCACGAAGAGGTGCCGGAGGAAATCAACAGGCACTTGATGCGCTTCCTCGACTCCGTGGTCAGCTGACGCACGACCCGGTGGTTACCTGCCGGGTGTCGCCGATTTTGGAGAGTTGACTGTTGACCTCGTCGGCGGTCAACACGAAACCGGTGTCGGGGTCGTCGACGGCCGCACCGAATACCACGCCGAGCACCTGGCCGTTCAGGTCGATCAACGGTCCACCCGAATTACCTTGCTCCACATTGGCTCTGATGGTGTAGACGTCACGGGTGACCGGCGCGGGGTCGCGGTAGATGTCGGGCCCGCTGAGCTTGATGACCTCACGAATGCGGGCCGGGGTCGCGGTGAAGTTACCGCCGCCCGGATAACCCAGCACCACCACGCTGGTACCGGTTTTGGCCTCGGTCTGGGCGAAGGTCAGGGGTTGTGGCGGCAGGTTGGGGACGGCGAGGATGGCGATGTCGACCGACGGGTCATAGGACACCACGGTGGCATCGAGGGGGCTGCCGCTGGCATAGATTTGCACGCTGTTGGAACCGGCCACCACGTGCGCGTTGGTCATCACCCGGTCGGGGGCGATCACAAATCCGCTGCCCTCCAACACTTTCTGGCAGCTCGGCGCCAGGCTGCGCACCTTGACGACGCTCGGCGCGGTGGCCTGCACCACCGGATTGTTGGCCAGCGCGGGGTCGGGCGAAGCCACCGGGATCACCGGGGTGCGGCTGAACGGCTCCAGCACCGCGGGCAGGCCGGAGGTGTTCAGCAGGGCCGACAGCCGTTTGGGCACCGTCTTCAGCCATGGCGGGGCGACCTCGTTGACCTGGGCCAGCACCCGCGAGCCGCGGACCGCGGCGGCCAGCTCCGGCTGGTCCTTCGACTGGGTCAGCGGAGTCGCCAGCAACCAGGCCGCGGTCAACACCACCACCAGCTGGACCCCCACCCCGATGAAGGAGTCGACCGTCCGGATCGTGCGGCTGCGGATCGCGCCGCGGACCGCCCGACCCAACACCACTCCCGCGACCTCGCCTACGACGACCAGGGCGAGTATCAGGAACAGGGCGGCGAACAGCTTGGCCCGGGGCGCGGCGATGTGGCTGACGAGATGGGGCGCCAGCAGCACGCCCGCGATCGCGCCGAGTAACACGCCGACGAACGACAGCAGCGAGCCCAACGCGCCGGAGCGCCAGCCGGAGACGGCCGCGATGAAGGCAACCGCCAGCACGGCCACGTCAAGCCACTGCGACGGGGTCATCGAGTTTATGTTCATCGCTGGGCACCACCCTGGTCGCCGACCAGCGCCATCGCCGCGTCCAGTTCGCGGACGTCGGTGGTGTCCCAGGGCTGGGCCCAGCCGGCGACGTCGAGCATCGCACAGATCACCTGGCCAGTGAATCCCCAAACCAGCATCTCGTTCAGCAAAAACGCCGGTCCGGCCCACCGGCGCCCGAGGTCACGCCGGTACACCATCAGCCGGTTGGCCGGATTGATGAAGGCGCGCAACGGAACTCGCGCCACGATCGCGGTCTCGGCCTCGTTGACGACGGCCACCGGGCCGGGATCGGGCGAGAATGCCAGCACCGGGACGACGTGAAATCGCGACGGCGCGATGAACGTGCGCTCCATCGTGACCAGGGGACGCAACCGGGACACGTCGATCCCGGTCTCCTCCTGGGCTTCGCGCAAGGCCGTGGCGACGGGACCGGCATCGGTCGGATCGGAGGCGCCGCCGGGAAACGCGGCCTGGCCGGCGTGGTGGCGCAGGGTCGAGGCGCGCACGGTGACCAGCAAGTCGGCGTCGTCGGGGACGCCGCCATCGGCCGGCGCCGATGCAGGACCCGAGAAGAGCACCAAGACGGCGGCCTCGCGGCCACTGCCACGCATCACCGACAAAGTCGACGCGGCCTTTCCGGTGATCATCGCCAGCACGTCGGCGGGCAGCCGCCGCCGGTACGCGTCCGGCATCCGCCCGACGTTGTCGACCAGGGGGCGCAGCCACGGCGGCGAGGCCTCCGGGGTCAGCGAAACCGCCCCGCGCGCTGGGGCGGGGGTCTCATCTCCCGCAGGCCGAGGCGTGCCCCCAACACTCACCGGGCGCTCCAGTCGGTCCAATTTTCGGCTTATCCCTTGTCATTTCCGACCGCGGCGGCGATCTCCTCGGCGCTGTCGAAAGCCCGCGGCAGCATCCTTGCCACGCTACCGTCCGGCCGCAGAACCACCGTCGCGGGCATTACGTTCACCACGCCCAGGGCCGCCGCGACCCGACGGCGGCCGTCCTGCAGGGTGGGCAGCCGAACGCCCAGCTCGGCCAGCCGCAGCAACGCGGCCGTTTCGTTCTCGTCCTGATGCACGGTCACCACCATCACGGCCGGCCCGGCCCGGCGTTGATACTCGGCCATCGCGGGCAGCTCGGCCGCACACGGCGCGCACCAATACGCCCACAAGTTGAGGACCACCCGGCGCCCGCCCAGCGCGCGGGCGACGTCGACAACCGAACCGTCCGCGGCGCACTCGGCCGTGACTCCGCGCAGCGGCGGGGGGCCGGGAGCGTCGCCCGCGGCGGGACAGGCCGCCAGGCCGGCCCGCTGCCGCGGACCCGCCAGCGCGGCCGCCGTGTCGGCGTCGCGGTGTTCGCGGCCGGGGGTGTTCACGGCCGTGCCGGGCTTCGACGTCGTCGCGGACTCGTCGCGCAGCTGGCCCACCAGGGCCGCGGCCAGCGCCGCCACCACCGCGAGGATCGCGATGGTCCAGCGCGTGGTCCGCGTCAAGGCCGTGCTCTACAGGCCGGCCAGGGCCAGCAGGTGCTCGGTTTCCGGGCCCCGCACCAGGGGCGCGGCCAGCAGCGGATCGGTGGGGCCGAGGCCGAAGGAGGGGCAATCCTTGGCCACCAAGCACACACCGCAGGCCGGCTTGCGCGCGTGGCACACCCGGCGGCCGTGGAAGATCACGCGGTGGCTCAACATGGTCCACTCGCCGCGTTCGATCAGTTCGCCGGCCGCGCGCTCGATCTTGACCGGGTCCTTGTCGGCGGTCCAGCGCCAGCGGTGCATCAGCCGCGCGAAGTGCGTGTCCACGGTGATGCCGGGAACCCCAAAAGCGTTGCCCAGGATGACGTTGGCAGTCTTGCGCCCCACACCGGGCAGCGTGACCAGTTCTTCCATGGTGGAAGGCACCTCGCCGTCGAACCGTTCGACCAGGGCTTGCCCGAGGCGAATCAGGGCGGTCGCCTTGTTACGGAAGAAGCCCGTCGGACGGATCAGGGCTTCCAGTTCGTCGCGGTCGGCCTGCGCGTAGTCCAGAGCCGACGGGTACCGCTTGAACAAGGCCGGAGTCGTCAGGTTCACCCGTTTGTCGGTGCTCTGCGCGGAAAGGATGGTGGCGACCGTCAGCTCCAGCGGCGTGGTGAAGTCCAGCTCGCAGTGCGCGTCCGGAAACGCCTGGGCCAGCGCCCGATTCATCCGGCGGGCCCGTCGCACCAAGGCGGCCCGGGTCTCCTCGGACCAGCGCCGCGCGCCATCGCCACTCGGAGGGGCCGGCGTGGACTTCGAGCGCCCGGACGACTTTGCCGCTGTCACCTACGACAGAGTACTGATTTCGTGATCTCGCCGAGACCTCGTGTTGATTGAAGGCCCTGTTTACTCTCCTTGTGTCATGGTTGCTGGTGGCCTGCATTCCCGGGCTGCTGATGCTGGCGGCGCTCGGCTTGGGACGGCTCGAACGGGGGCTCGCCCGCGATGACGTCGCGATGGTCGCTGTCAGCGAGTTCTTCGAGTACGCCGAGCTCGTGGACATGCACACGCTGGCCCGGGAAGGCATGCCGGAGGCGGTGGAATTCCTGCATCGGCGCGAGGCCCGGGAACTTGCGGAGGCCGCGCTAACCGGGGGGCCGCGTCACGCGGCGCCGTCGTTTGCCGCCAGCTTCGTCGACCACGGCGAGCTGACATTGCCGACCCGAATACACGCGCATTCGCGCATCAATCCGCAGTTTGAGGCGACTAGACACGTCAATCGTGTGTAGCGTTGCACGTTGGACAAAAAGTCCTACCGCTAGACTCATCACGCGAGCACGGGATTAACCTGCCCGTACACAATCATTTGAAATCCGAAGAGGCAATGTGGACGAGATCCTGGCAAGGACAGGAATCTTCCAAGGGGTTGAGCCCAGCGCCGTCGCCGCGCTGACCAAGCAACTGCAACCCGTCGACTTTCCCCGTGGGCACACGGTCTTCGCCGAAGGCGAGCCGGGTGATCGGCTCTACATCATCGTCTCGGGGAAGGTCAAAATCGGCCGCCGCTCACCCGACGGCCGGGAGAACCTGCTGACGATCATGGGCCCGTCGGACATGTTCGGCGAATTGTCGATTTTCGACCCGGGCCCGCGGACTTCCAGCGCGACCACCATCACGGAGGTGCGCGCGGTGTCGATGGACCGCGACGCGCTGCGGGCGTGGATCGCCGATCGTCCCGAGATCGCCGAACAGCTGCTGCGGGTGCTGGCCCGACGGCTGCGCCGCACCAACAACAACCTGGCCGACCTCATCTTCACCGACGTGCCCGGCCGCGTGGCCAAGCAGCTGCTGCAGCTCGCCCAGCGTTTCGGCACCCAGGAGGGCGGCGCCATGCGGGTCACCCACGACCTGACCCAGGAGGAGATCGCCCAGCTGGTGGGGGCCTCGCGGGAGACGGTAAACAAGGCGCTGGCCGATTTCGCCCACCGCGGCTGGATCCGCCTGGAGGGCAAGAGTGTGCTGATTTCGGACTCCGAAAGGCTGGCAAGGCGCGCTCGGTAAGCGCACTAATTGCGTCGAGATCGGCGTTATGACACGTTGTCTCGCACTTTTTTCGCGTTAGCGTCGATTTCGGCTGAAAGTTCAGCCCTGCAAATAGTCCAGCTGCGCCTGAACGGACCATTCGGCCGCGTCCCAGAGTTTCTCGTCGACGTCTACATAGACGTGCTCGACGACCTGCCGGGCGGTGGCGTCGTCGCCGATGTGCCGCAACGCCGCGCGCACCTGCTCCAGGCGTTCCTGCCGGTGCATCAGGTAGCCCGACGCGACGGCCTCGAGGTCGGCCAGGTCCGGCCCGTGACCGGGCAGCACCCTGCGCGGCCCCAGGCCGCGCAGCCTCCGCAACGATTCCAGGTAGTCGGCCAGGCTGCCGTCTTCCTTATCGATAACGGTGGTGCCGCGGCCCAGCACGCTGTCCGCGGTGAGCACGGCGTCGTCGAGCACGAACGAAAACGAGTCGGCGGTGTGGCCCGGGGTGGCCATCGCCGTGATCTTCAGGCCGGCCGCGTCGATCACCTCGCCGTCGGTGAGGTGGCCGCCGAGGCCCCGCAAGAACCCGCTGCCCGCCGAGCGCACGGTTGCACCGGTCCGCTCGACGAGCTTGTCGATGCCGTCGGTGTGATCGCCGTGCCGGTGACTGATCAGCACCAGCGTGATGCGGCCCAGTTCGGCGAGCCGGGCGATGTGTTCGTCGTCGTCCGGCCCGGGATCCACGACGACCAGCTCGTCGCTGCCCCTGCCGCGCAGCACCCAGGTGTTGGTGCCCTCGAGCGTCATCAATCCGGGGTTGTCGGCCAACAGGACCGAGGCAGTATCGGTGACGGCCCGCAGCCTGCCGTATGCGGGGTGGCTCAGCGACTCGGGTGCGTCGGTCACGGCCGCGGGCCGACCTCCACGATCAGCTCCACTTCCACCGGCGCGTCCAGCGGCAGCTCGGACACGCCGACCGCCGACCGCGCGTGGGCGCCATCATCGCCGAACACCTCGGCCAACAGCTCGGAGGCCCCGTTGATCACGCTGGGCTGGCCGTTGAAACCTGGAGCGGATGCGACGAAGCCGACGACCTTGACCACCCGCGTCACCGCATCGATGCCCACCAGCGCGTCGATGGCCGCCAGGGCGTTGAGCGCGCAGATCCGGGCCAGCGCCTTGCCCTCCTCCGGGCTGAGCCGGGCCCCGACCTTGCCGGCCGCGGCCAGGTGCCCGCCCTTCATCGGCAACTGGCCCGCGGTGTAGACCAGGTCGCCCGTGCGCACCGCGGGCACATAGGCGGCGAGCGGAGCCGCCACCTCGGGGAGCGTGACACCAAGCTGCGCGAGCCGCGCCGACGCGGTCATCTATTTCGGGCGCTTCAGATACGCGACGTGTTGCTCACCGGTGGGCCCGGGCAGCACGGACACCAGTTCCCAGCCGTCGGCACCCCACTGGTCGAGGATCTGTTTAGTGGCGTGCGTCAGCAGCGGGACCGTGACGTATTCCCATGCGGTCGGTTGGCTCATGGCGCGAGCTTATCCGTCCGATGTGAACGCCTCCGGCCTGCCCGGGGGCCGGGCGCCGGTCGGGCTAGCATGCGAAGGTGGCAAACACATCGAGCGGCGGTAGCTCCGTCGGCTGGCCGGCGCGGCTGTCGAAAGCCCGCCTGCATTTCGTCACCGGCAAAGGCGGTACGGGCAAGTCGACGATAGCGGCCGCACTGGCGCTGACTTTGGCAGCCGGAGGCCGCAAGGTTCTCCTCGTGGAAGTCGAAGGGCGGCAAGGCATTGCACAACTCTTCGACGTCCCCCCGCTGCCCTACCAGGAGGTCAAGATCGCGACCGCCGAACGCGGCGGTCAGGTCAACGCCCTGGCGATCGACATCGAGGCCGCGTTCCTGGAATACCTGGACATGTTCTACAACCTCGGCATCGCCGGGCGGGCGATGCGCCGCATCGGCGCCATCGAGTTCGCGACGACGATCGCCCCCGGTCTGCGTGACGTGCTGCTCACCGGAAAGATCAAGGAGTCGGTGGTGCGTGTCGACAAGAACCGGCTTCCGGTCTACGACGCGGTCGTCGTCGACTCTCCGCCGACGGGCCGGATCGCCCGCTTCCTGGACGTCACCAAGGCCGTGTCGGATCTGGCCAAGGGCGGGCCGGTGCACTCGCAGAGCGAGGGCGTGGTGAAGCTGCTGCACTCCGAGCAGACCGCCATCCACCTGGTCACCCTGCTGGAGGCGTTGCCGGTGCAGGAAACGCTGGAGGCCATCGAGGAGCTCGCCGAGATGCAGCTGCCGATCGGCAGCGTGATCGTGAATCGCAACATCGCGTCCTATCTGCAGCCCGCCGATCTGGCGAAGGCCGCGGAGGGAGACGTCGACGCGGACTCGGTGCGCGCGGGGCTGGAAATGGCGGGAATCAAGCTGAACGACACCGATTTCGCCGGTCTGCTGACCGAAACCATCGAGCACGCGACGGTCATCGCCGCGCGCGCCGAGATCGCGCAACAGCTGGACGCGTTGAAGGTGCCGCGGCTCGAACTGCCGGCGATCTCCGACGGTGTCGACCTCGGCAGCCTCTATGAACTTTCGGAATCGCTTGCGCAGCAGGGGGTCCGATGAGTACCACGCCGAGCAGGCTTGATATGGCGGCGATCTTGGCCGACACCGCCAACCGGGTGGTGGTGTGCTGCGGTGCCGGCGGGGTGGGCAAGACCACCACCGCGGCCGCGATGGCGTTGCGGGCGGCCGAATACGGCCGCAACGTCTGCGTTTTGACGATCGATCCGGCCAAGCGGCTGGCACAAGCGCTGGGGGTCAACGACCTCGGCAACATCCCGCAACGGGTGCCCCTGGCATCCGAGGTTCCCGGCGAGTTGCACGCGATGATGCTGGACATGCGCCGCACGTTCGACGAGATGGTGCTCCAGTACTCGGGAAACGGCCGGGCCCAGGCGATTCTGGACAACCAGTTCTATCAGACGGTGGCCAGCTCGCTCGCCGGCACGCAGGAGTACATGGCGATGGAGAAGCTCGGTCAACTGCTGGCCGAGGACCGGTGGGACCTGGTGGTGGTGGACACCCCGCCGTCGCGCAACGCCCTGGACTTCCTGGATGCGCCCAAACGGCTGGGCAGCTTCATGGACAGCCGGCTGTGGCGGCTGCTGCTGGCGCCGGGCCGGGGCATCGGCCGATTGGTCACCGGCGCAATGGGTTTGGCGATGAAGGCGATGTCTACCGTGCTCGGCTCACAGATGCTGAGCGATGCGGCGGATTTCGTGCAATCGCTGGACGCCACCTTCGGTGGCTTCCGGGAGAAGGCGGATCGCACGTACGCGCTGCTGAAGAGGCGGGGTACGCAGTTCGTCGTGGTGTCGGCGGCCGAACCCGACGCGCTGCGCGAGGCCTCCTTCTTCGTCGATCGGCTGTCGCAGGAAGGCATGCCGCTCGCGGGGCTGGTCCTGAACCGCACCCATCCGACGTTGTGCTCGCTGCCCGCCGAGCGGGCGATCGATGGGACCGAAACGCTGGCGGACCACCCGGATTCCGAGGCGGCGTCGCTGGCCGCGGCCGTGCTCAGGATTCATGCCGACCGCGCGCAGACCGCCAAACGGGAAATCAGGTTGCTGTCGCGGTTCACCGGGGCCAACCCGCACGTGCCGGTGATCGGGGTTCCCTCGCTGCCGTTCGACGTCTCGGATCTGGATGCTCTGCGCGCGCTCGCCGATCAGATCACGTCGGCCGGCGACGATGCGGCCCGCGCCACGGCCCAGGGGCCCCTGCGCTAGGAGCCGCCGGCCCCCCGGGGGTCAGCCGGCGCTGCGGGTTCTCCTCTTGTCGAAGAAGTCCGCCCAGGACACCACCTCGGGGTGCTGCTTGAGCAGGGCCCGGCGCTGACGCTCGGTCATGCCGCCCCAGACGCCGAACTCGACCCTGTTGTCCAACGCGTCCGCCCCGCACTCCTGCATCACCGGGCAGTGCCGGCAGATGACGGCCGCTTTGCGCTGGGCCGCCCCCCGAACGAAGAGCTCGTCGGGGTCGGTGGTTCTGCACAGTGCTTTGGAAACCCAGGCGATCCGTTCTTCTGCATCAACGCTGCGGAGTACCCCTTGTGCGGCCGCAATGTTTGTCCTACGCGCCGCAGGCCGTGTTGCTGACACGAACTGTTCCCTTCCCTACCGGCCGCTCCCGCGGCCGCCTCCTGGGGTGCAGATCTTCACCTGCGATCTACGCCACACTGTGTACATCGGTGTTACCTGAATCTCACCGTGTGTCTAAGTTAGGTGGTCAGCTGCCAATTGCGCAACAGTCCGATAACGCTTTTTTTGGGACGGGCGTGCCGTCTCGCTCAGATGCGATAGGCGAAGAAGTGATCTTGGACAGGCGGTCGCGGTGTTCGCTCACTGACGCAGGTGCAAATTTTATCGCAGCGGCGACGGTAAAGCGCTGGTCAATGACAGCGGAAAAAGGGGGCGAACTCGCAGCGTGGCGGCGTGACTGGAGGCCGCTACTGTAGTAGCCATGTCAGACCGCCCCCAGGCCCTGCTCACGATCCTCAAGCTTGCGGGGTACTGCTTTTTGGCCGGCGTCGTCGCCACGGCGCTGATGTTTCCGTTCGCGGGCGGATTGGGTCTGGTGTCCAACCGTGCCTCCGAAGTCGTTGCCAACGGGTCGGCCCAACTGCTCGAGGGTGAGGTGCCCGCGGTGTCGACGATGCTCGACGCGAAGGGCAACACCATCGCCTGGCTGTACTCGCAACGCCGGTTCGAGGTGCCCACCGACAAGATCGCCAACACCATGAAGCTGGCGATCGTGTCCATCGAGGACAAGCGCTTCGCCGAACACAACGGGGTGGACTGGCAGGGCACCCTGACCGGGCTGGCCGGCTACGCGCGCGGCGACGTCGACACCCGCGGCGGTTCGACCATCGAACAGCAGTACATCAAGAACTACCAGCTACTGGTGACGGCGAAGACCGACGCCGAGAAGCGCGCCGCGGTGGAAACCACCCCGGCGCGCAAGCTGCGCGAGATCCGGATGGCGCTCACGCTGGACAAGACCTTCACCAAACCCGAGATCCTGACGCGCTACCTGAACCTGGTGTCGTTCGGTAACGGTTCGTTCGGCGTGCAGGACGCGGCGCAGACCTACTTCGGCATCAACGCCTCGGACCTGAACTGGCAGCAGGCGGCGCTGCTCGCGGGCATGGTGCAGTCGACCAGCGCACTCAACCCCTACACCAATCCCGAGGGCGCGCTGGCGCGACGAAACCTGGTGCTGGACACCATGATCGAGAACATCCCGCAGGAGGCCGACGCGCTGAGCGCCGCCAAGGCCACCCCGCTGGGCGTGCTGCCGCAGCCCAACGAGCTGCCCCGGGGCTGTATCGCGGCGGGCGATCGCGCCTTCTTCTGTGACTACGTCCAGGAGTACCTCTCCCGGGCCGGGATCAGCAAAGAACAGGTGGCCAGGGGCGGCTACCTGATCCGCACCACGCTGGACCCGGACGTGCAGGCCCCGGTCAAGGAGGCCATCGACAAGTTCGCCAGTCCCACGCTGCCGGGCATCTCCAGCGTGATGAGCGTGATCCAGCCCGGCAAGACGTCGCACAAGGTCATGGCGATGGCCAGCAACCGCACCTACGGGCTGGACGTCGATGCCGGTCAAACCATGCGCCCGCAGCCGTTCTCCCTGGTCGGCGACGGCGCGGGGTCCGTCTTCAAGATCTTCACCACGGCCGCGGCGCTGGACATGGGCATGGGCATCAACGCCACGCTCGAAGTGCCGGCGCGGTTCCAGGCCAAAGGCCTGGGTAGCGGCGGGGCCAGGGGCTGCCCCAAGGACAACTGGTGCGTGGTCAACGCCGGTAACTATCGCGGGTCGATGAACGTGACCGAGGCGCTGGCCACCTCGCCCAACACCGCGTTCGCCAAGCTGATCCAGCAGGTCGGGGTCACCCGCACGGTGGACATGGCGATCAAGCTGGGCCTGCGGTCCTATGCCGACCCCGGCACCGCCCGCGACTACAACCCCGACAGCAACGAGAGCCTGGCCGACTTCGTCAAACGGCAGAACATCGGCTCGTTCACCCTGGGCCCCATCGAGGTCAACGCGCTGGAGCTGTCCAACGTCGCGGCCACGCTGGCCTCCGGCGGCACGTGGTGCCCGCCCAACCCGATCGACAAGCTGATCGACCGGCACGGCAACGAAGTCGCCGTGACGACCGAGACCTGCGACCAGGTGGTGCCCGAAGGGTTGGCGAACACGCTGGCCAACGCGATGAGCAAAGACGCGGTGGGCGGCGGCACGGCTGCCGGTTCGGCCGGCGCCGCGGGCTGGACGCTGCCGATGTCCGGTAAGACGGGAACCACCGAGGCGCACCGCTCGTCCGGCTTCGTGGGTTTCACCAACCACTACGCCGCGGCCAACTACATCTACGACGATTCGACAACGCCGACCGACTTGTGCTCGGCGCCGCTGCGCCATTGCGGCGCGGGCGACCTGTACGGCGGTAACGAGCCGGCCCGCACCTGGTTCACGGCGATGAAGCCGATCGCCACCAATTTCGGTCCGGTGCAGCTGCCGCCCACCGACCCCCGCTACGTCGACGGCTCGCCCGGGTCGCGGGTGCCCAGCGTCGCCGGCCTGGACATCGAGGCGGCCCGCACCCGCCTGAAGGAAGCCGGCTTCCAGGTCAACGACCAGAACAACTTCGTCAACAGCTCCGCCAAGCAGGGCGAGGTGGTCGGAACCTCGCCGAGCGGCGCGACGATCCCCGGGTCGATCATCACCATCCAGGTCAGCAACGGCATCCCGCCGGCACCGCCGCCGCCCCCGGAGGGCGCGCCGGTGCCGGTCGGCTCGCAGGTGGTGGAGATCCCGGGCCTGCCCCCGATCACCATTCCGCTGCTGGCGCCGCCGCCTCCGCCGGGGCAGCCGCCCCCGTAGGCTTGGCGACTTTGGCCCCGCGGCGCACGCTGTACGCTGCCAAGGCGCGACCGGCAGTAGGCTTGCCAGCATGGCTGATGTTTTGCCCAAGCTGGTGCGCGCGGGTGCCGCCGCGCTCGGTTCGGCCGTCGCCGGCATCGGTTATGCCGCCGTCGTGGAGCGCAACGCCTTCGTCCTGCGCGAGATAACCATGCCGGTCCTGACGCCCGGCTCGACACCGCTGCGGGTACTGCACATCAGCGACCTCCACATGCTGCCCGGCCAGCGCCGCAAACAGGCCTGGCTGCGCGAGCTGAGCAACTGGGAACCCGACCTGGTGGTCAACACCGGCGACAACCTGGCGCACCCCAAGGCGGTGCCGGCGGTGGTGCAGGCCCTCGGGGACCTGCTGTCGCGGCCGGGCGTCTTCGTGTTCGGCAGCAACGACTACTTCGGCCCGCGCCTGAAGAACCCGCTGAACTACCTGGCCAACCCGTCGCACCGGGTCTTCGGTGAGCCGCTGCCCTGGCAGGACCTGCGGGCGGCCTTCACGGAGCGCGGCTGGCTCGACCTCACCCACACGCGGCGGGAGTTCGAGGTGGCCGGCCTGCACATCGCCGCCGCCGGTGTCGACGACCCGCACATCGACCGGGACCGCTACGACACGATCGCGGGTCCGGCCAGCCCGGCCGCGAACCTGCGCCTCGGGCTGATCCATTCCCCGGAGCCGCGGGTGCTGGACCGCTTCGCGGCCGACGGCCACCAACTGGTGATGGCCGGACACACCCACGGCGGACAGGTCTGCCTGCCGCGCTACGGCGCGGTGGTGACCAACTGCGGCCTGGACCGGTCCCGCGCGAAGGGACCGTCGCGGTGGGGCGCGAACATGCACGTGCACGTGTCCGCCGGCATCGGCACCTCGCCGTTCGCGCCGGTGCGCTTCTGCTGCAGGCCCGAGGCCACCCTGCTGACGCTGATCGCCACCCCGATGGGCGGTCGCGATTCGGCCAGCGACCTGAGCCGTTCGCAGCCAACAGTTTCGGTGCGTTGACCGAGCGGGCCCGGATCGCGGTCCGCGGCCGCTCGCGGTGCTGGACGGACAACGCGGTCCGGCTGATCCAGGCCGACGCCCGCCGCAGTGCGGACACACACTTGCTGCGCTACCCGCTGCCGTCGGCGTGGGGCGCGGATGTCGACGTGGCGCTGTACCTCAAGGACGAGACCACACACATCACGGGCAGCCTCAAGCACCGGCTGGCGCGATCGCTGTTTCTGTATGCGCTCTGCAACGGATGGATCAACGAGGGCACCACGGTGGTCGAGGCCTCGTCGGGTTCGACGGCGGTGTCGGAGGCCTACTTCGCGGCGCTGCTGGGTCTGCCGTTCGTCGCGGTGATGCCGGCGTCCACCAGCTCATCCAAGGTGGCCTTGATCGAAGCCCAGGGCGGCCGTTGCCATTTCGTGCGGAACTCGAGCGAGGTGTACGCCGAGGCCGAGCGCGTCGCGCGCGACACCGGCGGGCATTACCTGGACCAGTTCACCAACGCCGAACGCGCCACCGACTGGCGGGGCAACAACAACATCGCCGAGTCGATCTTCGAGCAGATGGGTGAGGAGACGCATCCGATTCCGGAGTGGATCGTGGTCGGCGCGGGCACCGGCGGCACCAGCGCGACGATCGGCCGCTACATCCGCTACCGGCGGCACGCGACCCGGTTGTGCGTCGTCGACCCGGAGAATTCGGCGTTCTTCCCCGCCTACGCCGAGGACCGCTACGACGTCGTGATGCCGACCTCGTCCCGGATCGAGGGCATCGGGCGGCCGCGGGTCGAGCCGTCGTTTCTGCCCGGCGTGGTCGACCGGATGGTGGCGGTGCCCGACGCGGCGTCCATCGCGGCCGCCCGCCACGTCAGCGCCGTCCTGGGCCGCCGGGTGGGGCCCTCGACGGGCACCAACGTGTGGGGTGCCTTCGGCTTGCTCGCCGAGATGGTCGCCGAGCGCCGCAGCGGTTCGGTGGTCACGCTGCTCGCCGACAGCGGCGACCGTTACCGCGACACCTACTTCAGCGACGAATGGGTCAGCGCGCAGGGACTCGATCCGAGCGGCCCCGCCGAGGCGCTGGCGGAGTTCGAGCGCTCCTGCCTGTGGAGGTGATCCGCCACACCGCGGTTTGGCCAGGCGATGGGCGGGTGCGATAGGCTGTCGGAGCTTCAAGCGGGGTGTGGCGCAGCTTGGTAGCGCGCTTCGTTCGGGACGAAGAGGCCGTGGGTTCAAATCCCGCCACCCCGACTCAGTCTTGTTAGCCGGTATGACGGCTGACCGCGGAGTCTGACACCGCGGCGGCTGCGCGATTGAGCTCGGCCCGCCATGGCGCTGGTAAGGCGGGGCGGCCCTCCCGTCGAACTGGCGGTGGGACATCGCCACGACGATCCTGGCCATCGTCACGGCGGTGGCCACGGTGACCTGTGGTCTGTTGTGGTCGGACAATCCGCGCCCGGTCCCCCCGGTCGTTGGCGACCGTGCCGTTCACCCACGCGGAACACCTGCGGCTCATGCAGAACCAGCCGGCGGGGCCCTACCGCGCCGTCTGCGCCCGCCCCGGCCGCGGCGACACGTCCGCCCACGTGATCCGCGAGCCCGGCAATGGCGAACCGGACTGGGCGACCGTCACCCGGCCTTGGGCCGTGTGTGACCGCGAATGGGCGCGGGCCTGAATCGATTTCGCGCCTGCGCGCGGCGCTACAACGACGATGGGACCCGCTGGTCGACTGCGCCGATGTGGACGGCGAATTCGCGTACCCGCGTCGATCCGGTAGCCCCCCGAGCGAAAACGGTTGCGCGGCAACGCGGTCGGTCAATGGGCGGGGGACGTTACGCGCAGTCGGCGCAGATCGACAGCCCCGCGCTGGACGTGCGCAGCCGACTGCGGTGCTGCACCAAAAAACAGCTCGAGCAAGTGAACTCGTCGGACCGCTGCGGAATAACCGTCACCGACAGCTCTTCGTCGGACAGGTCGGCGCCGGGCAGCTCGAAGAAGTGCACATCGTTGGGATCCTCGTCGACCACCGCGGTGGCGGGTCCCTGCAAGGTGGGCGCTAGCTCGCCTATCGCGGACTTGTCCTGGGTTTCCATGTCGGACACCCGGCGTGCGTCATAGTCGCTTACGGTCGGCATGGCAGTTCCTTTCCTGCTAATCACCGGGGTTGACGCACTTTCCTGTACTCATCCCGTGGCGCAGGCAGTACCCCATTCAGCCGCGAGCTACACCGACCGGTTCGAAAAAGTCGCGCCGCCGGACGCTGAGCCGCCTCAGGTGCCGGGTAACCGCGGGGTAATGCGCGAGGGTCAGCCCCAACCACGGCGCGACGACGGACACGACCAGCGCCACGATGGCCACCCCTTCGTGCCCCACCAGCAGCTCGAACAGGCCCACCGCCAGGCTGACCGCCCAGACCACCACGGCCACGAGGCCGAGCAGGGCGACATCATGCTCATGCTCGACCGAATAGTTTGCTGCTCGCAACGAAACGGGCGCGACCATGATCCGCTATTACCCGGTCATCGCCGCGATCAAACGTCTCGGCGGCCGGGCCGGTGTCCGTTACTCACAGTGCTCAACTGGTCGGCGGCGGGGCGGGCTCGTCGGAATTCGCGGCGTGCCAGGCCAGTTCGGCGTCGCGCACCCTGCGGTGCATGCGCACCAACCACACCGCGCTCGCCGCACCCAGGGCGGCCGCCAGGATCACGGCCGTCAGACCCGCGGACAAGTGCCCGGTCGCCAGCGCGAACAAACCCACGATCAGGGCGGCCACCGCGACGGCCGAGCCGGCCAGGCCGGGCGCGTTGGCGCCGTTCGTCACGGTTTCGCCGGCGTGCTGACGGGCGGTCCGTTGATGGTCTACCGGGTCACGGTTGTGGGAATTCAACTTCGCTCCTCGTGAGAACGCCTGTGTACCAGATGGATTCGCATGATATGCGGTTCTCCGATAACGGCCGCCCGAGCCGAGCACCGAGGCTAAGGAATCGCTACGGTTTCGCGGATCACGCATGGCGGTTACCCGCCGCCTGCAAACCCAAACGGCGACGAAGTCCGGTGTCAGCCGGCCCCGATCCGGGTATGCCGCGCAGATGAAACCCGCCGTTCTGTTCGACGTCGACGGAAGCCTGGTCGACTCCAACTATCTGCATGTCCACGCGTGGCGACGCGCCTTCGACGCCGAGGGCTTACCGGTGGCCGCCTGGCAGATCCACCGCTGCATCGGCATGGACGGCTCCACGCTGGTGCGCACGCTCTCCGATGACGCCCCGGACGAGGTTCAGGAGCGGCTGAGCGACGGGCACAGCCGCTACTACCGGGAGAGCACCCACCTGCTCGCGCCGCTGCCCGGCGCCCGCGCACTGCTGCACCGCGTGGCCGACCTGGGCCTGCAGGTCGTGCTGGCCACCTCGGCGCCCGACGACGAACTCGAGATATTGCGCAAGGTCCTCGACTGCGACGACGTCATCTTCGGAACGACGTCCGCGCGCGACGTCGACACCGCCAAACCCGAACCGGGCATCGTGCAGATCGCGCTGGAGCGGGCCGGGGTTGAAGCCGGCCGTGCCGTGTTCGTCGGGGACGCCGTGTGGGACGCGCACGCCGCGGCGGGCGCCGGATTGCCGTGCATCGGATTGCTCAGCGGCGGCATCGCCCGCGAGGAGCTGCAGGCGGCGGGTGCGTCACCGATCTTCGCCGATCCCCAAGACCTGCTCGATCACCTGGACTCGACCCGTATCGCCGAGCTCGCGCTACCTTCCGCGAGTGCGCAGCAGCAGCGGTAGCAGCCACCAGAACAACGTAAACAGCGTCAGCGCACACACTCCCGCGATCAGGCCAGGGCTGCGCCCGGCCACGGCGGTGAAGACGATGATCGTGACCCCGGTCAGCGCCATGCCGAGCAGCGCCAGCCCCGCGTACGCACAGCGGTGCGCGGCGGACACCAGCACCTGCAGGCGATGCCGCCGGAACAGTAGCCGGTGCATGCCGACGGGGGCGATCAGCAGCACCGTCGCGCCCACCGAGCACCCCACCGTCGCGAGGTAGAAGTTGCGCATAAGCGGGCTCAGAACGTCGAAACGCTGCTGGAAGGGCAGCGTCAACAGAAAGCCGGTGAGCAGCTGCACACCGGTCTGGACCACGCGCAGCTCTTGCAGCAAGCTGTTCCAATTGCGGTCCAGCCGTTGGACTTCTGTTTCGCCCCGCTCGCGGCTATCCCACCGCTGATCGTCTTGCGGGTGATCGACGTCCATAGCCGTGATCATCGCACCTGTGGAGGACGCCAGCGCCGTTTCGCTCGCAAGGGCCGCGAGAATCGCTACGCCTTCAACTTGAATCGCGTCCGGCGTTCCGCCCGCTTGAAGTCCACATATCGCGCGACGCAACGTCGGAAGTTTCGCCAAAAAGGTTGCCGCGCAACGGCGGATACCGGGATCGAGCGACTAACGGTTGTTGTTGTCGCGAACCGCGGTCAGGGCGTCGTCCAGCGTCGGGTACAGCGGGAAGGTCTTGTCCAGCCCGGTCAGGTGAATGGGCCTCCTGGTCGCCGGACCGCGCGCAACCACGCCGAACCCCGTCGCATTGCCCAGCTTCTCGTAGGTCGCCGCCAGGATCTTCAGCCCCACCGAACCGAGGAACTCCACTGCGGAAAGGTCGACGACCAGCGCCGTCGGGTTCTCCGCAACTACCGCACCGATGGCCTGTTCCAGGGCCGGCGCCGTGACCAGATCGATTTCTCCGCTGACACTGACCACAGAAACCCCATCGTGGTCCTCAACCAACGTGGTAATCGAATCGGGAGCTGACAATGGGGATCCTTTGTCCTGGGGGCTTCAGGTGTGGTGCAAGCCTAGCCTGCGTTCCGAACTGCGAGAAGAATATGCCCTCAACACCTGCCCCGCGGCAACCCACGCTAGTCTCGAAAAATTAGCCTGCAAGGGCGGGGCGGGGCGCGGACCGGCAGTCGGGAGGCCACATGTCAGATTCGCCGTCGGAGTTCAGCAGCTCGGGTGCCACCGCGCAGGCGGTCAGCGTTTCCAGCGAGGGCCTGTTACCCCAGCTGGTCCAGCATCTGCGGCAGAACCGCACCGTCCTGCGCGAGGAGTGGGCCCGCAGGATCACCGAGGCCGAGCTGCTCACCGCGATGACCCCGGAGGAGATCTTCTCCGAGGCGACGACGGTGTACGACAGCTACGTCGAAGTGCTCGAGACCGGTAGCGTCGAGGCGCTGCAGGACTACGCGCGCGACCTCTCGGAGCGCATCATCCCGCGGGGCGTCGAAACCGACGAGGTGCTCGGCATCGTGCTGCTGCTGCGTGACGTGCTCGCGCGGTCGCTGTTCGAGAAGTACCAGACCGACTTCGACATGCTCAACCGGGTGCTGGACGCCTACGAACCGGCGGCCAACCGCATCGCCAACACCGTGGGCGTCAGCTTCGTGCAGGAACGCGAGCGCATCATCCGCCAGCAGCAGGAGGCGATCCGCGAGCTGTCGACGCCGGTGCTGCAGGTGCGCGAGCAGCTGCTGATTCTGCCGATCATCGGCGTGCTCGACAGCCAACGCGCCCGCCAGGTCACCGAGCAGCTGCTGCGGGCCATCCGCGCCAACCGCGCGAAGGTGGTGGTCATCGACATCACCGGTGTGCCGACCATCGACTCCACGGTGGCCAACCACCTGGTGCAGACGGTCGACGCGTCGGGGCTGATGGGTGCGAGCGTGATCATCACGGGGCTGTCCTCGGAAATCGCCCTGACGCTGGTGACGATCGGGCTGGACCTGTCAAAGATGAACGCCGTCGGCGACCTGCAGGGCGGTATCGAGGAAGCCGAACGGCTGCTCGGCTACGAAGTCACCCGCACCGGCGAGACCACGGGGTAAACACGATTAGCGCGAGCACCTCATGCCAGTCCCCATCCTGAAGCAGGGCGCGATCCTGATCGCAACGGTGCAGTCGGCACTCACCGACTCCGAGACCGAACGGCTGCGGTACGACCTCATGGAGCGGGTCAGCAGGTTCCGCGCACAGGGCATCATCGTCGACGTCACCGCCATCGACGTGATGGACTCCTTCGCGGCCCGGTCGCTGCGCACAATTGCCCACATGACCCGGCTGCGCGGCGCGGACACGGTGATCGTGGGCCTGCAGCCGGAGGTGGCCTTCGCCATGGTCCAGCTGGGCCTGGCGTTCGACGACATGAACACGGCGCTGGACCTCGAGGAGGGTTTGGCCCTGCT